>JAMPAW010000198.1 GCA_023666975.1 Clostridium sp.
CACAGTATTGAAATTTGCTACAGATATTCTTTTTAAACTCATAGATTATATTCTCCTTAGTATTATTTAGTTTTAGTTTACTATAGAAGTCAAATAATATCAAGGACATATAATACTATTTTGAAAAATAATTATAATTTGTTCTTTTGAAATCATATATGACATGATATAATCATGGTATGAACTCAAAGATGATTAATTTATTGTACTATTTGATATGACAAAAATTTATGAAGGACGATTATAAATATGTTTAAAAGAAAAGTTGATCCTAAACTGCAAGAATATTGGGAAAGACGACTCGATATAAAGTATAATGTAGAAATCGAATATTATAAAAAACTTTGTGGAATAGAGTATGATTCTAAAGTGCTTCGTAAAAACGAAAAATGTGACAACACTAATTTGATAAGTTATGAATCATGGAAAAATAAAGTGCTGAGTAGCATTAAAAATCTTAGCTCAGGCGAATTAATAGAGTATTCCAGATTCCTAAATCAATGTGAACGTAGTAATGAAAGTAAATATGGAATATCACAGACGCTGCTTATCCCGTTTGCTATATTCTTATTAGGAGTCGGTGCTAATGTATTTAATTCGCTTGTTGATCTTGGAAATACTACAATTATTACAATCCTTTTGTTTGTTGGCTTAATTGTGTATATTTTTGGAAAATTGCTTTCAACAAAAGAAGAGTCAATTAAAAAATATTTCTATCAAGACATGAAAGAAATTGTAGATGAAAAGATAAAACAATTTTTGGATAATGAAAGAGCAGGAGATTAGCGATCCTGCTCTTTCCTTTATAAAGTGTTTTATATGTAATATGTTAGTCTTAAAGTAAATATTAATATATTTCATTATACCAAGAGAGTTCACATTTGAAAGTTATGCCCTCAATTAGTTTTTTTATCTCATCAACTGATATTTTGACTAAACCTATATCATTTTCTCGTTTTGCATCAACGAAATTACCTTTATAATAATAATATGTCTCATTGTCATAGCCAAGCATAATACACCATGCATTTCCAGTGGTATCATTAAGTTGTCCATCCTCAAAATTACCTATATATAATAGTCTAACAGTTCCATCCTCAGAATATATAATTCTCTGTGCTTTACCTGTATGATCACTATATTTCCCGTTTACAATATTTCCACAATAATATCCTTCTAATCGAGAATAAGTACTTACATAATTTTTAAATGTTTGAATGTCTACTATATCATTTGGGCTTAAAGAATCGTAATTAAACGGCTGTAGATATTCACAATAAATATAATGCCAACTTTCTCCAGAATCATAATTTTCTCCACTTTTTCTATAAGATAAACTCCATACATCAACATCTGCATTTGTGGTAAACCTAATTAATTGATTATATGAATCAATATTTCCATTAACATATACTGACTCAACAATTGATTTTAAAATATTTCCTTCGTATACATTTAAAATACAATCACCATCCCAATATCTATTATTATTTATTTCTCCACAAAAAATCGTAATTTGATCATTTTCTTTATAAAAAACAGTTATCGGTTGATTTATTACATTCTCTATAAAAATACTTTCTCCAGTATCGGCGTTACTACCCAATATATCCCCCTGTAATGCAGGTGGTTCACTAGCATATTGTGAATTATGATGTATAACCGTTTCTTTAATATAATATATAAGTTCTTCCGAAGCATCAATCATTACAGAAGGATATAATCCATTTTCATATTCAACTATAGAAAGTCTTTTATCTATATCGTAATATTTTTCTTTGATGTCTTTAATCGAACTCTCCAATTCGATTGTGCTATTTGAAATTTTATTAACATCTTCCTGTATTTGATTTATAATTGTAGGGATAGAGAATAAATTTTTTACATTAGTAGAAAAGAAGATAATTAATGCAAAAATCATCTCACTTATTACAGTAATAACAATAGTTGAAAATGCATTTTCATTAAATATTTTTTTTCTCCATTTTTTACTTTTAGGTTTTACATTACTTTGAGACAATGTGTTTTCGTTCTTTTTCTTTTTTGAACTCATTATAATTGTTTTCCTTTTGTAATTAGCATAATTATATATTACCATCCGCTAATTTTACACCACCTTTATGAAAACGTCAATACTTTTTTGATGAGTTATTGCAATATTGTTTTGTAACATAAAACGACAAGACAATAAATACAAGGATTATACATGTCCCCATGTTATTTACTTCATAAAATTATAAGCGTCTAATTTTATCTCTCCACCAATCCAATCGCCCTCTGACATTCTCTGATCCGCTAGTCCCAGACTGAACAAATTGCTTATATTCTTCATTAGTCTCATAACCGGCTAAGAAATCATTAATCAAATCAACCAATTTTGAGAATGACTTTTTATCCTTCGTAATCCTGTAACCGCTATAGAGAATCATCGGCGCAGATGTAACAGGAATTTTAATATCCGTGAATGTCTCATCAAATTTATCCATGGCAGCCTTTAAGGTATCAATTTTTTCTTGTGATATTGTATCGGCGTGATCTATCACAAAGGCATCAATATCTTTCGCTCTGAAAGAAATAAATTCGTGATCCTGATTTGTTTCGATTAACATAAGTGTCTGAATAATCAAATCTCTATCGCTGCCGTTTTTTCTCTGAGCTTTTGTCATAAGTTTATCCATGAATGGATGAGTGGCGAGAGAGTAGACCTTATCGCTAAAGTCGTCGGATTCATTTACAACACGAAGCAATTTTCCGTTCAGAGGTTTACCTGAGTTCTGGCGACGGAACATTTCTTTCACTTCATTGTCGGTATATTCTGACAGAGTACAAAATTCCATACTACAAGCGAGAAGGGTGACCTGTACATCTGGATCAAGCTTCTTAAACTTTTTGCCAGCAATTTCGTATTCCTTAGAAATAGATTCTCCGTTTTCTTTGCTGATAATCTTTATATTTGGAGTATCTTTACCGAGGGCAAATTCGTTATTGATATAGCTAATACACGTTGATGTTCTCTGTGATCCGTCAAGAGTATATATTGTATTATTTTCTTCTACTGTATAAATCGGGTTTACAGGAAATCCGGATAACAAACTATGAATGAGCAGTGATTTCATCTTAGGAGACCACTGGCCAATCGGACGCTGTAACTTATGGGAAAAGGATATATTCCCTTTATTATACTGATTTGTTATCCATTGTAAAGTACGTTCTTTGCTTGATGTTTTCATTATACTACCTCCGCAAGAAAACTAATAAATTTTTGATGTTTTTAGAGTAGCACAATGAAAGAATTTTGTAAATATTCTAATTGAAAAAACACAATTATTTTATGATTTAGTTTATGACAAAATAATTGTAAAACTACCATTATTCGCTTCTCGCGTTTCGCGAGGGTCAGGACTGTATATCAAAGCCACGCACAATTACGCCTGTACGGAGCCAAACCTTGTCAGTCTCTGGGGGCATTCCCATATCATATTATGACTTAGGGACTTCCCTGCTTTCAACATAAAATGAAAAACTCATTTCATGTCTACCTATCGATTACCCATTCCTTTTAGAATTCCACAGAAGTTATCTATGTAAGATAAAGTCGAAAGCCTGTGTGAATACAAAAGTATAAATTACACTTAGGATTTCTCACCATATGCATACTATATATGTTCTTTTCTGCCTTTCGGCACCATTACCGTTTGTCGTTTCCAACTCCGTTTTGGATTATATATAGCCTTTAGGGTTCCCAGCATATTCGGTTTTTATAATTTATTTCAATTAAAGGTATCCATCTTATTTAAAGTGGCGATGCTCCCGTCCGTTGGCTATATGGCGTTATTATATAGCTTTAGAGGGGTGGGCGCAGTACAATTATGCCACTGGAACATTGTACGTTCACCAATACCGTTTTTATTCATCAAGAAGCCGCTTAAAATACTTAATGTTCCGGATAAATCAAGTTTATCTGTCAACCAATCAAGCCCGTTACCAAGACTATTAATAATATCTAGTACGGATTTCATGTCTTCACGATTAAATAAATTTTGCGCAATTCCTGTACCTGTTTCTTTTACTTTGTTCAATTTATAATCAATAGAATCCATTGCGATCGCCATTTCGGCCTCTGCATTACCTGCAGAATTTGCCATAGATTCCAGTGAAGAAGTTACAGTATCAAAGTTATTTAAAATTGCTGCTACAGCTTGACCATTTCTCTTACCTGCAAGAGCCTCAAGCAATTCGGCCTGATTTTTGTCTGTGAGCTGATCATATATCTCAGAAATTTCTTGCAATAATTGGCGAGTTGACTTATACTCTGTTTTTGCCTGATCGGAAAACAAACTAATACCACCTGGGGTAGAAGCGGTTTTAGTCAAATCTGCAATTTTGCCTGATAATTCTTCTATATCACCAATGTATTCCTCGGTATCTTCGTCATATCCGCGCACCCTCATGGAAATTGTCTTTAGAACTTGCCCAGCACCAGCAGCATCCCTTGTGATTTCCACCATAGCAGTACCAAGAGCGATAGTATCTTCCAAGGTATTATTTGCTTCTGCCATGGCACTTGAAGATCTGCGAAGGAAATCTACAATATCGCCATTATTAACGGCTTGTGTGTTACCAATGATGTTGATTTTTGACATAATTCCATCAACGACTTCATCGGTATCATCAAGACCAATTTTAAATGCTTTCATAACAGATACAAGACCATCTGTTGCAGAATCTAAGTCCATACCTGGCGAAATAGTGGCAAACATAGAAGAGTACTTTGCCATTTTTGTAGCCGCCTCAGCTGTATTGAAACCAAGCCGAGACCAAGCGCTTGCCTGCTCGATTATTGCCTGAGTTGTAGTCCCCATCTGTTTCGCCGTATCATTAGCAGAAAGGTAGAAATTGTATAATTCACTAGCGGACATTTTTGCTGTCTTTTTCAAATCTACTAAAGCTGTATCCAATTCTCTTATATTAGACACACCAGTTCTAATCACTTGAACCATTGATCCTAAAACTGCGGATGCGCTTAAATAAGAAGTTAATGATCCCATTTTGGATTTTAGATTATTAAAGAATCCAACACCAAGTTTTCCAGCTTGCTGCATTTCTGCCTTAGTTTCTTTAATCCGCAAATTAATATCTTTAATTTCTTTCTCAGCAATATTAGATCCGCTCGTGAGACGATTTACATAACCTTCCCATTCGGCCCTTACTTCTTTTGTAACCCGTGTGTTATTTTTCAAAAGATTTTGTACCTGTACTAAAGTAGAGGTAATTCTTTCCTTTGATGCTGGTTGCATATATTTATCATATGCTAATTTTGCTTGTTCATAAGCATTCTTTACCTGATTTAATGCAACAGATCTCTCTTTATCAGCATTCAGAATAGCCTGATTTTTCGCGTCTATAGAATCATACTCATTACTATTTATTACTCGTTGCAATTCTGCTTGTGCTTCTGTTAGTTTTTCAGTTTTTTCTGTAACCTCATCTTTTGATAAACCTAACTTTTTGAATTGTTCTACGATTTTTTGTATTTCTAATCCGTAGTTATTTTTCGGCTCAGATTTATCTGTCATTGAAAGTTGAATTTCATGGATATCGGCTAATTGTTTTGCTTCATCTGCTATAGAATTAAG
>JAMPAW010000199.1 GCA_023666975.1 Clostridium sp.
TGGGAAGAATTGCAGAATCATATACGGGATTTATGTATTCAGTTTTTAATATGCTCGTCCTAAAGTTTTAGCCTATATGCTCCGTATTTTCGGAGTACACGTTCCAAGATTTTTTTGTCTTCCCCCTCTGCCGCATCATACATTTTTTGAATTTTTTCTGCGCCAACTCCCTTGCCGTAATGTGACCGATGACCACAAGGATACTGACAATCTCCATTCTGCGATATGCGGCGTTCATGCTGTCCCCTCCTTTCAAACAGCCCCAATAATATAGTAACTGTTAAATATGCAAAAAACCTTCCTATTTACAAAAACTTTTTCAGAATTTTTTTGTCAGTGCGGGCAGTAATGCCCCTATTAGTTTTAGAGTAGTCTGCCTATGCAGATTAAAACCGCTTGCATTCCGATACTGGAATAGCAAGCACTTCCTGTGTCATGACACAAGGCGAAATAGCAAGCACTGCCTATGGACGTCCACAGCCAGAATTTTTACAGATTTTCCCTTGCGGAACATCTGCAAAAATTGACTTGCACTAAGGGGAAAATTTCCCCTAACCCTTTATGCAAAAAATACGTTTTCTCACAATAAAAAGGTGAACCACAATAATATTTTTATCTATACTGTGGTTCACCTCACTAGGCGTACTAAGTTGGAAAATCAAAAAATCCGAACATCTATTATATTGATTTTCCCCCATATAAGCCTCGTAAATTGATAGCATTTGTCTATAAATACTTATTGGTGCATTGCTTTATATATTATCCTCAAAACAGTTTTTTGACTATATTCTTAATGTTCTCTTCCTCTATTCCTGCCTTCTTCAATATCATTATATAAATCAATGCTCTTGCCACCTCAAAAAGCACACAATGAATCTTTTCTATCTCTGGCGGATTTCCATGGGCAATTCCATTTCTAAAATCTGCAAATAACTTCCCTGCTTCATTTTCACTTGGGAATGCCACCCCATTAACAGAACTCATCCTATCTATAACAGGTTTTACCAAATCCATATTCATATTTAAAGCGTTCTTGTATTTTTCTCCCAAGCTATAATCTATTTTTGACAAAGATTCAACTATCTTGCAATAGTAACTTTGGTATGATTTAGCTTGCGTTTTTGACATACTTTCAAAATGTTTTTTCAATCTTAAATTTACATCACCATAAAAGCATTTTTCAAATTCATCACGTGATATTTTATTTTCCGCTGCTAAGGCAAACAGCATATCCATCTTATCAGCAGATTCTTGAAACAATCCTTGTATATATGCAAATTTTTCATTTTCATCTTTTTTACTTGGATATAGTCTTGCATACTCACTTTCCAAACTTAATGCACACGATAAAAATTTTTCATAGGTAAGCTTTGAACTCTCTTTCCCATTTCTTGGTATATAAAAATTATCATAAATTTTTTGAGAACGCCTTTGAGCCACACACTTAAACAAATCACCAAAGTTTTCACCACAGTCATCAATAATAATAGAATTTCTTTCTGTATTATTGTAATCTCCAAAATCTGCTGAGTTTACTATTATTTCTGCAACTTTAGCATATTTCCCCTCAATTTTCCTTTGGATATATATTTTATCAAAAACAACATTTCTCCTAAAACTTAAAAACAAAAAGAAGTCATACACCTGCAAATAAATTGTTGGTATATTTTTTATTGATAAGGCCTTGCTGTATTCAATACAAAAACGAGGAATTGCTTCCCTCATCGAAGTCTCAACAAATTTTTTATTATGCCAAATACTATAATCTATTGATAATTTCATTTCCCTATTTTTAATTTTAATATTTGTCTCTACATTAAGGTCATCCCAATTTCTAGGAGTTATAGATTTCATTCTTTTCGATATATCATAACCTTCTTCCGAAATATATGCCCTTCCCGGTCCTGCAAATACATTTATCGGCTTACCTTCAAAAGAAATCCTATCAAATGACGATATATCTTCATATAAGCCTGTGTTACACGTTGAAATTACCAAAGCTTGGTATGAAAGCCGATTGTTAGAATGTCTGCAATTCAAAAATACAACTTCTCTATTTCCTGTTGTAATACCTTTTATCATTTCTTTTTCTTTGATCTCACTTGGAATAAGAGCCGAGTATGTATCATAAGGTATCAGTGTTACCTTATCATCAATCAAATGATAAGGCACGTTCTTCCTGTTAATCTTTATGTGTCCTGTATGCTCCATATATATCCCTCTTTCACAACCAACAGTGCATTATTTATCAGTTTCCCATGTACCTTTACAACAATTTTTTCAAAAGCAAAATCAAATCCCCCTTAAAACACATCCTTAAGTGCCACCCAATGCTCATCCGCCATACTTTGAGTAAACTCCGTATTATTGATATAAAGCCGATTATCCTTATCACGGACAAATCCCCAACAAATGCCCTTAGCCTCGGCATACTCCTTAAATGCATTAAACTTATTCTCTATCTGTCGGTCAATATTTTTATCTTGCCCTTTCACTTCACCGCCCTTGGTTTCAATTACCCAGACTGTTCCATCCTTCATTTTTACTATATAATCCGCATAGAACAATTTTTGTTTCTCAATCCCATTTGCATACACAATCGAAAAATATTGCTGCCCGCTGTCACCATTTTTATATACCCAATCAATATCTTCCCGTTTCTCACAATATTGTTCAAACAGCATTTCGCAGGTGCTTCTCACAAGACTTGTGGCATAGCCGGATGTGTATTCCTGATATGCATTACTCAGGTACTCCACTTCATCCTTTACGCCAGGATCATATTTGAAAAAATCCTGCTCCGGTATATGGAATGCAGATGTCTTTGGGATTAAATTTAGAGTATTCTGTTTGGACATTTCAGAAGTAACTTCTCGAAATTCTTCTTTTAACAGATGCTCATTATTTACCACGAATGCATAAAATTCCGCTGTGTTCAAATTCAAAAGCTTTTTACTTGCATTGCCGCCTTTACGGAAAAGACGTTCCAGCATTGTTTTTACCTTGCCCGTCGGCATACCTATGGTTGTCTTAATGGCATCAACGCTATGCAGTAAATAGATACCATGTATATGAGTGTTTACCCTTTTTCGGGTAGTATAGTAGGTTGTGCTTTCTGCCACACGATCTGTATATACATATTGACCATGCAATGCCCGTCCTAAAATCTCTTCACCAAAGCGGTAGTCTGCATTCATAAACATAAGTCGATTCTGTTTTTTATCCGCTCCTAATTTGTACTTTCTGACAAGCGAATCATAAATCTTATTCAATACTTCACGTTCACCCAAACCTTCAAAATCCAAATCTCGAATTTGCTTTTCAAGCGTAAAGGTTTTACATTTATCCTTCAAAAATAATCTGCGTGTTTCATATGCCTTATCCATATTAGCGAGCAGACCTGCCTTATATTTTTCATCAAAAGTATAGACATAACAGAAGTCTAACAAGTCATCTTCATAATGAACAGCCTCCGGCATTCTACGGATGCGCCCAATTGTCTGGATTTCAAAACTCTCACTCATATTTTCCCGCAATTTGACAAGGATTTTGGCACGGGGACAGTCCCATCCTGTACTGATTGCCTGTTTCATGAGCAAGAAAACGGGAATCCCATCATTCTGTGTCAGATTGTCCGGCAAATCTTTCTTATCTTCACTCATCCATTTGCTGACCATGCCGTTGTCATATGTATACCCCATAGACTCCAGCTTCTGTTCCACTGCAGCAACCGTTTCCGGCTGTCCGTTCGGAAACTGAATCAAAACCAAAGGTCGTATGGTCTTACCAATCGCTATATAGCGTGCAGCAATCGCTTTCCTTTTAACATCAGCAAGGTCAAGAAGATAATCATAATCATCCGTAATCTCAACCCCGTCCGAAATTCCTTCGTTCACATAAAGCGCCTTGGTAATCAATCCCTCATTGATAACATCCAATTCATCAACTTCTATAAATTCATACCTCTTATTTTCTACTGCAGTAGCGCTTACACGGATAATATTCCTTGCCGCAAAAGCATCGATAATACTTTTTGCCTTCGCCGTATTATTGGAATGTTCCTCATCAATTATTATTATAAATTCCGTTCCGCTCCTATGAGCATCCGCTATGCGGTCATACATATTTTTACGTTCACTGTCGCGGATTGCCGTATTTCCCCTTTTCGTTACCAATTCCCAGTTAATAAATGTGGTACTCCCAGCCACAAATCCATTCAAAAGAGCATCAAAAAGATTCTGCGTGTTGAGATGCGGTGCAAACTCCTGCATTTTCTTGCGGCTCTGTTCCTCTAAATCTCCTTTGCCGGGGCAGAGCCAGATAAAAGCCGTATTGCTTTCAACATTAGAAAGGTATTCTTCTATGTAATCAATCAAGATAACTGTTTTTCCGGCTCCAGTTGGCGCTTTGACCGTTATTGTCTGTTTGCAATTTGCATCCGATGTCAAATCAATCAGCTTTATCACGGTCTGCTCTTGGAAATCAAACAGATTAATTGTAAGTCCCGGATTTACCATGCCTCTCCGACCTCCCTTAACTCAAATTTGAAATAATAGTCGGGAATGATGTGCATCTGCACACTTCCAAATAAAGCATTCTGCGCCGTAGTCAACAATACATCCCTAGAAATGTACAATGCTTTGATCTCCGGATATTCATCCCAATGCTGCTCAAGATTATCCGCTCCATCATCATCCAAAATGATTAAATATTCTTTATTATCAATTTTTATACCATGTTCCAACTGAACCATTTCTGTAATATACTTCAACAATTCGGTGCTGACATCATCGGAATCCTTTGAAACAAAATCATTACGATAATATTTGAGGTTTGCAGGAAGTCCCTTACATTCGTTATATCCATTTATTGCATTCGCTATTCTGGCATATGTAATATTCTCACAAATACCATTCTCATTATTTGTACATAAAATAAATTTACGATGGCTCTCTTTATGTGTCGCATTATACTGTAATACCGCATGAGCAGTAGTTCCACTTCCAGCAAAAAAATCCAGAATTATACTATCTGATGAAGATGCAATATGAATAATTCTTTCTAATAAAGCAATTGGTTTAGGGGTATCAAAGGGAATATTTCCCGAAAAAATTGCTTTTAATTCTTTCTTTGCACCATCAGTATGTCCCACTTCCTCAAAAGTCCATAAATTAGTAGGCATTCTTCCATCTGTTTCTTCAAGATAAGTTTTTCTACGCATACCTCCTTTTCCCCTGTTTGTAAAATAAAAATATGGCCAATTTCCCTTCTCTAATACAACTCGTGCTTTCTTTTGTGCATCCTCTAATGATTCGTCTAACATAATAGCCAAAATCCCACTTCTTACAGCATCCACGGAAATTCCACATAATGAAGCGCGTTTTTCAACATCATCAATTTCAACAAGTTTATATTTTGCCCATACATTCATGTTTTCCAACATTTGCTCTTGTCCCAGAGCCCAATGCCTCCCCATTGTAGGATACATTATTTCCCCCGAAAACGGATGCTGTATACCATAGACCATACCCTGATGAGCCACTGCATCTGGTGCCGTAACAGAACTGCTGCATTCTGCGGAGCCTGCCGTCCACTGATGCGTTTTAGAGCGGCCGCCTTGCGG
>JAMPAW010000019.1 GCA_023666975.1 Clostridium sp.
TGCGTAAATGGCTGCTATACCATAGTAAAACATTACAAAATCTCCTCGACCTTTGATTTCAGTTTATCGAGTGAATCCGTTGGCTCAAAACGGGCTATGATTTCCCCTTCACGGTTGATCAAAAACTTGGTAAAATTCCATTTGATATTGCCGTTGTTCTTATAGTCCTTGTCCATCTTTTTGACAACACCACTCATCATCAGTGCCATTGGGCTTTTGCCAAAACCTTCAAATTTCGTATTTTCCGTCAGCCATTTGAAAAGTGGTATCGCATGCTCGCCGTTCACGTCTATCTTTGCAAATTGCGGAAATGTAATGCCAAATCGGCCAGTGCAGAACGAATGAATCTCCTCATCATCACCCGGTGCCTGCTCCCCGAACTGATTACAGGGAAAATCAAGGATTTCAAAACCCTGCTCCTTGAATTCATCATAGATATCCTGCAATTCACCATATTGCGGAGTAAAACCGCACCCTGTTGCCGTGTTGACAATCAGCAGAACCTTTCCCCTGTAATCGGCAAGAGAAATGTCCTCTCCACTTTGCGCCTTAACCGTGAAATCATAAATTGACATCGTATAACCTCCTTTTATTTGTGTTAAATTAAATTGAACTCAATTAATTATAATAAATAAACACATAATTGTCAATACTCTCTGTCCAAAAACAGGTATAGTTAAATCTTGAAAAATAGCAATTTCCATAGTATACTACAGATGATAAAGGTGAATGTTGCAGCAATGAAATACCAGCTTTTACTTATACATAGAAGATTGCAGTGCAGCAGGAGCTATTGTTAAGCAGTAGTTCAACCTATATGAAACGAACACTACAAATGAGAGGCTGGTTTGTCAACTGCCATTCCCTGAAGCATTTTATAAAAGGAGGAAGGAGTATGGCAAAACTCATTATCACAGTTGAAGGAGGAACGATAACACAAACACTGAATTTCCTGGACAGAAATATCAAGGATAACCGGTATGTTTACGACAACGGCAATGAGTCAGGCATCATGGATGACCCGGAAACAATCTATGAAGATATTCCGGACTGCGAGCGCATAACCGAGCACTATACAGAGCTGCTTGAGGCCGTGAATTTGGGCAAAACCCAGATTACAAATATTATGCGCAGATTAAATGAATTAGAAAAAGAAATGGATCCATATGTTATTCCCTCATCGGATAGTGCGCAGGAGCACGTTATCACCCTTGATTATAACGATTTGAAAGCGCTTTCTGACAGACAGAAAGGTTCTCCGCTCACCACAGACAAACAGATAACGAAAGCATTAAAACAGCTTATCCATGGTGAGAATTCCTGATTATATTCGGAGAGAAACGAAAGGCACAGACGTCACTGTTTGTGCCTTTTCGTCGTGTAAGATAGACAAAATGAGGAATGTTTCAAAGTGGTCATGCATATAATGATGGATAGATGAAACACAAATAAATCAGCAGGAGGCAGTATGGAATTTATCAAGCAGGAAATACACAACTTTACATGGAAAGTGAAAAACACAATGCAGTTTACGATAGATGACACCATCAACCTTCCGGAAAATTTGATGGATATGGAACGCTTGGTTTTGGTAAAAGGAAATGTTGTCATTGATGATACACAGGCGATGGTGGACCGTTTCCAGATTAAAGGAACACTGAATTACCAAATCCTTTACAGTGCCGACAAAGACGGAAATGCCTTTGACAGCATGACAGGCAAAGTTCCCTTTGTTGAATACATCAATGCAGACGGGACCGAGGAAAACGACTATATTGAGGTACATACCAGCTTAAACGATTTGACTGTTACGATGCTTCATTCCCGCAAACTCAGCCTGAAGGCGCTGGTAGGAATCGACTATCAGGTAAAGGAAAATGAAAATTTTGAAGCAGTCACCAGCATTGAACAGGGAAACAATGCGGAAATTCTCAAAGGCAACATCTCGATGATGACACTCAAACTCCAGAAAAAGCAGACGATGCAGGTAGAGGAACAGGTAGAAATCCCTGCAAACAAGCCAAACATCTATCAGGTGATTTGGAAAAGCATGACCGTTACCTGCACCCAGATTAAACCGGCAGACGGCTATCTGCTGGCCAGCGGAAAGCTGAATATTTTTTTGATTTATACCGCTGAAGAAGACAATATGCCGTTGCAGTATTTTACCATGGAGGTTCCCTTTGAACAGCGTCTCGCCGAAGAAAGCTGCAGTGAAGATATGATTTCCGGAAGTTTTCTCAGTCTTGACCAGTATCACATTACCGTGGTTCCGGACGAAAGCGGAGAGGACCGCCTTATCGACCTGGCCGCCGAGTTCACTGTAGAGATCAAGCTGTACGGCAATGAGGAAATGCAGCTGGTTCAGGATGCCTACTCCACAGATATGGAAATCGAGCCGAAATGGAAGGATTTCACCGTGCAGCACCTATTGGTGCGCAACTGCGCCAAGGCAAAAATATCAGATACGTTAGAAATGCCAAAGCAGCAATCCATCTTACAAATTTGCAATGTGGAGGGTTCCGTTTCCATCGATGAAACGGAACGCACGGCAAAGGGAATTATGGTAGAAGGTGTCGTCGGAACTCAGATTACTTATTTGAACAAAGAAGAAAACGGTGCGCTTGCCTCCGCGACCTTTGACATTCCATTTTCCTATGAAATAGAAGTAAATGGCATGAAAAATGAGGTGACCTATTCTATCGTGCCGTTTCTTGACCAGATTACTGCCCTGCAGCAAAGCGACAGTCAGATTGAAGTAAAAGCAGAAGTCTCCCTGGAGGTTCTTGCCTTCACCAACGAACAGACCAGAGCGGTTCTTGCCATGGCACTTAACCCAATCAATCTCGAACGCAAAAAAGCCCTGCCGGGTGTTATCGGTTATATTGTGAAAAGGGGAGATACCCTTTGGAGCATCGCAAAAACCTACTATACTACGGCAGACCGCATACGGGAAATGAATAATCTTGAAAGCGACCAGATTAAAACCGGTGATAAGCTGGTTATTCTAAAAGAATAAAGGATTTCTATACCTCCTAAAAACAGGCCGGCGGGAATACCGCCAGCCTGTGACCAATATCTATATCTCTCAAAAATATTATATCCACCCTTGCAGGCAAGTGGATTTGCGTACATCACAAAATTGCAATGATGTTCAAATCCGGATACTGTGTTAAATCCATATATTCACC
The DNA here is from genome assembly GCA_023666975.1 of Clostridium sp. The sequence continues at coordinate 3,192 of JAMPAW010000019.1, forward strand.
ATTTACAATAATGCTTGGCCGTGAGGCAATCGTCTTGTTTGTCAGGACAATCTCTCCCTTTCTTCCGTCATTCAGCATAACCGTATTATGGAGATAGGTATCCGATATACCGCGCAAAAACGGAAGAAGATACTTCGGGTCATATTTCAGATAACCTTCATCTTCATACACACGAATAACGGAAAACGGACAGATACCGTCACGATAACTGCGGTCAGCCGTCATTGCCTCATACACATCTACAATGGTAGTCAGCTTGGCCATCTCCGTTATCTTATCACCCTTCCAGCCCACAGGATATCCACTGCCGTCACACTTCTCATGATGAAATAAAGCCACCTGGCAGATATCCTCGTTTATCTTATATTCCTTTAACAACTTATATCCTTTCAGCGGATGCTGTTGAACAATTTCATACTCTTCTCTGGTGAGTTTCCCTGTTTTCTTGATAATCTCCTGTGGAAGCAGTATCTTGCCGATATCATGCAGCAGCCCTGCAACAGTTAATATCTTCAGCTCCTCCTCTTCCATATGCAGCCAACGGCCCAAAATGTTCGCCAGCAGTGCAACATTTAACGAATGTGCATATGTGGAATCATCAGAATAACGAATATTACTCAGTATGTCCATCAATTTATATGTATTCGTCTCAACCGCAATCATTTCATTTGCAATGGCAAAGAGCGCATCAATATCAATCTCTTTGGCATGGTTTGCAATGTCATTCAGTTCACCGGCTAATATCTCCGTGGCCTTCTGAAAACCCTCTTCAAACTTCTTAAATTCTTCGCTTTCGCGCAGCTGCTCCACGTGGGTTTTTGTCGATGTAGGAATCATTTCCATATTCAGCCTGGAATCAAGCTCCCCGCGGACTGCAACCGTATCCACAGCAGCATAATTAAGTATGTTAAGTACATCATCGTCCACAACCGTATCTCTCGGAATCAGGAGCTGGGCGTCTTTGTACACGTCCTCCACAATTGTCATACCTGGAGTAACCTTGTGCGGCGCTATCTGAGTTATACCCATTTCCTTTCTCCTTTCCTGTAATTCTGTGTTTTTTCTGCCAGTATAAATCACGCTTTCTTTATTATATAAGAAATGAAAATTAAAGTCAATCTATTCTTGACGAATGCCCTCGTATGGAGTATGATAGCCTTGTACAAAACAAGTGCAAAAGAAACTTCTCTTATTCAGAGTGGTGGAGTCAGAAGGGACTAAGAAGCCACGGCAACCCCATTAAAGTGGAAGGTGCCGGCCTGTGCGGACAAACAGATTATCTGTCCGATCAATAAGAGGATTTGAACATACCGATTATAAACGCTTCAAATCCTCATTAAGGGTTTGAAGTTTTTTTGTACATTTTAATCAAGGAGGAAATAAAAATGGAAAAACGTTTATTCACATCGGAGTCCGTAACTGAAGGACATCCCGACAAAATCTGTGACCAGATTTCAGATGCCGTGCTGGACGCATTAATGCAGCAGGACCCCAACAGCCGTGTGGCCTGCGAGACCTCTATCACTACCGGTCTTGTACTGGTAATGGGTGAAATTTCAACTACGGGTTATATTGATATCCAGAAAATCGTCCGGGACACGATACGTGAAATCGGCTATACTTCATCAGAAAGCGGATTTGACTGTGACACCTGCGGCGTTATCACCGCCATAGACGAACAGTCCAGCGACATTGCCATGGGTGTAGACAAAGCATTAGAGGCAAAGGAAAACCAGATGAGCGACGCAGATATTGAAGCGATCGGTGCAGGTGACCAGGGAATGATGTTCGGCTTTGCAACGAACGAAACGGAGGAGTACATGCCATATCCGATCAGCCTGGCCCATAAACTTTCCCGCAAATTAACCGAGGTGCGCAAGAACGGTACCCTGCCCTATTTGAGACCGGACGGAAAAACTCAGGTTTCTGTAGAATATGACGAGGCCGGAAAACCGGTACGGCTTGAAGCTGTAGTACTGTCCACGCAGCACAGTGACGAGGTTACTCAGGAACAGATTCATCAGGATATCAAGAAACATGTCTTTGATACTGTACTCCCGCAAGAGCTGGTTGACGAGAATACCAAGTACTTTATCAACCCGACCGGACGATTTGTCATCGGCGGACCAAACGGCGATTCCGGTCTTACCGGACGTAAGATTATCGTAGATACTTACGGCGGATATGCCCGCCACGGCGGTGGCGCATTTTCCGGCAAGGACTGCACAAAAGTAGACCGTTCCGCTGCTTATGCCGCAAGATATGTGGCCAAAAATATTGTAGCTTCCGGTCTGGCGGACAAATGCGAAATCCAACTGTCTTATGCGATCGGCGTGGCACGTCCTACCTCTGTCCGCGTAGATACCTTTGGTACAGGCAAACTCGATGAACTGAAGCTCGTCGAAATTGTTCGTGAAAACTTTGACCTCCGTCCGGCAGGCATTATCAAAATGCTGGATCTGCGCCGGCCGATTTATAAACAGACTGCTGCTTACGGACACTTCGGACGCACGGACTTGGATTTGCCATGGGAAAAACTTGACATGGTAGACAAATTAAAGAGCTATTTATAGGCATACAAATGCACGCATATATTTTTGACTTTAACGGAACAATGGTAACGGATTCCCATATACATGAAGCTGCCTGGCGATACTATGTGGAGCAGCTCTGCCACAGAAAGGTATCCCAGGCAGAATTCCGGGAACATGTACACGGCAAAACATCTCCTGCCATTTTGGAGTATTTTCTGGGAGAAAAAATGCTTTCTCCCCGGAAGCTTGCCGCATATTCGGAGGAAAAAGAAGCGCTGTACCGTCAACTTTGCCTGCAAAATCAGGAGCAATTCCACTTAACGGACGGTCTTCCGGAATTTCTGGATGCTGCCAGGGAACGCAATATTCCGATGACGATTGCCACAGCCGCCAATATGGCCAATATTGATTTTTACTTCGATTACTTCGGACTGGATAAATGGTTTGATAAAGACCGTGTTGCCTATGACGACGGCAGCCTGAACGGAAAACCGGAGCCTGACATCTACCAGAAAGCGATGAATTTACTGTCTGTAAAACCGGAAAACTGCGTTGTGTTTGAAGACGCTGTCTCCGGTGTAATTGCTGCCAGCAGGGCAGGCGCAGGAAAAATCATCGGCATATACGGCGACAGTGATTGCGGTCTTTTACAAAAAACGGGTTTTGTCGATATCTGCATTCGGGATTTCTGCGAAATTGCCGATTTTCCTGATATCATTGCCGATTAACCGAAAAAAGACTTGCTTTTTTTTCATTTGTCTATACAATAATAGTTGGTTGAAACGAACCGAATGAATATAGTGTATCCCGAATACCAGTTACAATGAGGAGATTAATCATGAATAAGTTAGAACTTCAAAAATGCGCAAACCAGCTCAGGAAGCATATCATCACTTCCCTGCATGCCGCCAAATGTGGCCATCCGGGCGGTTCATTATCCGCTGCAGACATGATCACCTATTTATACTTTGAGGAAATGAACATTGAACCGGGCAACCCGCAAAAGCCAGACCGGGACCGTTTCGTCTTGTCAAAAGGACATGTTGCACCGGCACTGTACGGCGCACTGGCAATGAAGGGATATTTCCCGGAGGAAGAGCTTTTAAAGCTCCGTAAAACAGGCGAGATGCTTCAGGGTCACCCGGATATGAAAGGGACTCCCGGTGTAGATATGTCGGCGGGTTCTCTGGGACAGGGTGTGTCTGTTGCCGTAGGCATGGCTCTCTCCGCCAAGCTTTCCGATGAGCATTATCGTGTATATACCCTTCTCGGCGACGGAGAAATCCAGGAGGGACAGGTTTGGGAAGCCGCCATGTTTGCCGGACACAAAAAGCTGGACAATCTTGTCCTTATCGTGGACAACAATGATTTACAGATCGACGGCAGTGTTGCTGACGTCTGCTCTCCTTACCCGATTGCGGATAAATTTAAGGCTTTTAATTTCCATGTCATCACGATTGACGGACATGATTTTGATGCCATTGATGCGGCATTTAAAGAGGCAAGAGACACAAAAGGTATGCCGACTGCGATTATTGCCAAAACCATCAAAGGAAAAGATGTCTCCTTCATGGAGAATCAGGCATCTTGGCATGGTGCAGCACCCAATGACGAACAATATGCAACAGCGATGGCTGACTTGGAGAAAGTAGGTGAAGCATTATGTCAGAATTAAAGAAAATTGCCACCCGCGAAAGCTACGGCAACGCTTTAGTAGAGTTAGGAAAAGCACATGACAATTTAATTGTTTTAGACGCTGATTTGGCAGCCGCTACCAAAACCGGCATTTTCAAAAAAGAATTTCCGGACAGGCACATTGACTGCGGTATTGCCGAATGTAACATGATGGGCATTGCGGCAGGACTATCATTGACGGGCAAGGTTCCCTTTGCTTCCAGTTTTGCCATGTTTGCCGCCGGACGCGCCTATGAACAGGTGCGCAACACGATCGGCTATCCCAAATTGAACGTCAAAATCGGTGCAACCCATGCCGGTATTTCTGTTGGAGAGGACGGCGCAACTCATCAGTGTAATGAGGATATTGCCTTAATGCGCACGATACCGAATATGGTGATTATTAATCCCAGTGACGATATCGAGGCGAAAGCCGCAGTACAGGCTGCCTATGAGCATAAAGGCCCGGTATATCTCCGCTTCGGACGCCTTGCAGCTCCGGTCATCAACGAAAATCCCGGTTACCGTTTTGAGCTGGGAAAGGGTGTCACGCTGCGGGAGGGAAAGGATATCACTCTTGTCGCAACAGGACTGGAGGTAGGCTTTGCGTTAGAGGCGGCAGACAAATTAGCGGCAGACGGCATCGATACAAGAGTAATCAACATTCACACCATTAAGCCAATCGATAAAGAAATTTTAATCAAGGCGGCAACGGAGACGAAGAAGCTCTTCACGGTCGAGGAGCACTCCATTATCGGCGGTCTTGGTTCTGCAGTGTGTGATGTACTCTGCGAAAATGCACCGGCACCGGTCTACAAAATCGGTATGCGGGATTTATTCGGAGAATCCGGTCCGGCGACGGAATTACTTCACAAATATCAGTTAGACGCTGAAGGAATCTACGAACAGGTAAAAGCAAACATATAATACAACGTATAGGCGATAAACAATGCCCGGCACCCCTGCGATACATGGGAGGCCGGGCATTGCGCTTTTGCCCCGGACAGCAGCATTTAATTTTAATGCACGACTTATCTTTCAAATGAATATTTTATTATAAGTAAGAAAATCGACGGATTCTATCATGGCAATCGAATATATTAATATCCGGCACATCGTGGCATCGGCACTGGAAAAAGATGCTATCATTGTCGACGTAAGAAAACCGGACCGTTTTTGTACAGGGCACATTCCGATGGCAATCAATCTTCCCCTTGAGCGTATTGAAAAGAAACAGGTAAATCTTCCAAAGGCGAGAACGCTGATTGTATATTGTGATACCGGCGGAAGCAGTATTCAGGCAGCACGGATTCTGTCGGCAATGGGCTACGATGTGATTAACTGCATTGGCGGATTGAATAATTATAATGCCTCCCTCACCAAATAATTTGCCTTATAAATACGAATATGTTATAGTTATGAAATCAATTTACCACAAAAGGAGATAGTTGAAAATGAAAGAGATATCACATTTAATGAATTACCGTGAATCGGTCAAAGTGTTAGATGCAACATTGCGGGACGGCGGACTGGTGAATGACTTCTACTTTACCGACGAATTTGTAAAAGATTTATATCAGACCAATATCAAGGCCGGCGTAGATTATATGGAGCTGGGATACCGGGCCGACAAAACCATGTTTGACGTGAACAAATTTGGCAAATGGAAATTCTGTAACGATGACGATATCCGTGCAGTATTGGGTGACACCTCAAATTCGGATTTAAAGTTATCAATTATGGCAGATGTGGGACGATGCGATTACAAGCAGGATATTCACCCGAAAAATGAAAGTCCTGTCGACTTAATCCGCGTTGCCACCTATTTAAGCACAATTCCGGCAGCCGTAGATATGATTGAGGACGCCGTAAACAAAGGTTATGAGGCCACCTGCAACATCATGGCAATCTCCAATGCCCAGGAGGGTGATTTGAAGGTTGCACTGGATATTTTGGGACAATCCCCTGTCAGTGTTTTCTATATTGTGGACAGCTTTGGCTCTCTTTACCCTGAACAGATTGCACGGCTGGCAGATGTTTATCTGGAGTTTGCCGCCAAGTACAATAAAAAAGTGGGAATGCATGCGCACAACAACCAGCAGCTTGCCTTTGCCAATACCATTGAGGCCGTTGGCGACGGCGTAGACTGGCTGGACGGAACCTATGCCGAAATGGGACGAGGTGCCGGCAACTGCGCAATGGAGCTTCTGTTAGGCTTTTTGAAAAATCCCAAATACAATGTCTATCCGGCATTTCAATTTATTGAAAAGCATATTACAAAATTAAAACAGGAAGGGATTGTCTGGGGATATGACCTGCAATATTTAATGACTGGCCTGCTCAATCAGCACCCCCGGACAGCGATTGCCTTTACCAATGACGGCAGAACAGATTATGCCGAATATTATAAAGAAATCACTATACAGGATTAATTATCGCTGCGAACAGGAGGAATACTGATGAAAAGAGCTTATACGATCATCATGCTGGCTGCGGCTTTTTGTCTCACAGCCTGCAGCCAGACGACGGAAAATGTACCGGAAAAAGAGACCACGCAGACTGCTTCGGCCGAGGCAGCTGAAGAGCCGACGGAACAGAAGACCGGGGAAGCGGATACCGAAACGACGGAAGCGGCCAATCCGGCTGTTTCTTCCACGGCTCCCCAGCTGAATATTACCAGCAATTATTATGATGCCGGCGGCGATAGCTATGAATACTTTTCCGGCACTTATCCGACAATCGAGGTTATCGGAGAGGATTATCCACAGTTAAAGGAAGCGGTCAGTTCATGGTCGGCAAGCTATACCGACGGGTACACGGCGCAGGCGCAGGAATATCTCAATAATGCAAAAACGGACGCCGAGAGCAGAGGGGAAGATTTCTATCACTATGCACTAGATTACTCGGCAGCGGCAGCCCGTGCAGACAACCGGGTAACCTGCTTCACCGTCGACGAATATTCGTATGTCGGCGGGGCGCATGGATACGCTTATCTGTATGGCGTAACCTTCGATACTGCCACAGGGGACGAGATTACTTTTAACGATTTAGGTGACATTAAGGAAGAAGTGAGAAGCTATATCGACGGTTATATTGCCGACAGGGAAAACGAGGGAATGGAGTTTGTCTTTTATCAGGAAAATATTGACGACTGCATGGACAATCCGGTATGGTATCTGGACGGCTTGGGATTAAATATTGTCTTTAATGCCTATGACATCGCTTCCTATGCGGCAGGGAGAACGATAGTGGCTATCCCCTATGACGAGATGACCAATTTCAACCCGGACTATAAACCGGAGGGTACTGCTATATTTGCGCAAATGGCGGCAAATACCATTTCCGTAGATGTAAACGGAGACGGGACACCGGAAACGATCACTCTGTCAGGGGAATATACGGAAGACGGAGACACCCAGCTGGACCTGAAGGTAAATGATCTGAGTCTGGATTTGGGAAGAATCTCTTACCGGTCCGCCGCCTATTTTGCCCGGACACAGGAAGGCAGAGCTTTTGTACTGATTTCCTGCGACATGATGTCCGATGATTACGAGACGCTGTTGATTGAGGTGACCTCCGGAACACCGGTCAAGGCAGACTCGACAGCGGGCAGTCTCACCGGTATAACCAGTGAAATTTGTACCGTTCAGGCCTCGATATATACGCTTGGAACCTATACCGGCCAACGCAGCTTTACCTTTTCGGGCGGAGCCTTTGAACCGGTTGAGGAGCGTTACTCGTTTATCAACAACCTCCAAGGCAGCAATCGCAGCAGTATCATCTTAGCGAAAGCGGTCATGGCTCAGATAAACGACAACGGTACACTGACGGAGACAGAACTCCAACCGGGCACGGCACTCTATCCGACAGACAGTGACGGCACGTCGGTAATCGGCTTTGAACTGGAGGACGGCACAGTAGGCGAGCTTCACTTTGAGCGGCAGGAGGACGGTATGATTTACATTGACGGTGTCTCTGAATTTGACCTTTTCGAGAACCTTCCTTATGCCGGTTAACACAACGGATATTAAGTTCTTTGATGTCAAATTTAGTATTTGTTGTACTAGTCTTCATTCATTGATAAAGATAAGTACAGCTCTCGCGCTCAATCAGGCGGCAGGGCAGCTCAATCCGCACATTTTCCTGATGCCGGCCGTTTCTGCGGTCCATAATCAGTGTCAGTGCGAGATGGCTCATTTCCTTCTTGGGAATGTCAATCGTCGTCAGCATCGGTGATGTTTTCTGTGACGCCTCAATATTATCAATCGAAATGACAGAGGGGAAATATCCCCTCTGTTTACTTTGCTTTAATGCCTGCAAAACGCCAAGGGCCGTGCTGTCGTTGGCACAAAAAATGGCGGTTGGACGCTCTTCCCTTTGCAGAATGGACTGCATGGTCTGGCAGCCCTCTTCACTGGTTTGTCTCGTAGGGTGGACATTCATATGGTTTAGCGATATTTTATGATTCAAAAGTGCCTGATAATAACCGATATAACGGGCTTCATAGGTACAGTCCCCGATATAAGCGATATCCCTATGTCCAAGGGAAATCAGGTATTCCACGGCTTTCTCGGCCGCCGTCTGGCCGTTACACACCACTTCGTCATATTCATAATCCGTAGGATTGCGGTCAATTCCCGCAATGCACGGATATCTTTTCCTGAGCATCGGAATCAGCTTGGCCGGACATTTTCCCAAAATAATCAGCCCCGTATTCTCCTTGTCTGCAATAAAGCCTGCCGTATCCTCAAGCGAACGGGACGATGCCTTGAACGGTATGCTGTCATTTTCTCCGGAAAAGGCGCAGAGATTCATCACATCGACAGAGTTGAGTATATCCCCCAGCCGGCAGCCGGCAGCCAGCAGTTCCTCCCGGATATAGCGGAACAGCTCCATGAAAAACGCATCTTCTTCCATGGAATCAAAACGGGTATGGAAAACATCGACAGTAAACGGGGATTCCGTCTTCGGCACACCACACCGCAGATTTCTTGCCGCAGCATTAGGCAGATAGTTAATCTGTGCCGCAATCTCCCATATCCGTTCCGATAGCCCCGGTTGATTACAGCTATGCTCCGGATCGTTCAACACTCTGGAAACCGTGGCTACAGATGTGCCAGACAATCGTGCAATTTCCTTTAATGACATGGTCTCTCCCTCCTTTCCACTTCAATTACCTATCAACCAACATAGTGAAAATATTTTCATTTATCACCAATGTATACTTTTTACAAAACTGTATATCCTATATAAAATACCATAAATTGGTCATCTTTACAAGTGAAAACGTTTTCATTTTATTCGGTTTCTTTCCATACAAATGTATAGTAAATTATTACATATAGATGATTACATTAATAAAGAAAGGAAAACCGGTAAAATGAATCCGGTATCAGGTATCAAAAATGAAAAAGTGGAAAAAACTGTTATTCATCGGCGCATTTATCCTTGGCACTGCAGCAATGGCCGGCTGCGGAAACAATCAGGACAATGCACAGACAAAAGTCAATATCGGCTATTTTAACAATGTGACGCACCCGCAGGCTCTGTTGATGAAATCGGAGCAAACATTGGAAAACAGCCTTGGCGAAGACACTACCGTAAGCTGGACGGCCTTTAATGCAGGTCCGGCAGAAGTGGAAGCACTTTTTGCAGGTGATATTGATATCGGATATATCGGACCGGTTCCTGCCATCAGTGCCAACGTCAAATCAAACGGCGACGTGGTTATTTTATCCAGCGCAACGCAGGGCGGTGCTGTACTGGTCACCAGAAAAGACTCCGGAATTAGCAGTGCCGCTGATTTATCCGGAAAAAATGTTGCCATTCCACAGATCGGCAACACCCAGCATCTGTGTCTGCTGGACCTGCTGGCACAAAACGGATTAAAGCCGGTTACTGAAGGCGGAGACGTTACGGTAAGCGCAGTTGCCAATGCCGATGTTGCCAACACGATGGAGCGGGGGGATATCGACGCCGCACTGGTACCCGAACCATGGGGAGCGACACTGCAGGAGCAGGGAGCGGAAATCCTGTTAAACTACGACGAAATCTATATGGACGGACAATATGATGTCGCTGTTGTCGTTGTGAGAAAAGAATTCATGGAAGAGCACCCCGACATTGTGGAAACCTTCCTTCAGGAGCACGAAGCGGCTACTGCCAAAATCACGGACGACAAAGCGAATGCGTTAAAAATAATCAATGCCGAGCTGGACAGTGCCACAGGTAAATCGCTCAGTGAAAGCATTATCGCACAGGCATTTGAGCGAATCGGTGTACAGACTGCTTTAAACAAAGAATCGATTATGGGATTTGCACAGATTAGCAAAGAGCAGGAATTTATCGACGAAATACCGGAAGAAAGTACTCTCTATGCAAATTAACGGAGGAAAGAATATGTCTTTAGTAATCAAAAATCTTTGTAAGCATTTTGAAAACAGCGAGGACGCCACATTAAACGAAATCAACCTCGAAGTATCCGACGGCGAATTTGTCTGCATTGTCGGTGCTTCCGGCTGCGGAAAAAGCACACTGCTCAATTTGGTTGCCGGACTGATTACTCCGACCAGTGGACAAATCTTTTTAAATGACAAAGAAATTACAGGACCGGGAGCCGACCGGACCGTGATGTTTCAGGAACACGGTCTGTATCCATGGCTCAATGTCATCGACAATGTGAAATTCGGCATGAAGCTTGCCGGTATATCCAAGGAAGAACAGGAGAAAAAAGCGGTTCATTATCTGGAAATGGTCGGTCTTTTGGAATATCGGGATTATCCTATCCACCAGATTTCCGGCGGAATGAAGCAGCGGACGGCTCTCGCCCGTGCACTGACGATGGATTCCGCAGTACTGTTAATGGACGAGCCCTTTTCCGCTCTTGACAAGCAGACCTCCAACCGCCTTCGGGAAGAGCTGCAGCGGATATGGATGCAGACAAAACGCACCATTCTCTTTATTACGCACAGCGTAGAGGAAGCTGTCTATCTGGGGGATCGGGTTGTGGTGCTGACGCCTGACAGGGAACAGGAAATGAACATTATAAACATTGGCTTAGAACGTCCAAGGCATATATATTCACAGGAATTTGTGGATCTGAGACATCAAATTTTGGAGCAGATCAGAGGGGAGGTCATTTGATGAGTATCGTACTGTTTTTATTTGTACTGGTTTTTATCTGGCAAGGTTTTTATTGGATTAGCGTAGACTGGCTTGCCCTTTGCAAACCCTATTCCGTCCCTTCTCCACTGGGAGTCGGTGAGAAATTTATTGAGCTTTGTGGCAACGGAACCCTGCTTACCGCAACATTAAACTCACTGCTGCGGGCAATCTGCGGATATCTCATCGCCGTGGCAATCGGCCTTGCGCTGGGACTTATCATCAATCATTTTAAGTATCTGCAAAAAAACCTGAAACCGATTGTTCTGGGTGTACAGACGCTTCCCAGTGTGTGCTGGGTTCCCTTTTCCATTCTATGGTTCGGACTTTCCACGCAGGCAATCCTCTTTGTCGTCGTTATGGGAGCCGCCTTCAGTATTGCCATTGCCGTAGACAATGCAATCAAAAATGTACAGCCTATTTACATCAAGGCTGCACTGACCATGGGAGCCGGAAAAAGACAGCTCTACTGGAATGTCATTCTTCCTGCCAGCCTGCCCGAACTGGTATCCGGTCTGAAACAGGGGTGGTCCTTTGCCTGGAGGGCACTCATGGCCGGTGAGGTCATGACTACCTCTATTGGTTTAGGACAGACACTGATTATGGGACGTGATTTGGCAGATATCAATCAGGTTATGCTCGTTATGGTGGTTATCGTTGTCGTGGGAATTGTTATCGATAAATGTATCTTTTCCGTAATTGAAAAAAGACTGTTGATGAAACGGGGACTATGGCAGTCCCATTAACGGCAAACAGAAGAGCCCTGTCCGACAAAACCGGCTCTTCTGTTATCCATACAGCCTGTAAAACTACAGCAAATCCTTCAACTGATCAATAATATCATCTACACATTCTTCCACTGTACGATTAACGGTTTCGACTACTATCTCTGCATGTTCAGGTTCCTCATACGGACTGGTAATACCGGTAAACTCAGCAATTTTACCGGAACGTGCCGCATGGTAAAGTCCTTTCACATCTCTTCGTTCACACTCCTCCAACGGTGTATTGACATACAATTCCACAAAGCAGTCACCAACAATCTCTCTGGCATTCTGCCTGTCCTGACGATACGGGGAAATAAATGAGGTAAGCACTATCAGTCCTGCATCATTCATCAGCTTGGAAACCTCTGCCACCCTTCGGATATTCTCAATTCTGTCCTTATGTGAAAACCCTAAGTTCTTATTTAACCCAATCCGGACATTGTCACCGTCGAGAAGCATTGTATGTTTTCCCATGGCAAACAATCTTTTTTCCAATTCGTTGGCAATGGTAGATTTGCCGGCACCGGACAACCCCGTCAGCCATAGGGTAAATGCCTTCTGCCCTAAGTGCTCCTGTCGCAGTTCCCTGCTAATATCCATATCATGCCAGAATAAATTTTTCCTTCGGTTAATTTCATGAATGACCACTCCGCAGGCCGCAGTTGCATTTGTCACCCGGTCAATCAGAATGAGCGATCCCATATCCCGATTTTTGGAAAATTCATCAAACACGACATTGCTCCCCACGGAAATCTCACAGGCGGCAATTTCATTTTTATAGATATTTTCCGAATAAATCTCCGCACCGGTATTGATGTCAATCTTATACTTGATACTCATCACCGTAGCAGGCACAATCTGAGTTCCCAATTTCAGCCAGAATGTTCTGCCTGCGGTCAATGGGACATCGTCCATCCACAAAATCGATGCGGCAAACATCGTGTTTAACAGAATATCGTAATCCTTGGTCAATACGCTTCCTCTGGAAACGTCTATCTCCGTGTCCAGTTGAATCGTTACCCCGTGACCGGCGCCAATCTCCTCCACAGGCCGGTCTCCGTTAAATATCGCCTTCACCCGTGAAGTCTCTTTGCTCGGATATACCGTTATCTCATCTCCCACTGCAATTCTTCCCGTCGAAATCTGTCCCTGAAATCCGCGAAACTCCCGGTTCGGCCTGCACACCCGCTGAACAGACATGGAAAACCCATTCTGGCGCTCCGCCTCAGAGATATCGATATTTTCCAGATATTGTAACAACGACGGACCGTCATACCACAGCATATGGCTGGACTTATTGGTCACGTTATCCCCTACGGTAGCCGACACAGGGATAATGGCAATGCTCTGTTCACTGAACTCCGCCATTAATATCTTTATCTCTTTCTGGATTTTCTTGAAACGCTGTTCGTCATAATGCACCAAATCCATTTTATTCACCGCAAATACAAAATGACGGATACCCATTAACGCACAAATTCTGGCATGCCGTTTGGTCTGTATCAGAACGCCTTGGCTGGCGTCCACCAGAATCACGCTCAAATCGGCAAAGGACGCACCCACAGCCATATTCCGCGTATATTCCTCATGTCCGGGAGTATCGGCAACGATAAAGCTTCTCTCCTCTGTTGTAAAATAGCGATACGCCACATCTATGGTGATCCCCTGCTCCCGCTCCGCCATTAGACCGTCCAGCAGGAGGGAATAATCCAGATTGCCGTCGTTAGAACCCACCTTGGAATCCAGTTCCAATGCCTTCTTCTGGTCAGTGAACAGCAGCTTGGCATCGTAGAGCATATGGCCAATCAATGTCGACTTACCGTCGTCCACACTTCCACAGGTAATAAATTTCAATAAATCATTCTTCATCTTAAAAATACCCCTCGCGCTTTCTTCTTTCCATGCTTGCCGAACCACCGTCGGAATCAATAACCCTGCTTGTCCGCTCAGACTCTACAGATGCCAGTGTCTCTGTAATAATGTCGTCCAACGTCTCCGCCGTCGACTCTACTCCGCCAGTCAGCGGATAACAGCCGAGTGTCCGGAACCGGACGGATTTCATCTCCACCTGCTCATCAGGCCGAAGCTGCAAACGGTCATCATCTACCATGATGATATTCCCGTCCCGAATAACCACAGGGCGTTCTTTCGCATAATAGAGTGAGACAATCGGGATATTTTCCCGCTTAATATATTGCCAGATATCCTTTTCCGTCCAGTTTGACAGCGGAAATACACGAATACTTTCACCCTGTTTGATTTTGGTGTTAAACAGCCTCCACATTTCCGGCCGTTGGTTCTTGGGGTCCCATGAATGATTTTCATTGCGGAAGGAGAAAATCCTCTCCTTCGCACGGGACTTCTCCTCGTCCCGGCGTCCGCCTCCGAAGGCAGCCGTAAAACCATACTTGTCCAAAGCCTGCTTTAACGCCTGCGTCTTCATGATGTCTGTATATGCAGCCCCATGCTCAAAGGGATTGATTCCCTGCCGGACCCCCTCTTCATTGATATACTCCAGCATTTCGATCTGCAGTTCCTTTGCCGTTTTATCCCGAAATTCAATCATCTCTTTAAATTTCCACGTCGTATTGACATGGAGAAAAGGAAACGGCGGTTTTTCCGGATAGAATGCCTTTAATGCCAGATGAAGCATTACCGAAGAATCTTTGCCGATAGAATACAGCATGACCGGTTTCTCACACTCTGCCGCAACCTCCCGCATAATATACATTGCTTCCGCTTCTAACTTGTCTAAATGATCCATGGTTGTGTACCTTTCATACGAATGATATTTGTCAGCCCTCCGGAAGACTCTGCCGTTTTCCGCCCTGACAGTATTATCATACATAGTATTTGTGAACTTGACAAGAAATAAATATGCAAATCATTAAATCCTTTGCGGATTATGTAAAATTATGTACATTTTTGCTCAAATTGGCTTCTATTTTTTGTGAATTATTCTCTTCCCTTTTTGCTAGACAGAATCCGCCTTTTATTATAAAATAATATTAACTATAAAAATCATGGAGAACCAGACTCAATGGAGTGAGTTAATTTTTCATGATTCTGTCTTACTATTATTTTATATTCCAAGGAAGGAGGTAAATAATATGATGAATCTGACGAATGTCTATAATTATTATAGTACACAGGTGCTTGCTGCAGCAACCGGCGGCAGCCGTGCGAACAGTCGTTTTAATTCCCATAAACGCGACGATTTAAAAACAATATACAATAACATGGTCAAACAGAATATTCATTCACCGTTTTATAAGTTTACCTTCTCCGACGCAACTCAGGCTTATGCTATCGGCATCAAAGAAGCAGCCATGGCCTTAGAAGCTGAGAGCAAATCCTTAAGCGGCCAGAACAACAGCGTTCTTGACCAGATGACTGTGGTGTCTGACGACGAGAGCGTGGTCTTTGCAAGCCTTAACGGTTCCGCTTCAGAAGATATTCCTGAGAATCTGTCGATTCAGGTGAATACCTTGGCATCTGGACAGACCAACGTAGGGAGGTATCTTCCGTCCGGTGAGACCTCCTTTGATGCCGGAGATTATTCTTTCGGCATTGCGGTAGGACGCAATCAGTACACCTTCCAGCTCACCGTGCACGAGGGGGATACTAACCAGCAGATTCAACGCAATTTGGCCATGTCCATCAACGAGAACAATATCGGGGTCCGCGCCACGATTCGCAATAACCGCGCCAACGAGACCAGTGCTTTAGTGCTCCGCTCCGAAGCGGTCGGATTACCGATAACCAATAATTTGTATTTTCATTTTGACGAGACTTATCTGGAAAATGATATCGCTGCTCCGCTTGGTATTGACAATGTGGAATCCATGCCGTCCAATGCAGAGTTTTATATCAATGACACATTGCACAGCTCCGTCAGCAACCGGATTTCACTTAACCATACAATGGATATTGATTTGTTATCCACCAGTGACAAGCCGGTCAGCGTACATCTGGTTCCTGACGAGCACAAAATATCCGACAAGCTGACCGATTTTATGGATTCCTATAATGAACTGGTCGATATCGCCCGTAACACTGCCAATCAGAAGGGTTCGGCAAAACTTTTCCGGGACATTACCGGTATGGCCAACCGGAATCTTGAAGTCCTCAAAACCGCCGGTCTCACCATTGACGCCAACGGATATATGGACCGCTTAGCAGATGCCGATACCGACAGTGCCCGGATACAATCGCTATTCGATGATGAGTTATCCGAATTCCGCAGGGATATCAAGCGAACCACAGAGAAAATGACACTGAATCCGCTGAATTATATCGACAAGGTGATCATTACGTATCCCAATACAACAGGGACATATCCCAATCCGTATAACCCGTCAAGATATTCAGGTCTTCTGTTTAATGATTATGCGTAACCATGCAAAAGCGCAAACGGACAAGGGCAGCCGCCCTTGTCCGTTTTTATTGTTGTAATGATATTATACTACCAGTTTCGCCGCCAAATCCAGTTTGTTCAAAAAAGGAAGAAAATCCGCTTCCAGACAATCCGCCACAAAAAATTTGTTACCGCTGTTCAATGAGATTCCCAGATTACGGACTGCCATTATCATGGCCTTCTTATCAATATAACTGCTTTTCGCATTCAGCAGAGAAGCACAATGATTGTACACCTCTATCTCCCAGTTAATTCCATTAATCACATCATTGAGAAATGTATTTGTATCCTCAAACCCCTCGTTGCGCAATTCCCCGATAATCGTCTGCACTGCCGGAATCAGGCTGTCACTATAGGTGATTAGTTCCTGTAGTACCTCCCGCTGGAGCTGCTCTCTTTCATCCATATCATTTCCTCCTTTGTAATCAATGCCACTTTGCCATACGGCCCATCAAGATACTCCGGGCTGCCTGCCACAGCAATTGATTACCTGCTTGTTCCACTGTTCAGTATATCACCAAAAAAAACATATTCAATCCATTTTCAATTATTGTTCACCAATATTTCATCAAGCGTATCAAAAAGGTTCTGGATATCAATTGGCTTCGCTAAGTGCCCATTCATTCCACAATTTAACGCTTCCTGTTTATCCTCCTCAAAAGCATTGGCCGACATTGCCAGAATCGGTATGGAAGCAAGCTCTTTATTGTCTAAATGACGAATCACTCTGGTTGCCTCATAGCCGTCCATCACAGGCATCTGAATATCCATAAGGATCAACTGGTAATACCCAGGCTCCGATTCTTGCAGCATATCGACTGCTATCTGCCCGTTTCCGGCAACCTCTACCTGATATCCCGCCTCTTCCAAAATGGTAACGGCGATTTCCTGATTAATTTCAATATCCTCTACCAGCAAAATACGCCCTGTATGAAGTGCCAGTTTTTCCGCGCCGGTACTCTTTTCCTCATCTGCACGGACAACAGAGCACAGACATTCTCTTAATTCCGATAAAAACAGCGGTTTATAGCAGAATGCGGTAACCCCAGCTTTTCTCGCCTGATCCTCCATGTCAGACCAGTCATATGCGGTCAGCACAATAATCGGCGCCTCTCCTTTCCGTTCGTCCCGGATTCTGCGGACAGCCTCGATACCGTCCATATCGGACAGCCGGCTGTCAACGATGTATACGCGATAGCCGTCCTCTTTCTCCGCAGTTTCACGGGCAAGACCAACTGCCTCCTCACCGCTTTGCGCCCATTCTCCCTGCATTCCCAACTGCTCTATCATATAGGACACACTGTTACAGGCTTCAAAATGGCTGTTTACCACCAATACCCGGCAGTCCGCAAGCTCTGGTATCGCCTGTGCATTATTTTCTCCCGGACACAGGCGGAACGTAAAGGAAACCGTAACCTCTGTACCAACGTCCCTCTCACTTTTTACGGCAATCGAACCGCCCATCATGTCAACAATATTTTTGGTAATTGCCATTCCAAGCCCCGTACCCTGAATCCTGCTGATTGTAGAATTTCTTTCACGCTCGAACGGCTCAAAAATGCGGGACACAAATTCCTCCTCCATGCCGATACCCGTATCCTTGATATAAAACTCATACTCTGCACTGTCTGCCGATGCCCCGGATTTTTCCATAACCCGTAAGCTGACCGAGCCTCCTTCTTCTGTATATTTTACGGCATTGCTGAACAGATTCAGGAGCACCTGGTTTAACCGCAGCTTATCACAATATATTTTTTCATCATAAACATCAACTGTATCCACAGACAATTCAAGCCGCTTTGCCCGAATGTCCGCCTGTAAGATATTGCACAGGCCATGCAGTATCTCTGCCAGACTGCACGGCTGTTCATCTAACTGCAGCTTACCGCTTTCAATCCGGCTCATATCCAGGACATCATTGATCAGACTCAGCAAATGATTGCCCGATGTCATAATTTTCCCTAAATACTCTTTTACCTGTTCCTGCCGGTCAATATGCGTAAGCGCCAGGTTCGTAAAGCCCACAATAGCATTCATCGGTGTGCGGATATCATGCGACATATTGGAAAGAAATGCACTCTTTGCGCGGTTGGCATCATTTGCCTGCTGCAGCGCCTCCTCTAACTGATTGTTCCTTTCTATCTCACTATGTATCTCCTCATCGACACTCCGAAATCCGAGAATCACGCCATAATCCTCGTCCCATTTTTCCGTCCGCACAGCCTTCATCTGGAAATATTTTATCTCACCGCCACACAGTGTACGGTAATTCACATAATAAATTTTCTTCTCCGCCAGCTCCTCTTTTAAACCGTCTGGCGAAATCGCCCAGCGGAGCAGCTCTCTGTCTTCTTCATAAACACAGGTCGCTATGTACTGTTCCATGCTTTCCTGCAGCGAGCGTTTCCCGTCAAAAATGGAACCGAGTACGTGATTTTCACAATCACCATTCCGAAGCGTAGTTCCTGTACCCTTTTCCACATCAAAAAAGTAAATCAGGTTAAAGTCTATTCCAAGTGCCTGAATCATTTCCATCTGGCGCTTCTCATTTCTGCTTCGTTCCTTTTCCTCTTCCAGCTTCTGTGTCGTACAGTCAAAAAGGAAACGCTGATAAAACAGCTTCCCATTCTCCTTAAGCAGCTTGATATTTCCCATGACGTGCAGCACCTTTCCGTCCTTGTGCTGTATGCGGTACTCTATACTGGTGCTATCTCCTTCGTTTCTGAGCTTTCGGATACACTTTCTGAGTTTATCTTTATCTTCCTCCATGACAGAAGCCGCAATCATATTAAAGCCCGCCCCTTCCAGCTCCTCCTGGGACTCATACCCCAAAATCTTCAGGGCCGCTGCATTTATGCTGAGAACGTGGGAACCGTCCACGGTATGGCTCACCACTCCACAGTCCGTAGCACTGAACATAACTTCCAAAATTCGATTTCTCTCGATAATCTGCTGCTCATAGGCACGCTCCTGCGTGACATCAATCGCCACGCCTACGGTTCCCATGACACTGCCGTCCAAATCATATAACGGGGATTTGTAAGTAGTCAGCAGCCTCTGGCCGTCTCCTGTCTGAATAATCTCCTCGGCCACGCAGGTCTCTTCCCTGCTCATTACCTCCTGCTCGGACTTGATACATGCCGGATCGTCCTGTTCCACATCCCAGATGTATGCGTGTCCCTGTCCTTCCACCTGTTCCTTCGTTTTGTTGACCACCCTGCAAAAGCTGTCATTTACTTTCTCATGGATACCCGCCTTATCCTTATACCAGATCAAATTAGGGACATGATTAATCGTCGCCTCAAAAAACTGGTTCGTCTGCCAGAAATCCTTGCGCATTTTGCAGTCCTTCTGCCAGCGCAGGAACCGGAAACGAATCTCCTCCTCCGACATCGGCATCGTCCAGATATCATCAATATCCTGAACCGGCAAATCGAGCAGACGTGTAATCTGGCTCTCCTTGGCCAGTAAAATGAGTTCCGCTTCCCCACTTTTACCCGATGTCAAAATCTGCAAAGCCTCCTGCTCATCTTGCTCCTCAAGGTCTGCAAAAATCACATCTGCTTTGGCCGCCAGTTCTTTTTCCGGTTTATCACTCTGTATAAACTCGTGTGTAAAATGCTCAAACTGCGGCATCTCTTTTATCATTTCAAATAACTTATACGAATAACCTACTAAATAAAACCGAATATGACAATGATACATAGTCAACCCCCAACTTCTCAAATTGTTTGCAAAATCTTTGTTACACCTATATCCGTTTCATACACATTTAAAATAAAAATTATTCGGTCTCTTCCTCTAACTGTTGAATAATTTTCTCCACTTCGTTTTCTGTCAAAGATACTTTCTTTGCGATATCCGATATTGGAATACCCATATCCGCATACGCTTTTATCATGCCTTCCGCTTTCCCTTCGGCTCTTCCTTCGGCTCTTCCCTCATTTCTCAAATCTTCCATCGCCTTACACATGGTTGTCACTCCTTCCCTATCTTTCTGTAACTAGGATCATTATAACATATCCAAAAAGATTCACGCAACATGCGTTTTTCTTTCCCGGCAAAAACGCTTGACATTCCAACCATATAGTACTAAAATGTATTTAGTATTACTAAGTGCATAGAAAGGATGAGGACTTGAATCCCAAATATGAGAAACAAATCAAAAAGGGCGTTTTGGAAATATTAGTATTAAAACTGCTGGAAGATAAAGAAAAATATGGCTATCAGTTAATCAGCGAATTAAAGGAAAAAAGCAGCGGAATGTTTACTCTGAAAGAGGGAACACTGTACCCGATTCTTTACCGGTTAGAAGACGAGCAGCTCGTAATAAGCAGGTGGAGTGAACCGAAGGGCAAAGAAATATCCAGAAAATATTATCAGATTACAAATAAGGGCACACAGGAACTTGAGGAATTATATCAATTATGGAACACATTTGCAGAAAATGTAACACATATCCTGGAGGAATAGCGAATGAATCAGAAAGCATATATGAAAGCCGTAAGCAGACAGCTAACGTACACAAAAACACAGAAAAAAGAAATCATCCGTCAGTTAGAATCCGATATCCGTACAGCTATGGAGCAGGGAGAGACATTGGAACAGGTCTGCGGCAGAATGGGGACACCGAAAGAGGTAGCTAAAGAGTTCAATGAGAATTTGCCGGAAACAGAGCTTAAGCGGGCAAAGCGAGGCAAAACGCTTCGGATAACCACAGCAGCCATCTGCATTTTTCTTGTTTTAGGATTGACGGGCTACTGGCTGTTCCCCAAGCCAATACCGTTAGAAGAAAGTTCTGTTTTTGAGGAAACGCAGCTTGAAGCAAAAGCACTGGCGGTTATTTCCGCTCTGGATGCCGAAGATTATGATACCTTACAGTCAGAATATGCAGATGAGAGCATGGTATCCTATTTAACCCGGGAAGCTATGGAGCAGCCAAAGAAAACGATTGCTGCCGAATGGGGAGACCAGTCTTCTATTGGCAATACATATATCACCGGAATCCGGCAGCGTGGGAAAGAATACGCCGTTGTACAGATAAATGTCGGCTATGAAAATGCCAATGTCACCTATACATTATCCTTCAGCCCGCAGTACAAACTAATTGGATTATATATGAGATAGAAATAGAACAGAAAGGGGACAGAATATGATTGGATTTATCATCTGGACGTTATGCGGTTTCCTGTTTATCGGGTTCGGTATTTCTGCCTTTCGGGCAAAAGAGGCAGTCGGTTTCTGGGCCAATGTGAAAGTTCCGCCAATTGAAAATGTGACGGCTTATAATCGGGCCATAGGAAAACTATGGTGCGTGGCAGGAGCAGTATTTATTGTATTGGGGCTTCCGCTGTTATCCGGACAGAACTCACCGCTTATCCTGCTCTCCATTATCGGGTGTCTCTTGGAAGTCATTGCCATAATGATCATTTATACCACGAAAATTGAGGGGAAATACCGAAAAAAATAGACAAATGGCTTTATATGCATAACCAAATTATCCCGATTATTGTTGCCGCCAGACAGAATAATCCTAAAACCAGCATATAGAACCAAGCGAACGTTTCAAAATTATATTTTCCCCGTTTAATGATAACTACATTTTCATATGCATCTGGATTAAAACAAACCGTCATAACATCACCCAATTTAAGATTATGGTAAAAAAGAAGATACGTTGTGTCTGCAATTTCATACCGTTTATCCTGATAAAAGAATTCTAACACCGGACATTTGCTGCTTCCTCCCCTTGTTATAACCCTGTCCTCGCCAACTACTTTTCCTTCCAATTCTATATGCTTTTTACCATAACGGGTTGGATAGATTTTCTTAAAATCAGAAATCCCCGCCACCAGGCATAACACGGTCAAAAGCGACAACATTAACAATTGTATTATCATATTTACCATATCGAAACTTTCACCTTTCTTAAACTTCTGGCTTCGTGTTAACGGATGACTTTGACCTTCTTATCACATTCCAGCCTGTACAAATGAGTATTCTTTTTTACATTCAATTGGGTTATTTGATTATTGTAGCAAATCAATACTTCCAAATCTTGGTTTTTGCTCACCTCTAACTGAGTGAGATTGTTATCATTGCAACGCAGCTCATAAAGCCCTGTATTTTTATCCAGCTCCAAATCGGTTAATTGATTATAGCTGCAATCCAGCTCCATCAGCATCTCGTTACCATGAACATCTAAAGCCGTCAGTTGATTATTATTACATCTCAACCAGTGCAGTTCTGGATTTTGGCTTACATCTAACGCAGTTAATTGATTATCATTACAATACATTGTGTCCAATTCATGATTCTGGCTCACGTCCAGTATAGACAGCCGGTTATAGCTGCAAATCAATGTTTCCAGTGCCTTATTCTGATTTACATCCAGTGCAGTTAATTGATTGCACTCACAGACCAGAACAGTCAGCTTCTTATTTCCCTGTATATCCAAAACCGTCAATTGATTGCCAGCACACCACAGCAAATCCAAGTTCTCATTCCGGCTCACATCCAGACCAGTTAAGCGGTTATGCTCTATATAGAGTATTTCCAATGCCGGAAATTGGGAAAAAGAAATATTACCCTTTAATTTTGAGAAGCTCCAATCAATACCGCTCAGCCGCCCCTTTTCGTTCCATATATAGCAGGACTCATTGATATCCTTTGGCACGTTTGCCCCTGCCTTTCGCTGCTGCTTAATCAGCTTTTTTAAAGCTGCCACATCAGAGGAATTTTTCTTAATCACCGTCACCTTGCAGGTATATTCTTTCTTTCCTGTCCTGGCAGTAATCGCTGCCCTGCCTGCCTTTTTCGCTTTTACCTTTCCCCTCCCTGTAACCGTGGCTACCTTTTTATTACTGCTGCTCCATGTAATTGTTTTGCCTTTCGACGCATTTTTTAATGTCAATTGCTGAGTGTTTCCCACGGTCAATGTAACCGTCTTTTTGTTGAGTTCCACAGCCTTTTTCTCTGCCGCCTCTACCACATTCGGTACTGACAGTATGCCAAGCAGTAATATCATAGCAACCAGCAGCGCATTGAATCTTCTTTGAATCCTCATTTGTTTCTCAGCCTCCCTTTAAATCAAATCTCAGCACATCGATATGGGGATTGGGTTTTGCCAGCCCCAGAGACGCCACCTGTCCCTCAAACACAGAAAAATTATCCTGCATGACAGAAAATGCCTTTTGCATTTGCTCCTTTGTCAATGTCTTCCCTACCGTCACATGCGGCAGCCACGACATGGGCTGGTAATATCTGCTTACCGTTGCTTCCGGCACCGAGGAAACCGCCTGATGAATCTGCCATGACAAATCCTGAAGATACGCATTTAAAACCGGAGTCACGTACAGGACATAGGGAAAAATGCTTCCCACAGAGACAAACCTTATGCTTCCACGAGTAAGGCACTTCTCCAATTCCTCTACCCTCGGAACCAACACATCTGCGCTTCGCGCTTCCACTGAGGAAACCGTCATATGCGGCGGCACATGATTGTCTGTCATAAATGTGTTGCCGGTTTTTCCTGCAATCATATCCATAAACCGCTGTATTCTGTTGTTTGTCTTCTCATCAAAATATGCCGATATTAAATACATGACTGTCCCCATTTCTTTTCGGCAATTGCGAAACTCCCTGTTTTCAAATTCACCTTATCTTAAACTGCATATCCGTAATTGTAAACGAGTCCTCCCGCCCAAACGTAAGCACGTTCTGCGGATAAAATGTAATATCAAAAACCATTTTTCCATACTGGTCCAGCTTCTCCACACTCAACGCCTCCATGACCAGTCCCTCCAAAAAGGTATCCTGCTTACTCTGCATTTTTTTCAGGTCATAGCTGTCCTTTTGTGCCAAATGAATGAAAAAAGAATAGATATCTCCATTCTTGTATATCTCTTTTCCAAACTTGATTTCGTATATCGCCACAAGCTCTGCCAGCGTCGTCTGTCCATGTTTCCATAACTGCTCTAAAAGCTCACCAAAGAGTCTGCCATAGTTGTTGGCAATCCGCTGTTCTTCCCTTTCGTCCTCAAACACATAATCCTCATCAACTTGCCGCCGCTCTATCTTCTCGCCAAGCTCTGCGTTCTCCGGCTTGCTCTCCAGCATACGGTCAATACTCTCCACCACAAATCCTTTGCCTAACTTCGGCATAAACAACGGCTCCAGCAGCATACCCAGCTGCTGCGGACAGTCATTATCCATTGTCTTTTTCAAGACATCACGAAAGTGAAACACCGGACGCAATCTTCTAAGCTTTGCCCTGGCAATCATTTCATCTGCAATATTTTGCAGCTCAATCGTTTCCTTAATCAGCTCTCCATGTCTGATAATGGTTTTCTTAAGCTCAGTATCCAACTGATGTATCTCACCGAGCAAGCCGTTCCCTGTCTGCAACAGCTCTTCTCTGCCGTTCTCCGTCCTGCCCTCCCGATTGGCAGCACCCGCCTTTTGAAATGCCTTGTCAATCAATGCCCGGTTTTTGTCAAACAGCTTGGACTCCTCTTCAAACCACCGTGCCACCGTCTCCATATATTCTTCACTGGCCTTCGCGCCGGCAAACACATCATAGCTGAGCAAATCCAAAACATCTTTTTTCTGCAGAGAAAGTTTGCTCACCTCATTGTTGATACGCTTGACCACCTCTATACCCCCGGCAAAATTCTCGGACTGAATCATTTTCTCCAGCAAGAGCTGCTGCACGGAAATATTACTCTCCTCTTTGATTTCCTTTGTATCCAAATAAAACTCAATACCCTCCGTGGTCACATGATACAGCACCACCCCGTCGGCAATACGGCTGTCAATCAGCTTCACCCTTGCCGTTTTCTTCTTCTTTTCCTCCGGGTCAAAATAAGAAAAAGTAAATGCCCTGCCGTCATTTTTAATCTTATCAAATATATATCCGATTAGCTCCCCTTCCTCTTCCGCTGAAACTTTCAGACGAAACTCCCTTCTCAGAATCTCTGCCAGAAACTCTGCGTACTGGTCATAGGTAATCTCGCTTTCATGGAAATTATTCTCATTGATAAAAAAGCGCAGGGTTGCCATCGTAATATAGCCCATATCCAAATCAATATATTTACCCTCCTTGTACTGAGCAAATGTATTTTCACACAGCACAAAAAAAGGGTAGTATTTTTTCAGGTTTAACATCCGGTCCTTATGTTCACTCATAATATCATGAATCATAATGTATTTCTCAGCCATAATCCGCCTCCTAATGTCTCAAGTATAGCACCTATTTGCCGGCTTCGCAATGTTGCAGTTGGTTTTTGCACTCTGTCCCAGCTTCGCATGATTTACTCCATACAAACCTCTGGCAGTAAACGAACTGTAACCTTGTCAATCCTTTCCTAATATTATATAATGAACAAAAGGCTCCTGCCTGCAGGAGGGAGTTATCAAACACAGCTTTAACATTTATGGTGTGTTAAGTATTTTATGGAAGAGGTACAAATATATGTATCAGATTAATTTTAACAAGCCAATCCATGTACACTTTATCGGAATTGGCGGTATCAGTATGAGCGGTCTGGCCGAAATACTGTTAAAGGAGAATTTTACCATTACCGGTTCCGATGCCAAAGGCTCTGAAATCGTGGATAATCTAATGGAAATGGGTGCAAGAATCAACATTGGACAATGCGCTGAAAATATTACCGATGATATTGATTTGGTCGTATATACCGCCGCTGTTCATGCCGATAATCCGGAATTTGCTGCCTGCGAAGCCAAAAAACTTCCTATGCTTACCCGGGCACAACTGCTGGGCCAAATAATGAACAATTACAAATATTCGGTAGCCGTTGCCGGTACCCACGGCAAAACAACAACAACCTCCATGTTAAGCCAGATTCTTCTGGAGGCCGATGTTGACCCGACCATTTCCGTAGGCGGCATACTGGATTCCATCGGCGGCAATGTCCGTGTAGGCAGGTCCGATTATTTTGTGACAGAGGCTTGTGAATATACGAACAGCTATCATGCCTTTTTTCCTTATATAAGTATCATTTTAAATGTTGACGCGGACCATCTGGATTTTTTCAGCGGCATTGAGGAAATTATCGAAAGCTTCCACACCTTCGCAGAAAAACTTCCGGACAACGGAACACTGGTCGTCAACGGCGATATGGATTGCCTTTCCAAGGTCACACGCAATTTACGCTGTAACATTGTGACCTTCGGTATGACCGATACCAGCCAGTACCATCCCGCCGACATCGAGACAGACGAAATGGGACATATCCATTATACCCTGATGGTTGGGGATACCGCTATGGAACGGATTCATCTGAATATCGGTGGTACGCACAATATCATGAACTCCTTATCCACCATTGCGGTCGCTGACATACTGGGAATTGACCGGGAATACGTTGTTGCCGGGCTATCCTGCTTTGGCGGTGCGCATCGCCGTTTTGAATTAAAAGGACGATTGGGTGAAGTGACGATTATCGACGATTACGCCCACCACCCCACGGAGATTAAAGCAACCTTTACTACCGCTTCCCTTACGCCACACAATGAATTGTGGGTTGTCTTCCAGCCGCATACCTATACGAGAACAAAAGCATTATTTGAAGAATTTGCCGAAGCGCTCAACGGATTTGACCATGTCATTCTGGTGGATATCTATGCCGCCAGAGAAGCAGATACCGGACTGGTTCACGCAAAAGACCTGGCGGAGCGGATACGAGAATACGGAACAGACACCCGATACTTCAGCTCTTTCACGGCTGTCGAAAATTATCTTCTAAAAAATTGCAAAAAAAATGATTTGTTGATAA
This sequence comes from Clostridium sp., assembly GCA_023666975.1. Next base: position 30,544 of record JAMPAW010000019.1, read on the forward strand.
CTATGGGGGCCGGAGATGTCAATTTAATAGGCGAAGAGCTTCTCGGAAAATAGTTTTGCACAATATCCACAATCCAGTTTTTCCCATTTGAGGAAGAAGATTGTGGATATTGCTCTTTACATAATGTTTTATTCACTTGTCGAAAATGTCCCCCTTTTTATGATTTATTTTTACAATATAATGTTATGTATACTTATTATCCACATTTTCCACACTTTCCACATTTTGTCTGCCCCTGCTCTTCAAAACAAACGTTCTATTTTCTTTTTTAACGCACTGTGATATAATCCATTTGCTTATGAAGATGATTGCTTCGTTTGCCATAGGAAAGGGGGAAGAAATCTGTGGAAACCATTACTGTCACAACTAAAAATCACGAAACTTACTCCTCGATTTCCAATTTCTTTATCGATTACTATATGACTGAGGCAAACGGTGAATTCGTCAAAATATATTTATATCTGGTTCGTCTGCTTAACAGCGGCCGCGCCATTACCGTCGCGGAAATGGCAGACCATTTTCATCTTTCGCAGGAAGATATCTGTCAGGCAATCCGCTATTGGATTAAACAGGGAATCCTCCGGCTGGAATACACAACGGATAAGATTTTAACCGGCATTACGATGCTGCCGCTGACGCCCAAAGCGCCTGACCGGGTAAATGCCTCCCTATTATCTCTGCTGGAAGAAGACATGAACAGCGATTCTCCGGCACAAACGGAGAAAGCAGTGACCAGACAGACAAGCCAAACGGCAGCAGCGGCCAAAGCGTCTGTTGACGATGCCGGGACTGCTGCAGCAGAAATTAAATCTTCTTCTGCGATTCCGAAAAAAGTAGCATACAAAGCTGCATTTATTGAAGAAAAGAAAAATGACGAGGACTTTGGCAATCTGCTCTATCAGACGGAAACTTATTTTGCGAAGCCTCTGACACAAAGTGACATTAATACCTTACTTTATATATATGAAGAGCTGTGCTTTTCCCCTGATTTAATGGAATATCTGGTAGAGCACTGCGTATCCATTGGCAAAAAGAGCTGCCGTTATATCGAAGCCGTGGCACTGGACTGGTACAAGAACGGTATCGCTTCCGTTAAAGAGGCGAAAAATGCTGCTCAGAATTACAACACGATTTATTTGTCGGTACTGAAACAGCTCGGTATCCAGCGAAGAGTTCCCACTCCGGCGGAGGCCTCTTACATTGATACCTGGTATAACACTTTCGCCTTTGACAAAAATATTATTATGGAGGCATGCCGACGGGCAGTTACCTCCAATCCACACTCGGCAAACCTTCACTATGTCAACGGCATTTTGGAGAACTGGCACAAGCAGCATGTTAAAACGCTTGCCGACATAGAAGTACTGGACAGAAAATGGGAAAACGAAAAGAAAAAAAAGGCGGTCAGTGGCAAGACCTCTTCCGGCGGCCAGTTTAACCAATACCAAAGCTCCACGGACAGCAAAGTGCTGAGCGAATTTGAAGACCTTTTTCTACAGGAAACAAACCAATAATCAGGAGATAATTTATGCTGTACAGCAATGCGATGTTTGATGATTTAATCAATACCTATTATCAAAGACAAATGGACAACCGTACCCTCGAACAGGAGCGAAAGGAGGAAATCTATGCTGCCATTCCCCGTATCAGGGAAATTGACCGCAGCATTGCCGTTTCCTCGATCGGTGCCGTGCGCACCAAGCTGACAACCGGTACGGATTCTACCCATACGGTAAAAGAACAAAACCATTCCTTAATTACGGAAAAAGCAGAACTGTTGAAATCGCATGGTTATCCGGAAGATTATTTGAAACCGATTTACACCTGTCCGCTCTGTCAGGACACCGGCAGAATCGGCAGTGAATACTGCTCCTGCTTCCAACAGGCGGCAATCTCCCTGCTCTATAAGCAATCCACATTAGAGCGGATATTGGAGGTTGAAAATTTTGACCATTTTGATTTAAGTTTTTATCCACAAGAAGGCGGAGACCGTCCGTATTCACCTTATGAGAATATGAAAAATATTTTGGCTCAGGCAAAAAGTTTTGTGGAGCATTTTGACCGGGAGGGAGGCAACCTGCTGTTTTACGGTGAAACCGGACTGGGCAAAACTTATCTTTCCAACTGTATCGCCAAAGCCTTACTAGATACGCAGCATACGGTTCTATACCAATCCTCTATTCACTTGTTTGAGGAGGTCTGCGGAGATGTCATTATGAAGAAAAAGCAAAATCCTGACAGCTTGGGAACCTACCATTATCTCTATCGCTGCGATTTACTGATTATCGATGACCTTGGCACAGAGTTTACAAATTCGTTTGTTTCCTCTGAGCTTTATGATATACTAAATACGCGGATGCGGGAAAAGAAATCTACAATCATTTCTACCAACCTTAATCTGCAGGAATTAACTGACCGTTATTCCGACCGGATTACCACCCGTATCATTGCAGAATACAAGGTTCATAATTTTTACGGCGATAATATCCGCCTGAAAAAACGAAGAAAAGCAATTCAACAATAAGTGTTCTATTTAACGGAGGAAAAACCATGCCAAACGACAGTAATTTATTATCAACTATCCCTGTAGGCCCTTTAGGCATCATTGCCATGGAGAGCTGTACCACGCTCGGACAACGTGTAGACTCATATCTGTCACGGTGGAGAGCAGCCAGAAATAATGTAGAAAAATCAACCATTGCATTTAACGGCTACGAAAAAGATTCATACCTTGTTAAGTCCGATTGTCCGCGCTTTGGCTCCGGTGAGGCAAAGGGTGAATTACTGGAATCTGTCCGGGGTAAAGATTTATATATATTGGTCGATGTCACCAACTACAGTATTGAATATTCCCTTTACGGAAGAAATTGTCCGATGTCACCGGACGACCATTATGCCGACATTAAACGTATTATTGCTGCCTGTGGGGGTAAAGCCCGCAAGATTACCGTTATCATGCCATTCCTGTATGAGAGCCGCCAGCACAAAAGAAGCAAACGTGAATCCTTGGACTGCGCACTATGCCTGCAGGAGCTTGTCAGTCTCGGCGTAGATAATATTATTACCTTTGATGCGCACGACCCGCGGGTTCAAAATGCCATTCCTCTTCACGGCTTTGAGAACATCCGCCCGACTTATCAGTTTTTAAAGGCATTATTGCTGTCCACCAATGATTTGGAGCTTTCCAAAGAACACTTAATGGCAATCAGCCCGGACGAAGGTGCAATGAATCGTGCAATATATTTTGCCAATATCCTTGGTGTCGATGTGGGAATGTTCTATAAGCGGCGGGATTACAGCCGCATTGTAAACGGACGCAATCCGATTGTAGCACATGAATTTCTCGGTGACTCTGTAGAAGGCAAAGATGTCATTATCATTGATGATATGATTGCCTCTGGTGAGAGTATGTTAGACGTGGCAAAGCAGTTAAAGAGCCGCAAGGCCAGAAGAGTATTCTGCGTATCCACCTTCGGATTATTTACCAACGGCCTGGATACATTTGATAAAGCGAAAGCGGACGGAATCATTGAAAAGGTTATTACTACCAACCTTACCTATCAGACACCGGAATTGCTTGCCAGAGATTGGTATCTGTCTGCCGACATGAGTAAATACATTGCATTGCTCATTGACCACTTAAACCATGATGCATCTATCTCTGAAATTTTGGACCCAACGGACCGCATTCAGGACCGTATCAATGAATATCGGAAAAATCATACCATACGGGAGAATTATTAAAAAGCACCCTAAAAAACAACCAATGCTGTCAATCAACGGCATTGGTTGTTTTCTCTTTGTCTGCTGTATCATTCACTTGATGGTGTTGTTGGTGTGTCCGCAGTCGGCGGTGTTGTTGTCGCCTCCGTCGTTGTTGGCGGTGCTGTTGTCGCCTCCGTCGTTGTCGGCGGCTCTGTCGTTTGCTCAGAAGTAGCAGGAACCGTCGGCGGTGTCAGATCATCTGTTTCCAACTCCGTCGTTTTCTCATTTTTCTTCTTCTTTAACTTCTTTTTCTCCGTATCCTCCGATGAAGAGCGTGTATCCTTCCAATCCATAGTCGAGCGAACCCATTCAAAATCCGGAAATCCAAGGTCTGTCAAATCCTCGTGAATCGGTGTCATAAAATCATGCCAGATACGCCCCGGATAAGTCGAACCCCATAAGCCTCTGGTTGCCTGCGGTGTATCATAGCCTACCCATACACTGGTCGTGTAGTATGGTGTAAATGCGCAGAACCAGCCATCTGTATTATTATCCGTCGTTCCTGTCTTACCGGCGCAGGACATACCGGATATTCCCAGTCCACTGGCCGTACCTCCGGTAAATACGCCTCGCAGCATCGATATCATCATTCGAGCCGCATTCATTTCATATACCTGTCTTGATTTGATATTATCATCTACAATAACGTTACCCTGAGAGTCGGTTATTTTCACTATGCAGGTTGGCTTCCGAAAAGCCCCATCATTCTCTATCGTAGCATATCCTGATGCCATCTCAACCGTAGTCGCACCATAGGTGAGTCCACCCAGACAAGCCGCCATATTGTGCCGGTCCTCAATAGTCAGATAGTTAAAATTCATATTCAAGAGATAATCTGCACCAACCTCTGGTGTAAGCTGACCAAACAAACGGTATGCCACAACATTTTTAGACGCTGCCACCGCCTGTGCCAGCGAAATCATTCCCGAATATGAACGCCCTGAATTCTCAGGCATATTAGCTTTCTCAAAATCTGTATCATCTACCGTCGTAGCCGGTGTATACCCACGCTCTAACTGAGGAGTATAGACAATCAACGGCTTAATCGTACTGCCCGGCTGTCTCGCACTCTGATAAGCACGGTTCAGGCTATAGCCCTGAATCTCGTTCTGTGTTCGTCCGCCAACAATCGCCACTACACGCCCAGTCGAATTGTCAATACAGGTAGATGCACCCTGAAGATTATAAATACCTGTCTCGGCATTTTTTTCTTCATCGACAGACAGAATATCATCTATCGTCTGCTGCAAGAGCTTTTGCTTTTGGGATTCAATAGAGGTATATATCTGGTATCCACCAGTGTACAGAGATGAATAATACTCATCATAGACCTCACGGTACAGCTTATTGTACTCCTGCTGTTCCTCTATTGTCTCAAACCGATATTGAAATTCAAATCCTGCCGCCTCCATCAATGCTTCCGTGGCACAAAAGTTAGTAAACGTTTCCACATAATCGTGACTGATTTCTTTCTGCTCTGCCAATACCACCTTTTCATCAAGTGCCATTTGCAGCTCCAAATCATTCAGATATCCCAATTCGTTCATATCATTTAAGATTTTGTTTCTTCGCTCAATAGTGTGGTCATAATTCACTCTTGGATCATAGTAGATTGGACTATTGGGAATTGCACACAAAAATGCCACTTCCGATACAGAGAGCTCGTCCAAATCCTTATCAAAATATCCCTTTGCAGCCGCCCCGATTCCATAATAGCCGTTGGCAAAAAAGATCGTATTCAGATAATACTCTAAAATCTGCTGCTTCGTATACTTTTTCTCAAGCTCCCAGGCGATAAAAATCTCCTTGAACTTTCTTTCATACTTCTCAGCATTGGTTCGTTCCTCCTTCACTTCGGCAGTAAGGAAGATACCTCTTGCCAGCTGCTGCGTTATTGTACTTGCCCCCTGCGTAATGCCGCCGTCATTCTGAAACAGAATATATGCCGCCCGGGCAATACCTTCATAATCTACACCATTGTGCTCATAAAACCGACGGTCCTCTACCGATACCATCGCTTCTACAAAATATGCCGGAATCTCATCATAGGTTTTGTAATAAACCTCTTTTTCACCGGTCACCTCTCTTACCTTCTTGCCCTTGGCATCATATACAATAGAGGTCTCGTCCTGACGAAATGTATCCTCGTCTGAATTTGCAACGATTTCCCTCGCCGAATCACGATAAGCGAGAATATTCTTTCCGAATTTCTCATAGACAACATACCCACCGATGACCGCTACCAGAACAAAAATCAGACAGAGATATCCTAAGATAATCCTTCTAACTTTTCTTTTCTTTCTTCTCTTGTCCCGCTTCGCCTTTTTTCGTTTTGCTGCTTCCAATTCCTGTGTGGACTTGGCCTTATCGGATGTAGACTTTTTGTTATCAGCCATGTTTTTCCCTCATTTCCTGCTGCCTTCCCTGAAAATTGATATTAGATTGCAAT
>JAMPAW010000001.1:0-66591 GCA_023666975.1 Clostridium sp.
AGATGATTACATGTGTGCAGTGTGTTTTTTAATGCACACATGTAATCATCTCCTATGTAAATTAATGGAATGTTATTAAAAACATACAAATTAAAATATAGCACAAAATAGTAAATATGTAAACCGTGAAGCGCCTGCCTGACTTGTAAAACCTGTTAAATTATGGTATATTTGTTGCAATATAATATAAGGAGATTGTCGTGATAAAAGTATCTGTGGTTATTCCAATTTATAATGTAGAAGAATATATTGAAGAATGTCTTTTATCTGCTATGCGGCAGACCCTGAAAGAGATAGAGATTATCTGTGTCAATGACGGAACTAAAGATGATTCGATGAGGATTGTGCGCAGGTATGCGGATAAGGATGACCGGATTGTGGTTATCGACAAGGAAAACGGAGGCTTATCTTCAGCCAGAAATGCAGGAATCAGGGCGGCAAAAGGAGAATACTTGTATTTTTTGGATAGCGATGATTACATTGCGGAGAATATGCTAGAGGTTCTGTATCGTGAATGTGAAAGGGATAAGCTGGATGTCATCTATTTTGATGCAGAGGCTTTTTATGAGTCAAAGGAACTGGAGAAAAAGCATGGACATTTTAAAGATTATTACCGGCGGCCAAGCATGTTTGAGGATGTGGTGTCAGGACCGAAGCTTTTTGCAAGAATGGAGAATCTGCATCTGTTTCGACCGTCTGCATGCCTGCAGATGTTAAGGCGAACTATGCTGGAAAGTCATCATATTTCCTTTTTTGAAGGGATTGTCCATGAGGATCAACTGTTTTCACTGCAGGCAATTTTTACGGCAGAGCGGGTGAAGCATATTGCGACACCGTTTTACAAGCGCAGGGTACGTGAGGAGTCCATTATCACAGGAGGACAGGAGTTTCGGCGGTCATATGGATATTATATCTGTATCAGGGAGTTTAATCACTTTTTGCAGCAGTTTGATTTTAAGGACAGAGATATTCTGCGGGCAATCAATCATCGCTGCTATGTTATGCAGAATAATGCGGCCAGAGTAGTCGGGACAATGCCGTTGGAGGAGATTGACGACCAGCTTGCAGAATATCCATTGGAAACACAGCTTCAGTATACGTTGCTGGTAAAACGTTTGGTGGAGGAACGGCAGATACAGCAGGAAAAGTATGATTTGTTAAAAACAAAGTCTGATCGGAGTATAGAGGAGCTGAAATCCTCTGCTTCCTTCCGGACTGGTAAAGCCATAACCGTAGTTCCGAGAAAGGGATATCACCTTGTGCAGAATATCAGGCAAAAGGGATTATCCTGTACACTGTATGGCCTTAAGCGGAAGCTGGCGAATGAAAAGAGGGATTTGGAGCCGGACAGGATATGTGTCAGTGTGATTATTCCCATGTATAATGCCCAGAAGTATCTGAGGGAATGTCTGGATTTATTGCTGCGGCAGACATTGAAATCAATAGAGATTATCTGTGTCAATGACGGCTCTACAGATGATACAGATAAGTTGCTTGGTGAGTATCGGGACAAAGACGCCAGAATAAAAGTGTTCAATCAGGAGAATCAGGGAGCGGGAATTGCAAGAAACAACGGTATGAAAATTGCACAGGGAGAATATTTTCTGTTCCTTGATGCAGATGATATTTTTCATGAAAAACTTTGCGAGGAAGCGTATTATAAGGCTAAATATGACATGGCAGATATTGTTTTATTTCAGGCCTATCGCTATAATATGCAGTCATGTAAAAAAGAGGAGATGAACTGGGTTCTGCGGGACAATCTGCTGCCGCAGAGGATTCCATTTTCGGTAAAGGATGATCCAAACCGGATTTTTCAGATGACAACGGCATGTCCATGGTCAAAGATGTTTCGGGCGGATTTTGTGAGAAAACAGGATTTAACATTTCAAAATACAAAAAATGCCAACGATGTATTTTTTGTCCGCATGGCACTGGCCGTTGCGGGAAGAATAACCGTGTTGAAGAAAAGACTGATAACCTATCGGTTTAACGACGGAAGTAATACCCAGTCGAGAAAGGCGGAGGCTCCGGTAGAATTTTACAAAGCGTTTAAAGCGTTGAAGCAGGAACTGCAAAAGCGGGGTGTTTATGAACAGGTGGAGCAGAGTTATGTCAATATGGTGTTGACGGAGAGTCTGTTTAATCTGAGGACGGCGGGGAGTGAAGCGGCGAAGCAGACAGTGCAGAATTTGCTGCTAACCGAAGGTTTTGGCTTTTTTGAACTGGATAAATATGATAAAACATATTTTTATAACCAGAAGGATTATACTGAGTATCGGACAATGTTGGGGACAGAACAGTGAAACTTTATCATTACACAAGATACAAAATTATTAAAAAATAGGAGAAATTGCACATGGAACTACTAAAAGATTTATTGATTGGAATAGTTTTATTTGGAACTCTCTGGGTTTTCTTTGAGAAAAAGCGCAGCTTATGGCATAGTATCACCGTTTGGATTGAGGGTTGTAAGGACATCACAATCTGCATTACTTTATTGGTAGTGATATTGATATCTCAGAGTTGGATTATTCCTTCGCGAACATTGCCTTTTATTGCTGACGAGGTATACAGCATATCGGGTGCCGCTTTTTTTGCGGGATATGACTGGAGCAATTATATGCAACTTCACAAATTTTATAACTTTGGGTACACTATGCTGTTAGCACCTTTGTATAAAATATTTAGCAATCCAGTGGCTATTTATCGAGCAATGCTCTTTGTAAACGTTTTATTATTTGCTGCAGTATTTTTAATGGTTTACTATATTGCACGAAAGCATTTCCAATTAAACAAAATTACCAGTATCGCTGTGACTTTTATCTGTTGTTTTAATTCGATTCTCCTGTTTTTCAAGAGTTTTGTGTATAATGAAATGCCTTTGGCATTGATTATCTGGCTGATTGTTTTGTTGTTATTGGAAACCGCTAAAGCCTCCGCCAAAAAGAGAATTATATTATCCGCTGTTTTAGGTGCTGTTTCTGCTTATGGTTATATTATTCACAGCCGATGCCTCATTGTATTTGGCACACTTGCCATTCTTGTTGCCGCTTTTCTTTTGGTTTATAAGAAGTGGCTTGTCCAGCCGCTTTCCTTTGGATTTGTGTTTGCAATCTGCTTCTTTCTTGAAAAAAGATTAATTGGATATGTGCAGACGCATCTGTACCTCAAAGGTGTAAGAGAGGTTATGAAAAACTCTGTGGAACACATGGCAACCGGAACATGGCAATATCGAACATTGCAATCTCTGTCTGGCATTCGGAATCTGATCGCACAGTTTTTTTCACTTGCAGGTGCTATGTCTATAGAAACAGGGGGATTACTGACTGTTCTCACTGTGCTTGTTCTTTATTTTCTTGTCAAAAACTATAAGAGGCTAAAAAGAGGAGAAGAAAGTAAGGAAGTATTTATATTGTCTATATTTTCTGTTATTTCGCTTTGGGGCATGGTAGCGTGTGTCGCATTATTCGGTGCATCAAATGGGAAACCACGCTTCCTTGTGTATTCCAGATATTTTTCGCCATTTATCGGTCCTTTTTTATTATTGGGTCTTTGGATTTTAAAAGAAATGAAAAAAATATCGTTTAAGTGGGTTGCTATATGGTCTGCAATATTGACCATGATTACGAGTTTGGTATATGTTTTCTATTCATTCCCTGTTTTGAACAAAACCAGTATGAAGGACAACGCATCTTTATATTTTTTTATCCCCTTTCGCAGATATGAGAGGACTATTTTTGCAAAGAATGTATTTATTATCGCTTTTTTCCTGCTGTTTGTATTTACAGCAATATTATTGTTTTTATATAGACGAAAACAGTTTATTGCATTTTGTGCAATAGCAATTCTTTTCTCCAATGTTCTAGTTTGGAAAATCGAGGAACAACAATGTAAATTGTCTGCCGAAAGGAGATATAACTCTTGCAATGCCACCTATACACTGCTAAATGAGTGTGATACGCTTGAACAAATGGACATCTATTGTGTAGGAACGGAAAATTATCGAAAGAGTATTCTTGTTTCTTTGTACGACAGGGATATCTTTTATGATTTACAAAGTGTCGAAACTGATCAAGATACAATCTTATTAGCAGATACGGTTGAAAGTTTTGATGTATATCAGCCGCCTTATATTGTTCAGCTAGATCAGAATGAATGGATTGGATTATGGGATTCCAGCCTGAAAGATGAATTAGAGGCGGGATACATCCGTTATGTAGAGTAAATTTGTCGTTAGTGATTTGGAGGACGTAAAGACACGTTCATTAGCTAATGAAGAATATAATAGAAAAGGAGTGGCAGCCATACTGGTTGTAAGTGTGGCTGCCACCTGCTTATTTACTGCTCTTTTTGGCTGTGTAATAAATCCGGTAGAATTTATTGCCGTTGGCATCCTGTCCATAGAATGTCATCTTTTGATTGCGCTTAATCTTTTTCTTCAGCTTTACCGTATGCGTGGATTTTGCTTTCTTAAATCGATAGGTTTTTCCTGCCGTTTTGACGTATCCCTTTTTCATGGTAGGGCAGGTGTATTTCAATTTCTTCGATTTGTATTTGTCCTGGGTAACGGTAAATTTAACTGTTGCATTTTGGATGCCGGTATTACCTGAATAGATAATGTTGGCACCGCTGTTATATTTCAGCTTGTTATTTTTCAGCGTGATGCCCGAAGAACTCTTGAGCCATATTCCATAGGAGTATTTATCAATCGTGTTCTTTGTGATGGTAATGTTTTTGGCTCCCATGATGAAAATTCCGCTGGAACAAAGGTTCTGCGTGGAGGCGGAGCTGCGTTTAAACGTATTGTTTGTAATGATGATATTTTCATACGGACCGTTATTTGCTTTCCCTTTTTGTGCGCCTTCACTGTACACATGATGGCTGCCGACCCCGCGGGGATAATCAATAAATTTGTTATTGGATACCGTAATATTTTTGCAGGTAGTGCCGTCCATTGTATATCCGGGTGTCCACTCTGTTCCGTCAGCGGCTGTCTTGTCGCATATATCCAACTGAACAGCCTCAGCGGTAAAGTTATCAGAAGCGTAACGGAAGCCGGTAAATGTGCAGTTTGTCACGGTTGCGTTGGTGACACCGGCAAATTCTAAGGCATGTGATCCATAGCAGTTCTTGATGGTCGCATTGCTGACCATAACATTCTGGCTGTGCCCGATATAGATTAAATCCTTTGCTTCCGTGGCTTTGGAAATATCACCGCCGTCCCATGTTCCGCCGGTAATCGTGATATCGTGTCCCAAGGTGTACCCATAAAAAGTCGTCGATTTGTGATTGGCATTCGTGACCTTCAGCATATTGATCGTCGATTTGTTACGGCGTATGGTGGAAGCGGAATCCATTTGTATTGTTGTGTTTGACTGTATGCTCATCTCACTGCCGATGTAGTAAAGTCCCCCGGTAACCGTTACCACGATTTTGTGGTCTTCGCCGGCTTTATCAAGTGCTTCCTGAATGGCAGGTTTATCACTGGTGCCGTCGTTTGGTACCGCACCGAAAGAGCGCACATCATAATAGTAGGTATCACCGACTACCTGATACGGCTGAACATCTTCTTTCAGGCCGGCAATTGCCGTATCCAGCTTGGCTTTTTGATCGTCAACCTCCTTCTGCGTGGCGTCAATGTTGTCATAAATCGTTTGCGCCTTTGTCAGTGCAGTGGTTACTTTTTTGTAAGTGTCGCTTGTGTACAGCCAGCCCTTATAGGTCAGGGCAGTATCGATGCTCTGCTTGAGTCCTGTCTTATCTTTGGCGCGCTCGATAAGCTGTTCTATGGCGGTCTTCAAACTGGCTGCCGCATTGTCTACAGTTGTCTGGTCACTGTCAGCATTTTCATAGATTGTCTTTGCCGAGGTCAGAGCAGCCGTCAAGGCGTCAAAGGTCGCCGTCGTATAGCTCTCTTTATCCGGAATAAGCAGTTCGGCCCGGTCAATCTGTTCCTTTAATGCAGTTTTGTCGATGACATTAATCAGCTTCAGATTGTCAATGGCAGTTTTCAGGTCTTCTGCCGCTGTTTGGACAGCTGTCTCGCTTGCCGTTTCGGACTCATCAATGGCCTTGGCAACCTCAAGTTTGTCTTTCAGATTCTTATAGGATTCAGGAGTGTAGTCTTCCTCCTTCTTTGTCTCTGCTAAAGCAATTTGATCTTTTAAAGCGGTTTTGTCTACAGCTGGGTTTGGTTCTTCGCTGCCGCCTTGTCCACCACCTGTTTCATCTGTGCTCTCCGTGGTGGCCGCCTCTGTAGTCGCTGCCTCCGTGGTTGCAGGATTGGACGGTGTGTCTTCGGTAGTTTCTGATGTAGACGGGGTTTCGGAAGCAGGGGGGGATGCCGGTACCGATGGTGCCCCAACTGCATATGCGCTATTTCCAAGAATCAGGGAAAACACAAGTACCGATACCAGAATACGTCTGCTTTGCTTATGTCGTCTCATAAGATGCCTCCTTTTTGCGTTAAATAAATTTTTATGCTATTTTACTATAAAACAAAAAACAATGCAAAATATTTGCAAAAAATATTCATTGTACAGAGATATAGCACAAATATGGGAATAGTCTATAATTTTATTGTGAAAACTATAAGAAATTTTTTGTGTTGTTGACATCAACACAAAATAGTCTATAATGACTTTAGTAATGTAGAATATATTGTTTGTTACAGGAGGAGAAAATGAAGCTGATTATTCAAATACCGTGTCTGAATGAAGCGGAGACATTGGAAATTGCACTGAACGACCTGCCAAAGCAAATCAAAGGAATCGATGAAATCGAGTATTTGATTATCAATGATGGAAGCACAGACAATACGGTTGAAGTGGCAAAAAAATGGGGCGTCCACCATGTAGTGACGTTTAAAAAGAACAAAGGGCTGGCGAAAGGCTTTATGGCAGGACTGGATGCCTGTCTTCGTGCAGGGGCGGATATTATTGTCAATACAGATGCAGATAATCAGTATGTTGGCGAAGATATTGAAAAGCTGGTGCAGCCGATTCTCGAAGGCCGGGCGGATATTGTAATCGGGGAAAGACCGATTGATGACACGGAGCATTTTTCCCCTCTCAAGAAGAGACTTCAGCATATTGGAAGCTGGACGGTAAGGGTGGCTTCCAATTCGGAAATACCGGATGCGCCGAGCGGGTTTCGGGCCTATACCAGAGAAGCGGCAATGCGGATGAATGTGGTCAACCAGTATACGTATACGCTGGAGACAATCATTCAGGCAGGGCACGACAAAATTCCTATGGAATCTGTACCGATTCGTACCAATCCGGAGCTGCGTAAATCGAGATTGTTTCATAGCATGTTTGGTTATGTGAAAAAATCGATGGTGACGATTGTCCGGTCATTTATGATGTATAAGCCGTTGAAATTTTTTGGAAGCCTCGGTGCGGTTCTTTTTCTGATTGGAATGGTTCTCGGTATCCGTTATCTTGTGTTCTTCTTTACTGGAGGAGCAGCAGGACATGTGCAGTCGTTGATTCTGGCTTCCACCCTGATGATGTTAGGCTGTATGACCGGAATTATCGGGCTGCAGGCGGATATCATTGCGGCTAACCGCAAAATTTTGGAAGATGTCCAATATCATGTGCGCAAAATGGATTATGACGGCTGTAAAGAGCCGGAGACGAAATAGCTTTTGTCGGAGAGTATTTGTTTTTTGTCGGGGAATATGATACGATATGGGGGCTTGGGAAAAGAGGTAAATTATGTTTGGCAGTTTGGCGGATTTGTTTGATGCGGCCACGAAGCTGGATTATGTGGTCTTGCGGAATTATGAAGAATTTGACAATATGGATTTTCTGCTGAATCATCCGGATATCGATATTTTATGCAGGGAACCTCAGCAAATGGCTGATGTTTTGTCGTTACAGCCGAGGCGGAAAAGGGAGGACGGAATCCATTATTATGCTATGATAGCAGAGAAAAAAGTGGCAGTGGATTTGCGGCATGTCGGCGACGGATATCTGGATGCAAAATGGGAGGAGAATATTCTCAAATCGAGAAAATCCCGGAAAAATTTTTATGTTATGGATACACATAATTATTTCTATTCCCTGTTATATCATGTTGTCGTGCAAAAATATGTTGTGGCGGAGGATTATGTCAAACGCCTTTGCGATATGGCAGAGGAGTTATCCATTGTGTTTGAGCAGGAACAGAAGGAAAATATTTTGGACACTTTTATGCGGGAGAACGGTTATCGGTATACATATCCCGAATATTCCGGGACAATTTTTCAGATTGACGGAGTGGACAAGCGCCTTGTGGAGCAAAATACAGGAAAGCGGATAAAGCGCATGGTGTATGGAGTGATGAAAAAAATGTGGAGTATGGTAAAGAAATAGGAGAGAGTTAGTTTATGGGTGAGAAAATTAGGGATATCAGACCGGTTAATCTCATTGGGAATGACCTTATGGTTGAATTGAACGAGGGATATACCAAATCCCAGGGGCGGGTGATACATATTCAAAACAGTAAATTTCGTTATCTGCTGACAGAAGACGATTTTTATGCAGTGGCTTCGGATATCATGCGGGCAGCAGTAGAGCTTGATTATATAAAAACGCATTTGCCCCAGCCGGATATAGCTGTTCCGGCAGGAGAAGAAGCTTCTGCATTAAAAGAGTTTGGCTTTTTGCAGGACTTAACGGATAGCGAAGTGGAGTACAGGATACTGGGAATCCGCAATCATGTTTTGACGCTGCTGGTGCGTCCGGAATGCTATAAGATGTTTAGGAAGTATGCAAAGAAAGAACGGCTGAAAAAGCTGGAGCACCCTTTTGGAAAGCGGCACGGATATCGTTTCCTCTATCAGATGCATGAATTTGAAATGTATGAGAAAAATGGATACTACTATGAAATCATGTGTCAGCTTCCGTGTAAAAGCCTTACACCGAAGATGTGGATGCCTTTGGATAAATGTGTCCAGAAGGCACTTTGGACAGATAAACGGATGATAGAGGGATATCCTTATGTGGCAGATGAGGAAATGTGGATTTACCGCATGACAAGCTGTATGTTTACCAGAATGGACATTACACCAGAGGACAGAACATTTTTTGAAGAAAATCGGGGCGTATTAAGCAGTGAGAGTCTTCGCCAGAAGCTGCTTTTGATCGTGTTTGGATTTGCGGATACCCTTTTGGAATTGGCAAGGGAAAGGGATTACGGCCACATTATTGAAAAATATTATTCCTATGCGGATTATTAAGTACCTGAGAGAATGAGTAAAGTGAGGAAAATGTAATGAGCAATCCGGCAGTTACCAAATTGGTTCGGGATGAAATCGGAAATTTGAAATTTTGGATGGATGATAATATCGGAGAATCCATTCATATCCACCTTGCGGACTTTCGTCTGGATTTGACGGTGGAGGAGCTTCGCAGGCTATCGGCAGAGCTTACGGATACGATGAACAAACTGGTTGATGTGGAAGGGTTTGACTGCAATAAAATCGACCCGGTTTTTCTCTCTTTGTTGTTGGCAAAGCGGATGAGGCACCTGAAATCGGTCAGCATTGACCATGTTATGCTGGGAGATTTGATTGTGAACCACCGCAATGGACTGGGCTTTCTGGAATATGAAAAATTGGCAAAAAGCCGGGCAGTGCGGGCACTTCAGGGTGATACTGCCAAGAATGACGGATTTCGCCGATCTCATCATATCGGGCAGACCAGCCAGCAGAGGCTGGATGCGATGAAGCAGAGTGTCAGTGACAACGGATACCCCTATCAGGGGCAATATATCGTGCTCTATGAGAACCAGATGTTAATCCGGGACGGGCAGCACCGCGCATCATGCCTGTATGTGGATAAGGGGAATATAGAGATTCCGGTACTGAGACTCTATTTTGACAGTCCCGCTATTGCCGCCTATCAGACCAGCTTTTTGATGCAGCTGGCCGCCGGAATCGGCAAGCTGAATGGGAAGAAGATAAAGAAAGGGCTGCGTAAGCTGCTAAAGGCAGTGTGGCATACGGCAACAGGAATGAAGAACCGCATCTATTTTCTGTTTCATCGCAGATCGATTAAAAAAATGGAGCGGATTTACTTTCGGTGATTGGTGGACAGTAAAATGATGAAGAAGTTATTAGACAAATATAAACAGATTCCGGTGACAGTGAAGGCGTCATTCTGGTTTCTGGTATGCGGCTTTATCCAGCGGGGAATCTCCCTGATTACGACCCCTATTTTTTCAAGGCTTTTGTCTACCAGTGAATATGGGGATTTTGGGGTGTATACCTCATGGTATAATATTGTGATTATCCTTGCCTCTTTGAATCTGGCTTCCGGTGTCTATATGCGGGGACTGGTAAAATATGAAGAGGATAAGGATCGGTTTACCGGTTCACTGCAGTGCCTGTATATTCTGACTACGGCTATCTGGTTTTGCATTTATCTTGTTTTTCAGAAGCAGTGGAATATCCTGTTTGGAATGGATTCTTCGTTCGTCTATGCGATGTTTATCGATATTCTGGCGGCAACGGCTTATCATTTCTGGTCTACGCAGCAGAGAGTGGATTACAAGTACACAAAGCTGGTGGTTGTCACAATGCTGAATGCAGTATTGCGTCCGGGAGTAGGTATATTGATGATTTATCTGTTTCCGGAATATAAGCTAGAGGCAAGAATTTTCTCGATGGTCGCTGTGGATGCCATTACGTTCGGACCGTTTTTCTTTGGCATTTTCGGAAAAGGTGTCAGAGTATTTACGACCCAATATTGGAAATATGCGCTGGCCTTTAATCTGCCTCTTGTGCCCCATTATCTCTCCCAGATTGTCTTGAACCAGTCGGACCGGATTATGATAAAACGGATTCAGGGCTCCAGTGTGGCAGGAATCTATAATCTGGCATATTCCGTTGCTTCGATTATGACGATCGTCAACACTTCTGTGATCAATACATTAACGCCATGGATGTATAAAAAAATGAAGGCCATGGAATATAAGGCGATTGGAGCAAACACTGTTCCGCTGTTGGTTTTGATTGCCTTTGCCAACTTTGCCCTGGTCGCCTTTGCGCCGGAGGCAGTTGCCATTATGGCACCGGCTGCCTATTACGATGCGATATGGGTGATACCGCCTGTGGCAGCGAGTACCTATTTTATCTTTATGTACAGCCTGTTTTCCCGTTTTGAGTTCTATTTTGAAAAGACGCAGTTTATGATGTTCGCTTCCGTTTCGGGAGCCTTAATGAATCTTTTGTTGAATTATATCTTTATTCCCCGATTTGGATATTATGCTGCCGGATATACGACGTTGTTTTGTTACATACTTTACTGTGTAGGGCATTACCTGTTGATGAGAAGGATTAATAACCGGTTAATGGACCATGTAAAAGTATATAATACGAACCTTGTGCTTCTGATCTCCGGCATCTTTATCGCACTGTGTGCTGTTACGATGGTGTTTTATCAGCATTTTATCCTGCGGCTGCTGTTATTCTTATTCGTATGCGGCTTCTTTATCTGGAAACGGAAAGCGTTTATTCAATTGTTTAAGATGATGAAGGCGGAGAAAAAAGGAAAAGCGAAAAAGAATTAAAAGGTCTGGAAAGTAAGGAGGAGAAAACAATGGAAGAAATTTGCTTATCGATTATTATTCCCCACTATAATACACCGGCTTCCCTGATTAAGCTGGTCAAAAGTATTCCTGCGAAAAAGGACATACAGGTCTTGATTATTGATGACAATAGCACCGTGGATATAAGCAGCATAGGGAAATTTATCGAGGAAGAAAAACAGAGAAATATTATGCTGCTTGCGAATGCCTCCGGTGTAAAAGGGGCAGGGAGCTGCAGGAATATCGGTCTTTCCCATGTACAGGGCAGGTGGATACTGTTTGCCGATGCAGATGATTTTTTTGAGCCGGATTTAGATGAAAAGATAGGAAAATATATGAATTTGGATTATGATATGGTGTATTTTCCGCCTACCAGTATGGATGTGAGGACGGGAGAGTTGTCCTCAAGGCATGTCATGTACATGGAATTGGTGAAAAAGTGCAAGGACGAACCGACGCTAAAAAATATGACAGAGATGAAATACGGCTTCTGTACACCGTGGTCAAAATTAATCCGTTCTTCGGTAATCCGGGATAACCAGATTGCATTTGACCAGATTATGGTGTCCAATGACATTATGTGTATGACAAAATGTGCCTATTACAGCCAGAAAACGCTGGCGGCGGAGGAAGTCATATATTGCGTGACCAGAGGGGGGAAAACCCTTACTTCGCAGAAGGACGAGTCAAGATTTGATACCCGGATTCAGGTGCTGGTGAATCGCTATACCTTTTTAAGGGAGCATTTATCAAAGAAAGAATTCCGGTATGCGCACATTGACCGGCTGGCATTGGGAAAACTGGTAGATGTGTTCATTGAACATTGGGGAATACGCAAACTTTTTTGGATTTTAAAAATTTATCGCAAAAACAGAGTTCATTTTTTTGATATTGGACTGTTAAATCCAGTCACGCTGTTTCATAAGGCGAAGATTGAACTTTCGTGGTGGATGGATATTAAAAAGCATCGATAGCAGGTTCCTGCAGTCAGTTTATCCTTTTGTGTCATGATATGAGTAATTGCGGAATATAAATAGATATATCCGGTAATAATGAATATCATGAAGACGAGAGGAAAAATACAATGTGTACGGTTGAATTTACGGTGGACGGCAATTTGTGCATCTCCTGTGGAATGTGCAAGGCTGTCTGTCCGAAGAACAGCATCAAATTTCAAAGTAAAAATGGTCTTTTTATCCCTGTAATTGACAAAGATAAATGCGCACAATGTGGAATGTGCTACCGGGTATGTCCGGGAAAAGGTTTTGATTATACAAAGCATCTGCCGCCTTCGAGTGAAGCGTCTTTTTTGTTTGGAGAGTACTGTGGCGTCTATACGGCATGGAGCTTAGATGAGCAAAGACGCAGCAATTCCGTGAGCGGCGGCGTGGTGACGGAGCTGGTGTACCGTTTGCTGCAAAGTGGAGAATACAAAACGGCATTTTTAGTCGGCACGCATAAATATACCGGAGAGGCGGTCTGCACGCAAAAGTATATCCGTGGAGACGCTTTGGGCGATACGCAGAAATCACGGTATCTTCCCGTGTGTCAGGAGCAGGCAGTGTCTTATATCTTGTCACACCCCGCAGAAAAAATCATTTTGGTAGGAACCGGGTGTTTTGTGGAGGGGATGCTGAATCTAATCGATTGTTCCAAGCTTGACCGGCACAATTATTTGATTATCGGTCTGTTCTGCGACCGGATGATGACCATGAATGTAGTCCGGTATTTTGGCAGGCATAAGGCATTAAAAGGGCAGCCTGTGGACAAGATGTTTTTCCGGACCAAGGAAGTGGGCGGATGGCCGGGAGGTGTGCAGATAACTGTTGATTCTGGGGAAAAGATAGCATTGTCTAATTCGGAAAGAATGAAGGTGAAGGACTATTTTATGCCAGAGCGCTGTATGTACTGCCTTGATAAGCTGAATTTGTTTTCCGACCTCTCGGTGGGGGACAACTATACCGGAAAGCATGCAGACGCAAGGGGAAGCAACAGTGTTATTGTGCGGACCGAGGCGGGAAGGCGGGTATGGGAACGCTATGCCGGTGCATTCGGTTGTGAGCAGGCAGATTCTTCGTCAATCTGGAATGGACAGCATTTGAAAGAGCGGATGAAAAATCACAGCTATGCGAAGTGCAAAGAGAGGGAAATCAAGCAGAAGATTAATGTGACAGGGGGATTTTTGGCAGAGCCAGACGTGAATTTGACAACGTGGATAAAATATCGGTTAAAGTACCTTAAAACCAGTATCGGTGCAAACTATGACAGAGCGGAATATGTACTGTCGCTTTGCCTGATATGGAAGAATCTAAAATTAAAAGTAGGAAATATAGTGAAAAGGAGCTCTATATGTCTTTGAAGGTTCTGATAACCGGTGCCAATTATAACAATAAAGGCGCTCAGTCCATGCTGTTTGTGACGGTGGACGAGGTAAAAAAGCGGATTCCGGAAAGCGAGGTTTATTTCGGCTGTGGATTAAACGACCCGGTTTTGAAAAACGTGAGTTTTCAGCAGATTTGTTTTTCCAGGGAGGGGAGATATATTGCCCTTGGGGGTGGACAGGCGGTATTCAATTTTTTTGTTGCCGTGGCAAAGGCTGTTATGCGGGCAGTAACGGGAAAGCATACCAATATTTTGCGGATTATGGACGTCAAAAAATATATGAAGGAGATGGATTTGGTTGTTGATATAAGCGGCTTTGCCCTTGGCGATAAATGGTCGAAGAGAACAAATGAAAATTTTTTAAATACCATTCGCCTGGCAAAGAGATATCAGATTCCCATTTTCATTATGCCGCAGTCCTTTGGTCCGTTTGATTATCCGCCGGAGCTTCAGTATATAGAGAAAGAAATCAGGGAGCTTTTGGCTTATCCGGTAAAAGTGTTTGCCAGAGAGGAAGAGGGGTACGGATTTCTTGTCGGCAGATTCGGGCTGGATAATGTGGAACACTCCTATGATTTGGTGCTTCAAAATAAAGGGATAAATTTGCGTAACCTATATCAGGAGATGCCGGAACGTTCGGTACCTTTGTTGGAAACACAAAATAACGTAGGCATAATTCCCAATGCGCAGTGTTTCCGCCATGGAGACCGTGAGGCTGTTCTCCATATATACAAGGTGGTGATTGAGCGGATTCTGTCTGCGGGCAGGGAGGTTTATGTGTTCAGGCATTCCGGAGAGGATTTGCCGTATTGCAGGATGATTGTCGAAATGCTGGAAGGAGAAAGGCATATCCATTTACTGGAAAATGATTTCTCCTGTCTGGAATTTGATGAGCTGGTGCAAAATTTTGAGTTTATCGTCTGTTCGAGATATCATGGGATTGTCCATGCGTATAAAAATGATATTCCCGTTATTGCATTCGGGTGGGCGGTCAAATACCGGGAGCTGACAAAGGCTGTCGGGCAGCTATCCTATTTGTACGACATTACGGAAGCCTCCTGTGATAAAGGAAAAATATTGGATGCAGTTGACCAGATGTTAGTAAACTGCGGCCGGGAAAAGAAAATCATCAGAGAAAATATGTTGAAGCTTCAATCGGAAAATTGCTTTGAATATTTATCGGAATGGGTGGGGAAGGATAATGAATAGAGAGAAATCTCTGGCAAAAAATACGTTAATTATGTCTGTCGGGACAATTCTGCCCAGACTGTCATGGTTAATTACCCTGCCAGTGATAACGGCGGGGCTTACGAAAACGGAGTATGGCATATACGATCTGATTACGACGCTGGTATCGCTGTTTTTGCCTGTTGCCACTTTGCAGGCACAGACGGCGGCATTTCGCTTTCTGCTGGACTGTGGTGGGGTGCAGGAAAGATGTAACCGTATCATTACGAATGTTCTGGCATTTGTGACGATATCCTCGCTAATCTCGCTGTCTGCTTTGTACTTTGTCTTGTATAAGCTGGACGGAATAGTCCGGATACTGATATGCGCATATTTTTTCTGCGACATGCTCTTTCTTACTGCTGCGCAGATTGTAAGGGGACTGTCGCAGCCGAAGCTCTATGCATGCTGTACTGCGATTCAGCCTTTAATGAATATGCTGCTGGTCGTGCTGTTTGTCTATTATGGCAAAGGTGGACTTGTCGGCGCATTGGTGTCGATGACGTTATCGATGATGGCTGCGCTGGTGATTATTTTTATCAACGGAAAAATGATTTCCCGAATCGATCGGAAGCTGCTATCGAAAAGGACGGTCAGGGACATCATCAGCTATTCATGGCCGATGATTCCCAATTCTCTGTCTCTCTGGTTTCTTAATTTTTCGGACAGACTGGTTTTGCTTAATTTTATCGGCATTAACGCCAATGCGGTATATGGGGCGGCCAATAAAATCCCTTCTATTTATTCCCTGGCAAATAATGCGTTCACCCTTGCATGGCAGGAGAATGCCTCGGCAAGCTGTACGGACGAGGACGTATCGGACTATTATGGCAGAACCTTTGACCGTGTAATGAGAATTTTATCCGGAATTATGGCACTGCTGATTGCTGCAACGCCGGTTCTCTTTGTGCTTCTGATACGCGGGGATTATGGGGAGGCGGTCCGGCAAATGCCGATATTGCTGCTGGCGATGTTTTTCTCCTCGATGTCTTCTTTTTTGGGGGGAATCTATATTGCGCATAAGAAAACGAGAAACGTGGGGGCGACCACAATGATTGCAGCGGTCCTGAATGTTGCTGTGGACCTTATATTGGTCAGGCATATCGGTATTTATGCGGCATCGGTTTCTACGCTGCTTTCCTATATGTTCCTCGTTTTTTATCGAATGCGGAATGTATTGCATTTTCAATATATCCGCTATCGATATGTAAATATTTTCGCCTATATTGCATGTTTGGCTGTCATGTGTATATTGTCGTGGATTGGTGGGATTTTTCTCAATGTGCTCAATGTTATCATCGGCGTGGTGTTTGCCCTGTGGATTAACCGCAGGCTGATTGGCAGAATAAAAAAGTTTTTTGACAAAACAGCTGGATACGATTAATATGTTAGAGATGAAGCAAAACTCTGTTTTCGCAATTGTTTGTTGTACAATATAGACAAATCGCAGCTGGGCACGCTTTCGCTATGTGTCGCTCGTAACGGTACATAAGGTGCCAAAACACGGCACCTAAGTACCGACGGCTCCCCAATACCCTGCTTGCAATCTTGTCTATATTGCACAACTAGATGTTTTGGAAGTGGTGAGTTTTGTTTATCTATAGAGAGAGATGGGAATGGAGTGTACAGATGGGAGAGATTTTGGTTTCGGTAATTATGCCGGCATATAACGGGGAAAAATTTATCGGTGAGGCAATTCGTTCGGTTTTGTGCCAGCAGGTTCCACTGGAGCTAATTGTCATTAATGACCAGTCAACGGACGGTACGGAAGCAGCAGTCCGCTCTTTTTTGCAGGACGAGAGGATTGTCTATATCTGCAATGAACAAAATATCGGGGTTGCGAAAAGCAGGAACAAAGGAATGGAACTGGCAAAGGGAAAATATATTGCTTTTTTGGATGCAGACGATTATTGGACGCCGGATAAGCTGGCAAAGCAGCTTGCCCTGATGGAGGAGAAGAAGGCGGTTTTGTCTTCTACAGGCAGACAGTTGATGGACGAGGAGGGAAGTCTGGGGAAAGTGATTCCGATTCCTGAGGAGATAACTTATCCGTCACTGTTAAAGAGCAATGTGCTCAATACATCAGGCGTGATGGTACTGACTGAGGTGGCGAGAAAATACCCGATGACACAAGACCACCTGCATGAGGATTATATCATGTGGCTGTCTATTCTGCGGGACTACAGGAAGGCGTACGGAATAGATGAACCGATGTTAAAGTACCGGGTGATGAAAGGAACGAAATCGGCGAATAAACTGAAATCGGCAAAGATGACGTTTGGAGTATACCGGTATATGGGTCTTAATTTGTTTTACTGCTGTTGGTATTTTTGCTGTTATGCGGTCAACGGTTTTTTGAAATATCGGGACAACAGTAAAAAGTAATGAAAAATCGTGTTGTAAAAATTCCCATAAAGTGGTATAATATTGGCGGTTTTGTAATTTGAACATAATCAGATTCATATAGTGGTAATAGATTGACAAGAAGGAGGACAATATATGTGTGGTATTGTTGGATATATTGGCAGTGAACAGGCAGCTCCCATATTATTGGATGGTCTGGCAAAGCTGGAGTATCGTGGCTATGACTCTGCCGGTCTTGCCGTATATGACGGTAATGATATCGAAATCGTCAAAGCAAAGGGAAGGCTGCAGGCGCTGCGGGATCTAACAGGAGACGGCAACAGCTTAAAAGGCACGCTGGGGATTGGCCATACGAGATGGGCTACACATGGAGAACCGTCTGTGTCTAATGCGCACCCTCATTTTAACAAGGATAAAACCATTACGGTTGTGCATAACGGTATTATTGAGAATTATCAACCGCTTAAGGAGAAGCTGACAGCCAAGGGTTATGTCTTCATATCGGATACGGATACGGAGGTTGTGGCGCATTTACTGGATTATTATTATAACGGTAACCCGTTGCAGGCAGTTGAAAAGGTTATGCACCGCGTACAGGGGTCTTATGCGCTAGGCGTTTTATTTAAGGACTATCCGGATAAGATGTATGCTGTCCGCAAGGATTCACCTTTAATTGTGGGTGCTTCTGCTGAAGGGAATTTTATTGCTTCGGATGTTCCGGCAATTCTCAAATATACACGGGATGTATATTTTATCGAAAATCGTGAGATCTGTGAATTGTCCAGAGACGGTATCTGTTTCTACAATGAGGATATGGAGGCAATCAGTAAGGAAACCAAGACGATTGAATGGGATGTTGAGGCGGCTGAGAAGGGCGGTTATGAACATTTCATGCTGAAAGAGATTTATGAGCAGCCCAAAGCGGTTTTGGATACGATTAGTCCGAGGATTAAAGATGACCGGATTGTCATTGATGAACTGAATATGTCTGAGGATGATATCCGAAATCTGAAACGCATCTATATTGTCGGGTGCGGCTCAGCATATCATGTGGGTGTAACCGGAAAATATGTATTAGAAAAGATAACGAGGATTCCTGTGGAGGTGGATTTGGCATCGGAATTCAGATACCGCAATCCAATTCTGGAAAAGGATTCCATGGTAATTATCATCAGTCAATCGGGAGAGACAGCTGATTCTTTAGCGGCATTGCGCAAATCGCAGGAGTTGGGCGTTAAGGTGTTAGGTGTTGTCAACGTCGTAGGCTCTACGATTGCAAGAGAGGCAGATAATGTGTTATATACATGGGCAGGACCGGAGATTTCCGTGGCGACAACGAAGGCTTACAGCACTCAGCTGGCAGCGCTCTATCTTCTGGCCATTTTGTTTGGTGATGTGAGAGGCGTAATTTCCGATGAGGAATATCGGGAATTGATTCAGGAGCTTCAGCGTCTGCCGGATAAAATACAGGGGATTTTGGGTGATAAGGAAAGAATTCAATGGTTTGCCAGCAAATATGCTAATGCCAGAGATGTATTTTTCCTGGGAAGGGGCGTGGATTATGCTACGGCTCTGGAAGGTTCGCTCAAATTGAAAGAAATATCTTATATCCATTCTGAAGCATATGCAGCAGGCGAATTAAAGCATGGAACAATTTCGCTGATTGAGGACAATGTGCTGACCGTGGCAGTGGTAACACAGCCGGATTTGTATGAGAAGATGATTAGCAATATTGTAGAGGTACGCACCCGTGGCGGGTATATCTTTACCTTGACGAATAAAGGGAATTGTGTAATGGAGGATACAGCTGATTTCACTGTGTATATTCCGAAAACGCATTCGTGCTTTACACCGTCTCTGGCCGTTATTCCGCTGCAGTTATTTGGGTATTATGTTTCTGTTGCCAAGGGATTGGACGTGGATAAGCCAAGAAACCTTGCGAAGTCGGTAACGGTAGAATAAGAAATTGGGAAATGTGCAGGAGGTTTATTGAATGAGTGCATCACACAAGAAAAATAAAAGAAACAAACGGTTAGGTATCATTCTGCTGATAGAGATTCTGGTGTTTGCCGGTTTGGTTTTGGGGTATTTGTGGTATTATGCCAATCATGCGCTGGACCAGATTGTGACAGACGAGACACCAAAGGAAGATATTGATGTCAGTGAGGCAGTAACGGATACGATGGAGGATAAATATACAACAATCGCTTTGTTCGGACTGGATACCAGAGATGGTGGGGATATGACGAAAGCGGGTATGGCCCATAGTGATGCGGTAATTATTGCCTGTATCAATAACGAGACGAAGGAAGTAAAGCTGGCGTCCGTCTACCGGGATTGCTTTTTGGAGATAGCCAATGCCTCTGCCGATACGCAGAAATTTACCCATGCATATTTTCTGGGAGGTCCGACCTGTTCCGTGGAGACACTGAACAGGAATCTGGATTTAAACATTACCGATTATGTGTCCGTGGATTTTGAGGCATTGACGAAAGCGATTGATGCTTTGGGCGGGGTTACGATTAATGTAAAGAGTAACGAACTGGAAAATCTCAACAAAAACCTGACCGAGCAGATTGAGGTGACCGGTATACAGTCCGACGGCGTGTGGTCGGCTGGTGAACAGACATTGAACGGTTCCCAGGCAACGGCATATGCAAGAATCCGTAAGGTGGGTAATAATGATTTTGAGCGGACGCAGCGTCAAAGAGCGGTGATTGCGGCAATGGTTTCCAAGGCGAAGCAGTCGAATCTGTCAACAATAAATGATATTATTGAAGAGGTATTTCCGCTGATTGCGACGAATATGTCCAAGAAGGATATGATTTCGATGGCAGCGAGTGTATTCAGCTATGAGTTAGGGGAGAATACCGGATTTCCACTGGCACATGAAACACCGGACGTCGGTGCAAAGGGAAGTGTGGTCGTTCCGGCAGACCTGCTCAGCAATGTTAAGCACCTGCACGAATTCCTGTATCCAGATGATACGGAATATGTTCCGTCACAAACCGTGGAAAATATTAGCACGAGAATTACGTCAGAGACCGGAATCTATGATGAGTTCACAGAGGATAAATCCACAGAGGAACCGACACAGACCAATTCCCAATAGGCGGAATTTGACGGAGAAACGGAGATAAAAGAATGACAGCCGTATGGCTGCCATTCTTTTATGTATTAAGGAGGAGGTATCAGCAATGGCAGAGAGAAAAATAAGACAACGGTATATGAGGTTCATGGCGGCGGTGATGATGTTGTTGTTTACGCTTTTGTTCGGAACAGGCGGAATGCAGGTCGATGCGGCAACAGCAGTGGAGGAGAACGGAGCGCTTAAAGTGTCGGGAACAAAGCTGGTAAGCCAGAGCAGTGGACAGGAGGTGCAGCTGCGGGGAGTCAGTACACACGGGATTAATTGGGATGTGGGATATCCGTACATTTCCGAGGCGGCATTTAAGACACTGCGGGATAATTATGGTGTCAATGCGATTCGGCTGGCAATGTATACGACGGAATACTTTGGCTATTGTGATAAGGGGAGTGCTCCGGAGCTGCAGGACGAGGTACAGCGCACATTGGAAAGCCGGATTGACGCAGGCGTGAAAGCGGCAAGGCAATTGGGGATGTATGTGATTGTCGATTGGCATGTATTGAGTGACCAGACACCATTAAAATATCAGTCCGAGGCAAAAAAATTTTTTCGGAAAATTTCGGACCGGTATTCCGATTATGACAATGTGCTCTATGAGATATGTAATGAGCCAAACGGTGGGACCTCTTGGGAGGATATCAAGAAATATGCAGGGGAAATCATACCGGTAATTCGTTCAAACGATCCGGATGCGGTAATCATCGTGGGGACACCTACCTGGTCGCAGGATGTAGATGTTGCCTCCAAATCACCGCTTTCCTACGATAATGTATTGTATGCGATGCACTTTTATTCGGCAACGCATAAGGCATCTTATCGCGACAAGTTAAAGACGGCACTGAACAATGGTCTTCCGGTTATGGTAACGGAATTTGGAGTGTCTGAGGCAAGCGGCGATGGCACAATAAATACGGGTGAGGCAAAACAGTGGCTGGATTTGCTGGACAGTAACGGAATTAGTTACTTTGCATGGAGTCTCAGCAATAAGTCGGAATCGGCTTCCCTGTTGAAAAGCGGGAAGAGAAGCGGCTGGACGGATGCGGATTTGTCAAAAGCCGGGAAATGGGTTTTGGGACAGTATCGCAGCAGAAGCGGGCAGAATAGGAATAAGCCAGCAAAAGTGAAAGCGCTCTCGGTCAAAAATCAAAAGGGCAAAAAGGTGAAAGTGGCTTTCCGCAAAACGGCCGGGGCTGCCGGATATCAAATTACCTATGCGGCAAATAAGCAGTTTAAGAAGGCGAAAAGCATAAGTACCAAAAAGAATACTGCGGTATTAAAGAAACTGAAAAAAGGAAAAACCTATTATATTAAGGTCAGGGCCTATTGCTATACGGACGGTAAGACCGTTTATGGTGCTTATAGTGCCGTAAAAAGGGTGAAAATTAAAAAGTAGGGTTGAATTGCAAAGGATGTAGTGATACAATGTATAAGCCAACGTAGTTTAGTTATAAAGGATTGGAGAGTCAAGAATGAAAAAGAGTCCAAAGGTAAAACATTTAATTGTTGTTGCAATGTTTGCATTGTGTGGTGTGGCTGCTTCTGCTGTTACCGTACAGGCAGATACGGTTATCGATGCGCGGCCGCAGCAGCCGGACACGCCGAAACCGCCGGCAAATACCGAGCCGACCACAGAGCAGACGGGACAAAATGAGCCGACTACATCTACCGTAGACAAAGGCTGGAATGAAGATAAAACATGTTATTATGTGAATGGAACAAAAGTAACCGGAATACAGAAGATAGAGGACAAGCTATACTATTTTGACAAGGACGGCAATTTGATGAAGAAGACCGGACAGTGCAAGATAGACGGTACATATTATTATTTCAATACCGACTATTCGTTACAGACGGGAGTTGTTAAGATCAAAAAGAAATTATATTATTTCAGCAGTACAGATGGCTCCAGATATCAGGAGACGGGAATCAATAAAATTGACGGACAGATTTATATGTTTGATAAGAAGCACAATCTGTTGACCGGCTGGTATCGGGACAAGAACAATGTGCGCTACTATTTTGATAAGAGTAAGGCATCGGCGCTTGTCGGCTGGAATTATGTCGGAAAGTACAAATATTATTTTAACAAAAACGGGCAGCTTAGCCAGGATGTGAGAAAGAAGCTCACCAAAAAGCAAAAGTCATCTTATATCATCAAGGTAAACCGGACAGCCTGCTGCGTTACCGTCTATGCAAAGGACGGTGATAAAGGATATACGATACCCGTGGTTGCATTTGTCTGTTCTACCGGTCCGGCAACCCCTGTCGGGAATTTCCAAATTAAGGACAGGCTTCGCTGGCATGAACTGATGGGACCAAGCTGGGGACAGTGGTGTGAGCATCTCACAGAGGATATTTTATTCCATTCCGTATATTATAATGTGGAAAAGGATAACCGTACATTGGATGTCAGTGCCTACAACAAACTGGGTAAAATGGCTTCACATGGCTGTGTCCGTCTGACGGCAGGTGACGCAAAATGGATTTATGATAATTGCAGTGTCGGAACAAAGGTTACTATTTATAATAACAAAAAGAATCCGGGACCTTTTGACAAGCCGAAAGCGGCAAAGCTTAGCTCAAGTCATACATGGGACCCTACCGACCCGAACATTAAATAGACAGGCCGCAGCAAAAAACGGCTGGCAGTTTTCATTGTATAATAAAAGCAGCATAGATGGAGAGGAATCTTCTTCTATGCTGCCTTTTTGTGTAGAACGTAAAAAACTTGATAAATAATCAGATAAAAATAGATAAATTTATTAATTGACAAATAATATAAAAATATGTCGAATTTATTCTATTTACAAATGGGGGAGAATTTTGTATTATAACATAGGTTTGAATAACTTTGGTATATATAATAATATTTAAGTTATATCATGATAATATAGAAAGAAAGGGTGCAAGATGATGAAACAGCAGTTTGATGAAGCAACGAAACGTGAAACGGGTCTATACCATTCCGAATTTGAACACGATAATTGTGGTATCGGCGCCGTGGTAAATATTAAGGGGAGAAAAAGCCACGCAACGGTCACGGATGCGCTGCAGATTGTGGAGAAGCTGGAACACAGGGCAGGTAAGGATGCCGAGGGCAAGACTGGAGACGGTGTGGGTATTCTCTTACAGATATCCCATAAGTTTTTCAGTAAGGCAGTGGGAGCGCTTGGTATTTCTCTGGGAGAGGAAAGAGATTACGGAATCGGAATGTTCTTTTTCCCGCAAGATGAGTTAAAGCGAAATCAGGCAAAGAAGATGTTTGAAGTTATCGTAGAGAAAGAGGGAATGGAATTCTTATGCTGGAGAGAAGTTCCGACAAAGCCGGAGGTTCTTGGGAAAAAGGCTGTAGATGTGATGCCTTGTATTATGCAGGCATTTGTAAAGCGGCCGGCGGATGTGGACAAAGGGCTGGATTTTGACCGCCGTCTCTATATTGTAAGGCGGGTGTTTGAACAGTCTAACGACAATTCTTATGTTGTATCATTGTCCTCTCGCACGATTGTATATAAAGGCATGTTTTTGGTAAATGATTTGCGGATGTTCTTTACGGATTTGCAGAGTGATGATTATGAATCTGCTATCGCACTGGTGCATTCCCGGTTTTCAACCAATACGACGCCGAGCTGGCTTCGCGCTCACCCGTACCGCTACCTTGTACATAACGGAGAGATTAACACGATACGTGGAAATGCAGATAAAATGCATGCCAGAGAGGAATCCATGGAGTCAGAACATTTTAAGAGAGAGATGCATAAACTGACGCCTGTGGTGGACCCGGAGGGGTCGGATTCAGCAAGACTCGACAATACGCTGGAGTTTCTGATGATGAGCGGTATGCCGCTGCCTCTTGCCGTGATGATTACCATTCCGGAGCCATGGGAAAATAACCGCTATATGACACAGAAGAAGAAGGATTTTTATCAGTATTATGCGACAATGATGGAGCCTTGGGACGGACCGGCTTCCATTCTGTTTACTGACGGTGATATTATGGGAGCTGTGCTGGACAGGAACGGTCTTCGTCCTTCCCGCTATATGATTACAGATGAGGATAATTTGATTCTTTCTTCGGAGGTGGGCGTGTTGGACATTGCGCCTGACCATATTGTGATAAAGGAGCGGCTTCACCCTGGCAAAATGCTGCTTGTCGATACAGTGCAGGGAAAACTGGTTTCTGATGAGGAATTGAAAAATCAGTATGCAGCCGCACAGCCTTATGGAGAATGGCTGGATTCTAATCTGGTGTATTTGAAGGACTTAAAGATTCCAAACAGGAAAGTAGAAGAACATACCGGGGAGGAACGGGCAAAGCTGCAACGGGCATTTGGCTATACCTATGAAGATTTGAACAGCATTCTGCCTATGGCAAAAAACGGCAGTGAAGCGATTCAGGCAATGGGAACCGATTCCCCGCTGGCTGTGCTTTCTGACAAAAAACAACCGCTGTTTAATTATTTTAAACAATTGTTTGCACAGGTAACTAATCCGCCTATCGACGCAATTCGTGAGGAGGTTGTCACCAGCACCTCTGTATATCTTGGTGGGAATGCCAACATTTTGGAGGAAAAGCCGGAAAACTGCCGCGTGCTCAAGATTTTTGACCCGATTCTCACCAGTGTGGATTTGTTGAAAATCCGTAATATGCAGGTGGAGGGATTGAGAGTAGGTGAAGTGCCGATTACCTATTATAAGAACACTTCTCTGGAGAAGGCGATTGACCGTCTGTTTGTTGAGGCTGACCGTCTATATCGGGATGGTGTGAATATTTTGATTCTTACTGACCGGGGAGTTGACGAGAATCATGTGGCTATTCCGTCTCTGCTTGCGGTTTCTGCTATGTCACAGCATTTGGTAAGGACAAAGAAAAAGACCTCCATGTCGCTGATATTGGAAAGTGCAGAACCAAGATGTGTTCATCATTTTGCGGCTCTTTTGGGATATGGCGCTTCAGCCGTTAATCCCTATCTGGCACATGAATCCATCAAGGAATTGATTGACAGCAGCCGCTTAGATAAGGATTACTATGCTGCCGTAAATGACTATAATGCGGCAATTATTCATGGTATTGTAAAGATTGCCTCCAAGATGGGAATTTCTACAATTCAGTCTTATCAAAGTTCGCAGATTTTTGAGGCCATCGGTATTAATAAGGCAGTCGTGGACCGCTATTTTACCAATACGGTAAGCCGTGTGGAAGGCATTGACATCAAGGATATTGAAAAGCAGGTTGATGAGCTTCACTCAGCGGCATTTGACCCGTTGGGACTGGATATGAATCTTGCTCTGGAATCCAGCGGAAGCCATAAGTACAGGAGTGGAAAGGAAGAGCATCTGTATAATCCGCAGACTATTCATCTGCTACAGCAGGCGACCAGAGTGAGAGACTATACATTGTTCAAGCAATACACAAAATTAATTAATGAAGAGATGGATGCAGTCAATTTAAGAGGGCTTATGGAATTTGACTATCCAAAGCAGGGAGTGCCTATTGACGAAGTGGAACCGGTGGAATCCATTGTCAAGAGGTTTAAGACTGGGGCGATGTCGTATGGCTCTATCTCACAGGAGGCACATGAGACATTGGCAATTGCGATGAATATGTTAGGTGGAAAGTCCAATTCCGGCGAAGGCGGTGAAGATTTGGAACGTCTGGTTATCGGCGCAGACGGAAAGAACCGCTGCTCAGCAATTAAGCAGGTGGCATCAGGACGTTTTGGTGTTACGTCAAAGTATCTGACCAGTGCAAAGGAAATACAGATTAAAATGGCACAGGGGGCCAAGCCCGGTGAGGGCGGACATCTGCCTGGTGGAAAGGTGTATCCGTGGATTGCGAAAACGCGTCATTCCACACCGGGTGTCGGTTTGATTTCACCGCCTCCGCATCATGACATTTATTCTATTGAGGATTTGGCACAGTTGATCTATGACTGTAAAAATGCTAATACGGATGCAAGGATTTCCGTTAAACTGGTGTCCGAGGCCGGTGTGGGTACCGTGGCGGCCGGTGTGGCCAAAGCAGGAGCGCAGGTAATTCTGGTATCCGGATATGAC
Source organism: Clostridium sp. (assembly GCA_023666975.1). Next base: position 26,753 of record JAMPAW010000001.1, read on the forward strand.
GGAGGAACCGGTGCCGCTCCCGGAAATTCGATTTACAATGCAGGGCTTCCATGGGAGCTGGGACTGGCGGAAACACATCAGACGCTGATTATGAATGATTTGCGCAATAAAGTCGTTTTGGAAACGGACGGTAAATTGATGACAGGCCGGGATGTGGCGATTGCCGCCATGCTGGGAGCCGAAGAATTCGGGTTTGCCACTGCTCCGCTGGTGACGATGGGCTGTGTAATGATGCGCGTATGTAATCTGGACACCTGTCCGGTAGGTGTGGCGACACAGAATCCCGAACTGCGGAAGAGATTTAAGGGCAAACCGGAATATGTGGTCAACTTTATGGTATTTATTGCGGAGGAACTGCGGGAATACATGGCAAAATTAGGGGTCAGAACGGTGGACGAGCTGGTGGGACGTACTGATTTGCTGAAAGCTGGAAAGGGTGCTGCCGAAAGAAAGGTAGATTTATCGGCAATTCTGGACAATCCGTTTGTCGACAGTCCACAGAACAAAATCGTATATGATAAGAAGAACGTATACGATTTCCAGCTGCCGGATACGATAGATGAAAAAGTATTGATAAAAACGTTCAAAACGGCACTGGATAAGAGGCAGAAAAAGAGCGTGGAAATTGATGTGAAAAATACCGACCGCTCTGTGGGAACGATTTTTGGCTCGGAGATTACCAAAAAGTATCATAATTCTCTGGAGGAGGATACCTTTACCGTCAAGTGTAACGGCTCTGGTGGACAGAGCTTTGGTGCTTTTATTCCGAAGGGGCTTACTCTGGAATTGGTAGGTGACAGCAATGATTACTTCGGCAAGGGGCTTTCCGGCGGAAAACTCATTGTGTATCCGCCAAAAACGGCGCAGTATAAGCCGGAGGAAAATATTATTATCGGTAATGTAGCCCTTTACGGTGCAACGTCAGGTTCGGCATATATCAATGGCGTGGCAGGTGAGCGTTTTGCCGTCCGCAATTCCGGTGCGACGGCGGTTTGTGAAGGTGTTGGTGACCATGGTTGTGAATATATGACTGGTGGACGTGTGGTCATTCTGGGTGATACCGGTAAGAATTTTGCTGCGGGTATGAGCGGCGGCGTGGCGTATGTGCTGGATATGGACAGTGACTTGTATATGAAGCTGAATAAGGAAATGGTTGCCATTGAGCAGGTAGTGGATAAATATGATGTGCTGGAACTCAATACGATGATTAAGGAGCATGTGGCATATACCAACTCTGCTATCGGTAAGAAGATTCTGGATAATTTTGGCGAATACCTGCCGAAGTTTAAAAAGATTATTCCGCATGATTATAAGAATATGATGAATATGATTGTGCAGATGGAGGAGAAAGGGCTTAGCTCTGAACAGGCTCAGATTGAAGCATTCTATGCAATGAAGAAATAATATCGGGAGCGAAGATCGGAAAGGAGAACAAAAACGTGGGAAAAACAACAGGATTTTTAGAATATGACAGGGAAACCAGTCTGGAGGTAAGTCCGCAGGAGCGCATTAAGAATTTTGACGAGTTCCATGTACCGCTTTCAAAGGAGAAGCAGCGCACACAGGCAGCGAGATGTATGGAGTGTGGCGTGCCCTTTTGCCAGTCGGGCATGATGATTGGCGGTATGGCTTCCGGGTGCCCGCTGAATAATCTGATTCCGGAATGGAATGATTTGATTTATAATGGTAACTGGGAGGAGGCATATGAACGGTTAAAAAAGACCAATAATTTTCCGGAGTTTACTTCAAGGGTATGCCCGTCGCCTTGTGAGGCGGCCTGTACCTGTAATCTGAACGGTGAACCGGTGTCCAATAAGGAGAATGAGAGAAGCATTATTGAGGCAGCGTATGCAAACGGGCTGGCTGCACCTAAAGCACCGCAGGTGCGAACCGGCAAGAAAATTGCAGTAATCGGTTCGGGACCGTCAGGACTTGCCGTTGCGGACCAGTTAAATAAACGGGGACATTCCGTGACCGTGTATGAGAGAAGTGACCGGATAGGCGGGCTGCTGATGTACGGAATTCCCAATATGAAACTGGAGAAGCGGATTATCGAGCGCAAAGTTCAAGTGATGAAGGAGGAAGGGGTTGAGTTTATTACCGGTGCCAATGTGGGAGCGACAAAGGCAGCGATGAATCCCCGCGTGGCAAAGGAGGATGTCATGGGTGGGTATCTTACCAACCCGGACGAGAGAGCGGTTAAGGCGGATACCTTGTTAAAAGAATATGACAGTGTTGTCCTTGCCTGTGGAGCTTCTAATCCGCGAGATATCAAAGCAAAGGGGAGAGATGCCAAAGGAATCTATTTTGCGGTCGATTTTCTAAAGACAACGACGAAAAGTCTGTTAGATTCGGGTTTTCAGGATAATCAGTACGTCAGTGCAAAAGGGAAAAACGTATTGGTTATCGGTGGCGGAGATACAGGCAATGACTGTGTGGGTACTTCTATCCGCCAGGGCTGTAAGAGCGTGGTACAGTTGGAAATGATGCCCAAGCCGCCTGTGTGCAGGGCAGACAGTAATCCTTGGCCGGAGTGGCCGAAGGTGTTAAAAACAGATTATGGTCAGGAAGAAGCCATTGCCGTTTTCGGTCAGGACCCGCGTATTTACGAGACGACAGTCAAGGAGTTTGTCAAGGATAAAGAAGGAAATGTAGTAGCGGCAAAATGCGTGAAGCTGGAGTGGAAGAAGGATTCCAAAACAAACCGGATGACGATGTCTGAACTGGCAGACAGTGAATATGAGGTTCCGTGCGATATGGTATTGATTGCGGCAGGTTTTCTGGGCACGCAGGAATATGTGGCGAAGGCCTTTGGCGTAGAGTTGAACGAGCGTACCAATGTGAAAACGGAACAGGGTGCTTACTGTACAAATGTTCCCAAGGTTTTTACTGCGGGAGATATGCATAGAGGGCAGTCTCTGGTAGTATGGGCAATTCGAGAGGGTCGGGAAGCGGCAAAAGCGGTAGATGTCGCTTTGATGGGCTATTCCAATCTGTAGTATTTGCCGTGAGAACGGCAAAAGGCTGCTGCAATATGAACTCGCAAAGAAGAAAAAATTTGAATTAGTTGAAAAAATATCATGAACCATGTATAATGTATTCAATGTTTGAGAATAGACAGTAAAATATGGAGAACAGAGGATATTATTATCGATGAAAACATATATTATTTGGGGATTACTGGCAGTATTTTTAATTTATCTGTTAATTTGGAGTTTTAATCTTCATCTTTTTACCAGACGCCAGAAAAAAGTCAAGCGTGTGAAGGAGCTTAGGGCCAAAGGCAATGAGATTAAGAAGCGAACCATCGATTGTACCAAGGATTACTGGTATAATCTCCGGGAGGTAGAGGACTGCAAGGAAGGCGAGAACGCCGAAAAGTTCTATCACTATTTTGTCGGCGTAGAGCAGGGCGTGCACGAATTGCTTTTGGAAATGTATGACTGCGGTATTGTCCGCATTGATGCGTTAGAAGAGATTGCATATGGCAACAGTCATTTGAATAATGTGGATTTATCCTTTCTGGAAGAGCTGGAGAGTGAGATGAGGGCAGAGGAGAACGGCGGGGAAATTGATGAGCCTTCAGGAATAACGGCCGGCGAGGAAGAAGCCGGTAGTGAAGAGTTCGGCGGCATTATACAGGTGGAAGGAATTATGGCAGATTTCTTCGGGCCTGGTCAGGATGTGATGGACGCAGCAAGGAATCTCAGAGAGGACGACCCGGGAATTACCGATATCCATGGAACTTTATCGGAGGGTGTTGTCGATGTTCTCTATGCTGTAGACGCAGAGAGAGAGGCAGAAGAGGAAATGGACGAACCGATTTTAAAGAAGCCTGAACGCTCTGTGGAAAAGGACCGCAAGGCAAGAGAAATGACAGCCAATGCAGAGATCAGAAATAAAATTTATGAAAAATGGGTGAGCTATGTGTTTGAATTGTATGAGAGAATCAATATTAATGCCAATGAGGACACGAAGCACAAAATCAGAAAGGCGTTGACGGATTATGGATATAATGACGTGGACGTGCTGCTGGTAGGACCGGATTACGATATGTAGACAGATAAACAGGAGGAGACATTATGTCTCCTCCTGTTCCTGTATATTGCGGATAAAAGATTTATTCGTGAGCAGCAATACGACAATGGTTGCCACTTCCAAAATAATGACGAAGATAAAGGCGAGAAATGTAATGGATATCTTGGTATTACAAAACAGGAAAAAACCGCCTATACATACCACACCGGTAAAGGCAATGGAAATTGCCATGGAGAAAAAGGTGTTATAGTTTTCGCGCAGAGCGCTCATCTCGTCGTCCCAGATTAGTTTGGGCTGGATAGAATCAATGTAGATTCCCATATAGGAAACAAGGGTGACGGACATGATACTGAGGCAGGTAAACAGCAGTATCTGAATCAGCGGTACTTTTACCACAATACATGCCGGTATATAGAAAATCAATACCCCGGCTGCCGGAAAGACGATTCCCACAAGTGCTTTGGCATGCCATTGAATGAAATAGGGAACCGGTATATATTTCATAAAGGAAAAATGTTTGCCTTCCCTGGATATCGCATTGGAACTGAGGCTGTTGATGGCAGCAACAATGATAGAGATACCTACGCTGCCAAGCAGAAAGATGAGCTGGATACGCAAATCTCTATGGGCATAGTAGTGCTGCAGCTCGGCAAGCGTGAATCTTCTGCTTTGGATTTTATACATGGCATAGACGAAAATCGGCCACAGAAAGTTAATGGCAATACAGTTGGTGAAAAATACAGGGGTGCGCACCAGTATGCGGACTTCTTTCATAAAATAAGCCCATATCTGTGAATGCTGTGAGCAGCCTGCCAGCAACTGGTCTATGGCTTTGGCCGGTTTGTTGTTGTCAGAGGAGGTCAGTCCGATTACTCCCCTGAAATACAGTGCTTCGGATAGCAGCAGCATAACGGCGATAACAGCAGCATTAACCGCAATATATGCGATAAGAGCGAGTATGCTTCCCTCGTTGAAGGTTTTGACAAAGAGGGGAACGTTGGGGAAAACAAGATTCATTACATTGAAAAATGTCTGATCCCCGGAAGCCAGAGTCGCCACATAGCTGTCAATATCCATATTCTGCAGAAAGCCGATAGAGCCGACTAAAACCAGTACCATGGCAAAAATCAGCGCCACTGATATTTTCTGTATCATATCTTTGTTTCGTATTACTTTGGTAAAGCCCATGATCAGTATGCTGATAATACCGCAGTAGGCAAGGGGAATGATTGGCAGGGTGATGATTCCAATAATGGAGAGAAGCCAGTGCAGCAGTCCCATTTTGGAGCCGATACCGTATCCGATAATGCAGGAAATGACCAAAACAATCTGCATCATGTTCTCATTGTAAAAGGCAGCGGTAAATTTGGAGGCCACAATCTGATAAGCCCGAAGCGGCCAGGGAAGAAGAAATTCAATGTCATTGGAAAAGTAAAATTCATTAAAGATGACATTGATTCCAAAAATGACGGTGAACAGGCAAATGACATGGAACATTAACTGAATGCCGAGGGATTCGCACCCTAACGGAAGTAAGGTCTCTGTCATCAGCTTTACGAGTATACCGACAGCGACAGCAACCGGCAATAGAACACCGAAAACGCCAAACAGGGAGAGAATCACAATCATAACCTTGCGGCGTTTATCCTGTGGCTCGCTCATGCCGATGGCAGAAATAAATGTTTTGGTAAGCGTTTTATAACTATTCATGGGCAGTCATCTCCAAAAATATTTTTTCTAAATCCATATTCGGATATCTGTGGGTAAGTTCATCTAAGGTTCCGTAAAACAGGGCTTTTCCGTGATTGATAATAATTACCTTGTCACAGAGCTTCTCTGCGACCTCCAGAACATGTGTGGAAAAAAGGACGGAATTGCCGGCATCGGCATGCTCACGCATCATGCCTTTCAGGTTGTAGGCCGATTTGGGGTCTAAGCCGGTCAGCGGTTCGTCAAGTATCCACACAGCAGGGTCATGAACCAGCGCAGCGGCTACCATCATTTTCTGACGCATGCCGTGAGAATAACTCTGCATCGGTTTGTCCAGCACTTCAGCCAAATCAAAGCGGGTAGCAAAGGTTTTGATACGCTCTTTCCGGATATCTGACGGCACTTTGTAAATGTCGGATATCAGGTTCATAAATTCCAATCCCTTGAGACGCAGGAACATATCAGGGCTGTCAGCAATGTAGCCGATAACCTGCTTGGCTTTAAGCGGTTCCTTTTGCATGTCAAAATCATTAATCAGGATTGTGCCGCTGTCTGGTTTCAAAATACCGGTCATCATTTTCAGGGTGGTGGTTTTGCCGGCACCGTTAGGACCGATAAAACCGACGATTTCACCGTTATTTACGGTGAGGCTTAAGTTGTCTACCGCGCGGACGGTTCCATTGTAGGTCTTTGTGATACTTTCAATTTGAATCATACGCATATCCTTTCTGTTGTTTTTTGTAAAAACAACACAGCAAATGCTGTGTTGTGAAAGACAATGGTGAAACTTGACTGGCAGTGTCAGAGCCTGTAATCCGGTACGGCCGAAATAATATGTATTTTGTCGGCATTGGCCATGTTTACGGCATCGGTGGAGGCAACGGCATAAATGCTGCCGGCATCTCCGTCCGAAGTCTCTCCCATATAGGCGAGAACCTTGCTGACATAATTCTGCGTTTCGGAAAACGGGGGAATGCCATTATATTTATCGACATTGCCCGGTCCGGCATTATAAGCGGCAAGGGAAAGACTGACATTGTTATTGTATTTGCTTAGCAGCTGTGACAGGTATCTGGCTCCTCCGAGGATATTTTGCCGGGCATCATAGGGATTGTCCACACCAAGGGAGGAGGCAGTTTGGGGCATCAGCTGCATTACCCCGATGGCACCAGCAGAGGATACACAATTCGGATTAAAATTCGATTCCTGTTTTGCCACGGCTTTTAACAGGTTCACATCTATGCCATACAGTGCAGCGGCTTCGTTAAAATACTGCTCCATGTCCTGTGGTGCGGTCGGTGCATTGGCCGAAGCAGCCGGTGAACCGTCTGCCGGCTGGGCATAAATAATGGTTTCTTTTTGTAATATCTCATCAAAATTAGGATTATCCGTGTTCTTTTTCTTTGCAGATATCTGTTGATAAACAGTAGATTCATCGACGTAGCCTGCTTTGTTCGTGTAAATCATGAATACTCTCCTTTTGTATGAAAAAATGATAAAAATAACTCATACAAAGCTATTGTACTATAAAATGAGAAAAAAGGGAATGGAAAGTTACAGTTTTTTTTGTTTTTGCTTTATATGCTGTTTTATGTTAAAGTATATAGCGGATAAAATATTACAGGAGAAGAGGAAAATGTATTTAAAGAGTGTTAATCCGTACAGCATAGCCAAACAGCATAAGCGAGATAAGCTTCATATTATAGAAAGAATTCGTTTGTTATTTGACAGAGACAGTTTTACCGAGTATTATCCTGAAGACGGAGAGGAACAGACAGGATATGACGGTGTGATTACCGGGTATGGGACAATTTATGGACAACGGGTATATTTTTACGGACAGGATTTTACCTGTATGGGGGGAACGTTCGGATACCAGCATAGCCGGCAGATTATCGCAATATTAAGAGCGGCCGTTGCGGACAGGAAACCGATTATCGGAATCTACGATGGCGGTGGTGCGAGGATTCAGGAGGGAGCGGCTTCCGTTGCGGGCTGCGGTGAATTGTTTCGGATGAATGCCCTCGCCTCCGGCTATATCCCGCAGATTGCGATTATTGCCGGAACCTGTGCCGGAGGAGCTGTGTATTCACCGGGGCTGACCGATTTTGTGTTTACCATAGATAAAATCAGCAATCTCTTTGTGACCGGGGCCAAGGTCATCAATGAGGTACAGGGAACGGACTATCTGATTGAGGAGCTGGGTGGTTCCCATATCCATTCCGCAGTCAGCGGCGTGGCACATTTCCGTGCTGAAGATGAGAAGAGCTGTTATCAGCAGGTGCGCAATCTGGTGGATTTACTTCCACCCTGTTACATGCCAGAGCGTATTTTTCGCACGGATGCCTATCACGAAAAGGATTTAAGTGATATAATAACATTGATTCCGCAGGATAAACAGCAGGTATATGATGTCAGGCCTGTCATTTGGGAAATACTAGATGATGACAGCTTTATCGAGGTGCACAGGGAATTTGCCATGAATATAGTAGTGGGATTTGGAAAGCTTGGCGGCATTACCGTGGGCATAGTGGCAAATCAGACGCTTCATCAGAACGGAGCCATTGACGTGGATGCAGCGGATAAGGCGGCACGGTTTGTGCAATTCTGTGACTGCTATAATATTCCGGTGATTACACTGGTCGATTCCACAGGCTTTGTCATGGAGGCAGAGCAGGAACAAAAGGGACTGATCAGACACGGCGCCAAAATGGTTCAGGCATATGCCGGGGCAACTACGATAAGGCTTACCGTTATTCTGCGCAAGGCATATGGCGGTCCATATATCTTTATGGGCTGTAAGCAGTTAGGAGCAGACCGGCATTACGTTTGGCCGCAGGCAGAGGTGGCCGTGATGAAGGCGGAAGGCGCAGTTGCAGTGATCAGCCACAGCCAGCTCGGCAAGCTGGAGGGCGTGGAGCGAGAGACCTATCTGGCTCAGCAATTATCGGAGTATAAGAAACGGTATATGAACAGTGATATGGTATTGGAAAGACATTTTGTTGATGAGGAAATTCTTCCTCAGCGGACAAGGGAAATTCTGTATCAGGATTTGCTGCGGTTAAGCGGTGCCAGGATGCAGATACAGCTTGAAAAAAAGCATGCCAATCTACCTGTGTAGAGGATAAGAATCAGAGGCAGATTGTAGTAAAATTATAGATGGACAAAGGAGAAAGATAAAATGAAAGAAAAAACATTGGATATTTTTGAAAATGCACCGGTTCCGAAAGCTGTTATCAGCAATATTATTCCGTCTGTCATCAGCATGATTATGGTGTTGCTGTATAACCTGGCAGATACATTTTTTATCGGACAAACGAAAAATGCCTATATGGTGGCAGCAGTGTCCATTGCCACACCGGTATTTCTTCTGTTCATGGCCGTGGGAATGTTGTTCGGAATTGGGGGGACGTCGCTGATTTCCCGGATGCTCGGAGAGGGGAAAGAGGAAAAGGCTAAACAGACCTCCTCGTTTTGCTTTTGGACAGGGCTTATTATTGGCATTATCGCCATGGTGGTAATCTGGCTGTGCGTAAAACCGATATGCAGGCTGGTAGGGGCAAGTGAGGATACTCTCGGATATGCTTCGCAGTATCTGAATATCGTAGCGGCAGGTATTCCGTTTTTAATTATCAGCAATACCTTCAGTAATGTCATCCGTTCTGAGGGCAGAGCCAAAACGGCAATGTCAGGTATGATTATCGGAAATTTAATGAATATTATTCTGGACCCGGTGATGATTTTGGGGTTTGGCTGGAATGTTGCCGGTGCAGCGATTGCCACAGTGCTGGGGAATGTGTTTTCGGCCGTATTTTATCTGACTCATCTTCTGTCAAAGCGGTCGATGCTGTCTATCCGTCCGCGGGATTACCGGGTGAGAAACCGCATCGCAACAGGCGTCATGGCTATCGGTATTCCGGCGTCCTTAAACAGTATACTGATGAGTGTGTCCAATGTGCTGATTAACAAGGTGATGACCCGCTTTGGTGATATGGCGGTAGCGGGCCTTGGCGTGGCGATGAAGGTAAATATGATTGCCGTTATGTTGTTAATTGGTGTGGGAAGCGGTATTCAGCCTCTTTTGGGCTACTGCTTTGGCGCGAGAAATAAAAAGCGCTACCGGGCTGTGCTGAAGTTTTCGCTGTGCCTTGCATTTTGCCTCAGTCTAGTGATGACGGCAATCTGTTATTGTTTTGCGGGACCGCTGGTGTCAGCCTTTTTGGATAACCCGGATGCGTTTACCTTTGGCATGTCTTTTTCGAGAATTTACATTTTGTCCGGTCCTGTGCTGGGGATTTTATTTGTCATGATTAATGCGATACAGTCTACCGGTGCTGCAGTTCCGTCGCTTATTTTGTCTATCAGCAGACAGGGCCTGCTGTATATGCCGATTTTATTTATTTTTAACCGCATATTTGATACCGCACGATACATTGCAATGGCTCAGCCGGTTACGGATTATCTGGCGGCGGCGTTGTCTGTGGTGCTATTTATCATCACGTATAAGAAATATTTCATTGAACCTGAATAGGATATAGTAGAAGGAGGGGGACTATGGGAAAAATAATATATTTTGATTATTGTGCACTGATTTTATTGGTTACGCTGTGCGTTTCCACCGTGTCCAGAAAAATGACCAAGGGCAAGCAGAACCGCTTTTTCTTTTTACTGATGATTATTGCACTTTTGTCCACGATATTTGATATATGGACATTGGTACTGGGAAAATGGGGAGCGGGAAATGTTGTGCCAAAATATATTGCTCATAGTCTGTATTTGTTTTTTCATAGTTTGATGACACCGGCTTATATTATTTATCTGGTCGCGCAGACGGATACATGGCATATCCTGAAAAAGAGCAAGATGTTACGTGGCTTATTGACTGTTCCACTTTTGGTGGTGACTGTATTTCTCATACTAAATGCAAGGTGGCATATTGTTTTCTATCTGGACGCAGATGATGCGTATACGAGAGGGAATGGGTTTATCCTGTTATATGTTACGGCATTTATCTATATCATCTTTGGCATTGGCTATTTGATACATTACCGCCGGCTGTTTAGTACGGTCAGATTTTTCTCACTGGCTGTCATGTTTCCGCTTTTGGTGGGAGCGCTCATTATACAGTTTGCCCTGCCCGGCTATGTGGTAGAGATGTTTGCCAATGCAGTGGCGCTTTTGCTGATTACAATGCTGGTGCAAAGGCCGGAGGACATCATTGATGTGGAGACGGGACTGTTAAAGCAGCTTGCGTACTCAAATGATATGAAGAGAGGGTATGACAATGAGAAGCCCGTGCAGATTATCATGGTAAACATTATTAACTTTCCGTTAGTCAGGGAAATGCTGGGATATGAAGCCGTTAATCAGCTGCTTTGCCGAATCGCAGACTGCTTTGTCGATTTGGACAAAAAGAAAGGGTTAGAGGCAAATATTTATTATCTCGGCAACGGCAAGTACCGATTTGTAGTGGAGGAGAAACGTTTTCATCTGGTCGAGGATATGGCAAATGCCGTTAATGAGGTGATGAAGTCAGATGTCCAGTTTCGGCAGATGGCAGTAAATCTGATGAGCTGTGTCTGTATTGCGAGATGCCCGGAGGATATTGACAGTGTGAATTCTCTTTTTGCATTCGGTGATGATTTGAATACGAAGGGGTATTCCGGAAAAGTAATCTATGCCGCCGATGTTTTCCGCAAGGAACATTATGACCTGATGCGCGACATAGACCTCATTATTGAGCAGGCATTGGCGGAGAACCGTTTTATGGTATATTATCAGCCGATTTTTTCCGTGCGGGAGAAGCGGTTTAATTCTGCCGAGGCATTACTTCGGTTAAAGAACGATAAGTATGGCTTTATCTCACCGGAGGTGTTTATTCCGGCGGCGGAGAAGAGCGGTGCCATTCATAAGATTGGGAAATATGTATTGGAGGAGGTATGCAGATTTATTGCCAGTGAAGAGTATGCGGCATTGAAGCTGGATTATATTGAAATCAACTTATCCGTGGCACAGTGTATGCAAAGCGGCCTGGCGCAGCAGATTATCGGCATTATAGAAAAGTACCAGATATCTACGGAGCAGATTAATCTGGAAATTACAGAGACGGCTGCATCATATTCTCAGAATATGATGATGGAAAATATGAGGATTTTGGATAGTGCAGGGATAAGTTTTTCTCTGGACGATTTTGGAACCGGGTACTCCAATATGAGGAGAATCGCCTCGCTGCCGTTGCATTTAGTTAAGCTGGATAAGAGCTTTACCAATCTGGAGGGCAATCCCAAGCTACAGATTATCCTGCAGAATGTGGTGAATATGATTAAGGCGATGAACATGGAAATCGTGGTGGAGGGAGTAGAAACTGCGGATATGGTAGAACTGTTCTCGGATATGGAGTGTGAGTATATTCAGGGATACTATTTTTCCAAACCGATTCCGCAGGGTGAATTCGTAGAGTTTATCCGGAATGCGCAGGAGTGAAACGCTTTTGCCGGCTCAAAGATATTCCGGTTTAAATAAGTATTGGCATATCATATCGGCCAGATTGTTTATCACATGGGTAGAGTCAAAGCTGTTCGCATGAAAGCGGGTTTCATGGATAAAGGCTTCAACGCATGTCTGTACCATTACCCCGGCAAGCTTGTAGTCGGTTACCCTTAGCAGGACAGGGTGCTCTAACAGGACGGACATCAGTTTAGCGGTAATACGGGAACGAAAGTTTTTCTCCAGCTGATAAAATTCTTCATACTGCTCGGCCACCACAGCTGCTTCGTGCTGAAAAGCCGGCATATAATTGTGGCTTTCCAAAAGCACCTGAATATAAGAACGGACAAAGTTGTAGGGGGTGGGGCTGTCTGTTATGGACATTTCGGGAAAGTCCTCTAATATTTTCTTATACATATCCAAAACGAGTTCTTCGTAGAGATTCTTTTTGTCGGCAAAATAGGAATAAAAGGTTCCGATGGCAATGCCGGCCTCCTTGGCAATTTCATTGGAGGTTGTCTTGTGATAGCCCTTCTGAGAGAAAAGCTGTAATGCGGTCTGTTTAATCTGGTTGCGTTTTTCGATACCTCTTTGTTGTTTTGGTTTGCGGGTATTTTTATCTGTCATCTGTGTGTGTTTCCCTTTCCAGTGTATTTTGTCTGTGTCTGCCTTAAGGTGCCAGCTCTTATTGTAGCGAAAAAAGAGCAAGGTGTAAAGGAAACAAGCAAAAATTGGTGAAAAAATTCGGTTTATCTGTTGACAACGGATAAAAACGTGTTATAATACATTATATGAATAATTGTTCATATGATAATATGAACAGAGAAAGAGAGGTAAGAATGATGAAGAAGACATACAAAATTGATGTGGATTGTGCGAACTGTGCGAATAAGATGGAGGACGCTGCCAAGAATACGGCAGGAGTAAAGGATGCGACCGTGAATTTTATGACCTTGAAAATGTCTGTGGAATTTGAAGAGAACACAGACCCGAAAGCGGTTATGCAGGATGTCCTGAAGAATTGCAAGAAAGTGGAAGATGACTGTGAAATCTTTTTATAATCGGGGAAGGGGAGTTGAGCAATGAACAGGAAGCAGAAAAAAGTTTTATTCCGCATTCTGATAACGGCTGTCCTGATGGTTATATTTTCACTGATTCCGATAGACGGATACTGGCGGCTTTTACTGTTTATCATTCCCTATCTGGTCATCGGGTATGACATATTAAAAAAGGCCGTTAAGGGAATACTGAACAGACAGGTTTTCGATGAGAATTTTCTGATGGCAGTGGCAACCGTAGGAGCAATTATTCTCGGTGAATATACGGAGGGTGTTGCGGTTATGCTGTTCTATCAGATTGGTGAACTCTTTCAGAGCTATGCCGTCGGCAAGAGTAGAAGGAATATCAGCGAATTAATGGATATCCGGCCTGATTATGCCAACATAGAAAGGGACGGACAAATCGAAAGGATAGACCCGGACGAAGTGGAAGCCGGAAGTATTATCGTGATTCAGCCCGGTGAGAAGGTACCCATTGACGGGATTGTCACAGAGGGCAACGCAACACTCAACACCAGTGCACTGACAGGGGAAAGCCTGCCAAGAGAGGTGACAGTGGGAGATGAGGTCATCAGTGGCTGCATTAACATGACGGGAGTTTTGAAAATCCGCACCACGAAAGAGTTTGGAGAGTCTACGGTTTCCAAAATACTGGATTTAGTGGAAAATGCCAGTTCCAGAAAATCACGTTCGGAGAATTTTATTTCTAAATTCGCACGGTACTACACTCCGGCTGTGTGCTATGGCGCTATGGCGCTGGCTGTTTTGCCTCCGCTTGTACGCATTCTGTTTTTGGATTTGCCGCCGGAGTGGGGGCAATGGATTTATCGTGCCCTGACTTTCTTAGTTATCAGTTGTCCCTGTGCGCTGGTAATCAGTATTCCTCTAAGTTTTTTTGCGGGAATTGGCTGTGCCAGCAGGGAAGGGATTTTAGTAAAAGGTTCAAATTATCTGGAAACACTTTCCCAGGTGCGCAGTGTTGTGTTTGATAAGACAGGAACGTTGACACAGGGGGTATTTGAAGTCAGCGGAGTACATCACAGTGACCGGGAAGACGCCAAACTGCTGGAATATGCCGCTCTGGTTGAGAGCTTTTCATCGCATCCGATTAGCCAGAGCCTGAAGAAGGCATATGGCAGGGAACCGGACCGGAAAAGAGTTACCGATGTGGAGGAAATCGGAGGTAACGGAGTTACGGCAAAGGTAGACGGGATTTCGGTGGCCGCCGGCAATGCGAAACTGATGAAGCGTCTGGGTATTGAATATCAGGATTGTCATCATGTCGGAACCGTTGTTCATATGGCAATCGACGGGGCATATGCAGGTCATATATTGATTTCGGACCAGTTGAAAACGCATGCCAAGGAAGCGATTTGTGCATTGAAGGATGCGGGAGTGACCAAGACTGTTATGCTGACCGGCGATGCCGGAAAAGTGGCAGATCATGTGGCAAAAGAGCTTGGTATCTCGGAGGTTTACAGTGAATTGCTGCCGGCAGATAAAGTAGAGAAGGTAGAGAAGCTGTTGTCGGAAAAGACCGGAAAGGATAAGCTGGTTTTTGTGGGAGACGGGATAAATGATGCTCCTGTGCTGTCCAGAGCGGATATCGGTATTGCCATGGGCGCACTGGGGTCTGATGCCGCAATTGAAGCGGCGGATATTGTGTTGATGGACGATGATCCGTTAAAGATTGCCAGAGCAATTAAAATATCCAGAAAATGTATCCGTATCGTGTATGAGAACATTTATTTTGCAATCGGGATTAAGATATTATGCCTGATCCTGGGGGCAGTGGGAATTGCCAATATGTGGCTGGCGATATTTGCAGATGTCGGCGTGATGGTGCTTGCCGTTT
The DNA here is from genome assembly GCA_023666975.1 of Clostridium sp. The sequence goes on from JAMPAW010000001.1 coordinate 41,900, forward strand.
TAAATGCAATACGTGTACTGCTGGTAAGGGAAAAACGGCAGGAAGCCTGACTGTTTAAGGGACTTCCTCCTGAACATACGTCGGAATATCAGGATAAAATGTACATCACGATAAAGATGACAGCCATAATAAGCAGTAAGTGCAGATGTTGACCCGTGATGAGGCTGACAATCCAGGAGATGAGAAGTGTGGCAATCAGAATCAGCATGGTGACACGGAAGGCAATGAGTACTCGGCTGTCCTTGGTCAGTAAAGCGATAAAATATAAAATTAGCATAACGGCAGCAATGGCCATAATTATAATCAGTAGTATTTGCATATGCTTCACCTCCGTTTCATTATAGCATGAAACGTTTGTTCGGTCTAGTGTAAGTTGGTTTTTTCTGACAAATAATGAGTAGTATTTCCAGATAAAAATGGGAATACTGCTCTTTTTTTGAGTAAAATTTTTTGCTGCGGGGAATAGTAACAAAAAGATGTGGAAAAGAGGGTACGGCAATGGCTGATTTGGATAGCATGCAGAACGAATACCAAAGGATTTCTATGCTTTTATCGATTCATTGTATGCCGGTTCTTGTCGGGATTAAGGCGGCAAATATGATGACAGTTACCAAAGCAGATTTCACCTACATAAAAGGTCTGCTTACCGGAAGCGGTATATCCTGTTGCTTTGGCGGGGAGAGAGCGCAGCGGGGAATTGCCTATCTGTATAGGGAAGAGCTGCTGAGAGAATATGTACAGCGAAGGGAGCAGCTTTCGTTTTTAAGGGGAAACGGATATGAGACGGTTAGCCTTGGCGGTATGCTGGCCTGCCTGTGGGACAGATTATCGCTTTACCGGGAGGGAAAGAGTGAATTTCCTCATGAAATCGGTGTTTTTCTGGAATATCCGCTGCCTGATGTACAGGGATTTGTAGAAAACAGTGGACAAAATTATCTTTTTTCCGGTTACTGGAAGGTATATCAGGATGCGCAGGAGGCTGCGGCAAAATTCCGGCAGTATGATATATGCCGTCAACAGGCTGTGCAGGCGGTATTTCGTGGCAGCGGGATTTTGGACATTATGGCCGGGTATCGGGAAAATAATTTTTGGGAATTTTGAAAAATGAGGAATAATGAATATTTTTTCGCATAATATAGTATAAGTGGGGGATGTGTATCCTCCGGGTACCGTTTGAAAAATATATGCTCAGAGGTTAACGGAAGGAGATGTAGAAGATGAATTTTTTGGAAATTGAGCGGGTTATCGGAAGAGAAATTATGGATTCCAGAGGAAATCCTACTGTGGAGGCAGAGGTAACGCTGGTGGACGGAACAACGGCGAGGGGAACGGCACCGAGCGGTGCGTCTACGGGTGAATTTGAGGCATTGGAGCTGCGGGACGGCGACAAGGCAAGATATCTGGGTAAAGGAGTGACAAAAGCGGTAGAGAATATCAATACGGTTATTCATGATGCGGTTGTCGGCATGGATGCTTCGGATACCTACGCTGTGGACAAGGCAATGCTTGATGCCGACGGGACTAAGGACAAATCAAAATTAGGTGCAAATGCGATTTTGGCAGTATCCATTGCCGCAGCGAGAGCAGCGGCAGCTTCCTTAGATATGCCTTTGTACCGCTTTCTGGGAGGAGTGTCGGGCAATCGTCTGCCGGTTCCGATGATGAATATTTTAAATGGCGGCGCTCATGCTGCCAATACGGTAGATGTACAGGAATTTATGATTATGCCTGTGGGGGCACCGTCATTTCGGGAGGCATTGCGCTGGTGTGCGGAGGTCTTTCATGCACTGGCGGCACTGTTAAAAGCAAAAGGCCTGGCAACTTCTGTAGGAGATGAGGGCGGCTTTGCACCGGATTTAAGCAGTGATGAGGAAGCCATACAGTATATTTTAGAAGCAGTAAAAAAAGCGGGATATGAACCGGGGAAAGATTTTATGATTGCTATGGATGCTGCGTCTAGTGAGTGGAAGGGTGCAAAGAAGGGTGAGTATGTGCTCCCGAAGGCGGGGACAAGCTTTACCTCGGCGCAGCTGATTGAGCACTGGAAACAGCTGGTGGATAAATATCCGATTATCTCTATTGAAGATGCACTGGACGAAGAGGATTGGGAGGGCTGGCAGCAACTGACGAAGGAGCTGGGAGATAGAGTACAGCTCGTGGGAGATGATTTGTTTGTCACCAATACGGAAAGGCTGTTCAAGGGAATAGAGCAGAGGTGTGGAAACTCGATTCTGATTAAACTGAATCAGATTGGATCGGTGTCGGAAACGCTGGAAGCCATAAAAATGGCACATAAGGCGGGTTATACGGCCATTTCCTCACACCGCTCCGGCGAAACGGAGGACACAACGATTGCAGACCTTGCAGTGGCATTGAACACCTGCCAGATTAAGACCGGTGCGCCGAGCAGAACGGAACGAGTGGCAAAATATAATCAGCTTTTGCGCATAGAAGAAGAACTTGGCATAAGCGCAGTGTATCCGGGAATGCAGGCATTTAATGTGCGGGCAGAGCAGTAAAATGCTGCTGGGAAAAATCAACAAAAAAAGTGGAAATAAAGTAAAAAGTTTGAATAAATTGATTTCTTGACTTTTTTATTTAAAAAATGATATACTCACAACTGTTGAAAAAAGAATAAGATAATAAGAAACATAACGACACAAGTAGTGCATAGCATGTAAATCTGATTACGGGACAATGTTCAGCAAAAGGGATTATCATGGCATGTGCTGCCTGTGTCTTTCTTTTTGTCAAAATGGCAATTAGAAATTAAAGTTATGTGCAAAGAAAAGGAGAAAATTTATTATGCCTAAAAATCAATTTCAGAGAATGATATTTGCATTCTTAACGGTAATCGTAACTGTTCATGCCTATGTATTTTACAGCTTATATGTCGTAAACGGCACAACGCTTATGGAGGTGACCGGTGCAGGCAGTGTGCTTGGTGCAATCCGCCACCAGGGCGGAGTGTATATGTTTGGCCATATGCTGCCAATCTGGGCAATTGTATTGGTAGAATTCTTATGTGCGTATATTCTGGAAAATGTCCTTGGCGGACCTTTGTCCTTTAAGCTGGCAAAAAACGTGTTTGACCCTAAAGATACGCATCCCGTATTGTTTGAATCTGCAATTATCTGCGCAACCGTGGGGATTATGTGTCCGGTCATGAGTTTTCTGGCAGCGTTTATGTATTATCCATACTATGCCGGTTTTAACCTGCTGACACTGCTTGCAAACTGGATGAAGCTGGTCTGCTTTAACCTTCCATTTGCATTTTTCAGCCAAATGTTCTTTATCCAGCCATTGGTGAGAACCGTGTTTAAAGCAGTATTTGTGAAGCGGGATAGGAAAAAAACAGAGAACAGGGTAGTGACAGAGTAGGCGGGCCTGTTTTATACTCGCGAACGAAATTAATTGCCGAATTCAATATTTCACCGCAGTATATGCAGTTAAACTAAGCATTTGCCTTCGGCAAATACTAAGGTTAACTAGTATAATAAAAATGAAAAAATGCAACCTTTTGCCGTTTTCCTGAGTATTAATAGATGAAATTATGATAAAAAAGGAGAACACGTATGAAAAAGAATTTTTTTGCAAAAGGGTGCATTTTTTTGATGCTGCTTTGTGTCACAGGCTGTGGGGCATCAGATGTTGGACAAGGGGAACCTGCGGTCACGGAAGAAGCCACAGAGGATTTGGCAGAGGACACAGAAGAAACGACTGAGGACGTACCGGAAGAGCCGGATACAGAGGAGTTGGCTGACACGGAGGATTTGTCGGATACCGGAAGCAGTACGCAGGAGTTCGGAGAACTGTCAGATGATTTATACAGCTATCAGCTTTTGATAAACGGGGAGCTTTATCAACTGCCTATGGATGTGGAAACGCTGGTAGAACGGGGCTGGGAGCTGGACGGAGATATTGAGGGTGAACTGGATGCCTATACCCTTGATCCAATGTGTACATTCTATCGCGAAAACTGCGAGATACAGGTAAACATTGCCAATGAAACAGGCAGTCCGCAACCTTATCGGGCCTGCACGGCGACAGCGATGTCGATTAGTATGTCTTATAATACGGAGGGGAATATGACCTTTGTGCTGCCGAAAGGCATTCAATCCGGAGTATCTACCGTGGAGGACATGAAAGCGGCATACGGGGAACCGACAAGTTTTACGGAATCAGACGGAATGGCTTTTGCTGATTACGAAGTCGAATATGCATCAAAGTACGTTAGTTTTACATTTAATGAAAATCAGTTAATCGAAGTCAAACTGGCAAATGAGGATTTTTAAGACCTGTAGAAATGTCTGAAAGGGTTGAAATGTTTTTGAGCAGATGTTACACTTATCCATATTGTGCTATGTAGCATAAGGCTGGCGGTCAATAACCCCGCTGCAAGCAGCAGGGTTATTGACCCTTGCGGCATTCGCCAAATGCTCGTGCAAGCACGGCACTTGGCTCATTGCCCGCAGGAATAAATCGCTTGAAAACAGGAGAAAAACCTTGGAGAACAGACAGGAATTTGATGTTGAGCAGATTGTAAAGGAATATAGTGACATGGTATATCGTATGGCCATGATATATGGAAGGACGAAGGAGGACACCGAAGATATTTTTCAGGAGGTTTTCCTTCGTCTTGTGCAGTCTATACACAAATTGGAAAGCCGGGAGCATATCCGAAACTGGCTGATACGGGTGACGGTGAACTGTGGAAAAACACACAGAAGAAAAATGATGAAGCAGCAGACTTTGCCGTTAAATGATGAATGGGGTGAAGCGCTGCCAGATGGTTCATCGGAAATGGAATGGAGGGTATATACAGCGGTAAGGAGCCTGCCGCCAACCTACAGGACGATTATACATTTATACTATTATGAAGAACTCTCGATAAAGGAAATCAGTCAATGCCTGAAACGAAAGGAAGGTACGGTGAAGTCCCAGCTTGCCAGAGGGCGGGCGCTTCTCGGCAAAAAACTAGTACATTGTTGCATTAATTCCGAAGTAATAGATACCTGAATTTTGTGTCAGGACAAGGCGGAGGAAGGAGGCAATGCGGTGGCATTGTTGACTGACGACAACGCAGTACTGGCGCAAAAGGCAGGTGTATATTACTTGGAAAATAATGCAATGATGTACCAGGAGAGGAGTTTGACAATGAAACAATATTATAAATCATTTATGGACAGACAGCACCCGTCAAAGACACTGACAGAAGACACTGTTTCCATGATAAAGGACATTTCCGGGGAAAGGAATAATCAATCCACTGCAGGCGGGACAAGGCGAAACAGGGCTTTTGGCAGGCAGGGAGGAAGAGAGCGGCTTTATTATGCCGCTGTGCTAGCAGTTCTTTTGCTGATAGCAGGCGGAATATGGAGGCAGGACAGGCATATCATTTATTATGATTTGCGTGCAGATTCCTTGTCTGCTACAGGCGATAGTGGCACAGAAGACCTGCAAAAGAGTTTTGGAGAGGAAAGGAATTCTTATCTGGGGCTTGATGAGACCGACGTTTATCTTTTTGACGGAGCGGCAAAGCGGTCAGAGCGGTTAATCGGACAGGGAACGGTAACCATTTTGTCCGGGACGGTAAAAAACATTGGATACCAGCCGTTGTATCAGACAAGACCGCAAAAAATAAAAGGGACGGCAGTCTATCTGGCAAAAGGGGAGTTAGACGGGGAAACCGTTCTCTTTGCGGCGTTTGCACAATCGGATCAGTATTATTATCTGGAGGGGAAGCAGGTAAGCGAGCGGGAAATGACCGCCTGCATTCGGGAATTGTTATACTCGCGAACAAAATGGATTACCATTTCCAATTATTTGCCGCGGTATATGCAGTTACACTAAACATTTGCCTGCGGCAAATATTAAGTGTAGCTAGTATAAAAGAAATGACAAAAACAGAGGAGTAAATGTTTGGCTTATGGAAATGAGGATATGCAGGATAAAGCGGATCATGTGCGGTGTGCTGCTCAGTGTTTTCCTCCTGCAATTGACAGGGTGCGGGGGATCCGTGACAAAGAATGGGGCGGAAGAAACAGGCAAACCGTATGAGGAAGGAGAGGCTGGAACGGTGGAACAGCAGGAAGCGGGTTATGACCGTTCGAGCCCCGTGGTTTTGCAGGCGGATATCGACTTTTCGGCAATGGGAATCGAATACTATGATGATGCAGTGGAGCTTTATCAGGACCGGGACTTGAACCATAAAATCTACTGCAAATATAGATGGGACAAGGAGCAAAAAACGCTTTCGCTGCTGCCGCCGGACTATCCGCTGCTGAATGTGTCCACGCTGTTTGCCGATAAGGCCTTTTTACGGGAATATGAACATTCGGATTATTTTCTGTTTGAAAAAGGGGAGAATCAGGACTGGGGCAACCTTGGCAGAATGTATCTGGTGAAATGGCTGGATTTACAAACCGGTGAGAAGTTAGACGATCCGGAAGTTACGCAGATTGAGATTGAGGGGGAGCTGGACAGGGTTCAAAATTTTCAATTTGAAGTATCCGAATATGGGAATGGCATGCTTTCCTGGGAGCCGGTAGAGGCTGCGGAGTGCTATCTGATTGTGGAGGCAACTTATCTGACAAAAGATGATGAAATCAGCGGTTTCTATGAAAGCTGTGATATTGTCGCAGAAACGGTGGACACCATATGGCAGCCGGAGGACACAGGGGATACGATGAACCAGGAGTTTCAACTGTATACGGCAGAGGAAGAGGATCGGGAATATTACTATGGTGTGATTGCCGTGAACAAAACAGGAACGTCTATGGTGAGTGCCCTGATTCCGAAGCGGGAAATGGCGGGGAGACTGCCTTTTTGTGAAGAGGAAAACGGAAATGACGGTGAATTTGGCATGACACGGTTTGCCGGAAGTATAGACTTATTATCAAGATACCAGTGGGTGCGGCTTTGTGACGGAACCATGTCGCAGCGGCTGCTTCGTTACAAAATAGAGGAGGCAGAACCGGTAAATGTTGACGACGGGGACCGTGTAAAGGAAATGCTGCAGCTTCCCTATATGGTAGAGGGTACAGAGTTTGAGGGAAGTTTTTATATCGAACGGTTTGACCGGAATACTTACCAGAAGGATTTGGAAGAACTGCAAACACGGCAGAATATTCTGAAAAGTAAAATGGCAGGGCTGCTGAAAAATGTAGAGGTTGCTGTGCGGCTGGAAGAAGGCGCAGGCGGGGACATTTCGGAAAAGGGGAGTGCAGCGGAAAAAGAGGACGAAAGCGGCGAAGAGAATCCGCAGGAGAGTTTTGGGAATCTGCTGGATCATCCGACAGGCACGACAAATCTCAGCCGTTTTCTTGCCGCCTGTCTGTTGGCAGGTGATGAAGAGATTCGCATTTCGGATATGCAGGCGGTATCCGGCCGGGAAGAGATCGTGGATGCGTTTTATGAGGCATATTATCAAAATCCGCTCATTCCGGCCGTAAAGGAAATATCGGTTTTGGGACAGGGAGAGATAATAGCTGTACGTTATGAAGAGGATAGAGCGACAAGGAACAGGAAACAGCAGCAGGTCATGGAACAGGTGGCGTTTGTGTCCGGAGAGCTTGAAGAGGAGGGAATGACGGATTTGGACAAGGTATTGGCAATCAATGCCTATCTGTGTGATACTGTGGATTATGATAATCAGGCATCAGATAATGATATGTCACCAGGCGAAGCGGAGGGGTACTCCGATTCGATGACGCCTTTTGGCGCTTTGGTTAAGCAGAAAGGTGTCTGCCTTGCCTATGCAGGTGCATTTCAATTATTATCCAAAGCTCTGGGAGTGGAAAGCATCGTCGTGACAGGAACCTTAAACGGAAAGCAGAACCATGCATGGAATAAGGTCAGGATTGACGGAGAATGGTATGTGGTAGACGTGACGAGTAATGATGACCCGGATATTGCAAACGTTATGCTGAATGTGTCAGATGAAGTGGCTGAAGCGGTACTAAAGGAAAATGACCGCTGCCTGTGTGATAACAGTCTGGGACAGTATTTGGCAGATTCCGATAAACTGGAATATTATCGTCTGGCCGATAAATATTACGAGAAAGACGAAATTGCAAAGGCTTTTGTGCAGGAGCTTTCTCTTGGAAAAAAAGCGGTACTTCGCACCGATGCCGATTTGACTAATGCCGAGTTCCAGTCAATCGTAAAAGAGATTATGGAAAAGTTGGAGCAGACGGACATTCAGGGCTATTACCGTCTGGGTGTCATTTGTCTGGAGAAAAAGAGCTTGTAATATGACAGAAATCTGGTATAATAGAACATATATTCGAGAACATATGTTTTATACAAGGAGGCTGTCCGGTGACTATTATAGAAGATTTATCGTTAGAGGAGAAACTCACCATTTTGTCTGATGCGGCCAAATATGATGTTGCGTGTACTTCCAGCGGCGTTGAGCGCAAGGGTACTTTCGGCGCAATGGGGAATACTGCAGCCTGTGGGATTTGCCACAGTTTTTCCGCTGACGGAAGATGTATATCCCTGCTGAAGATATTGTATACGAATGAGTGCATTTACGACTGCAAATATTGTGCTAACCGTCAATCGAATGACACAATTAGAACCTCTTTTACTCCGGAGGAGATATGCGAATTGACCATGCAGTTTTATCGGCGCAATTATATTGAGGGACTATTTCTCAGCTCCGGAATCAGAAAGAATCCGACACAGACGATGGAGGAGATTTATGTTGCGTTAAGGCTTTTAAGGGAGAAGCATCATTTCAACGGGTATATCCATGTAAAGGCTATTCCGGGGGCAGACCCGTATATTGTTGGGCAGGTCGGGTATCTGGCAGACCGCATGAGTACTAATTTGGAACTGCCAACTGCCGCCGGTTTACGAGAACTTGCACCGAATAAGACACGGAAGACGATACTGACTTCAATGCGTCAGATTCAACTTGGGATAGGGCATAGTGGCCGCAGTGGAATTCATCAGATAGGAACAAAGGAAGGTCGATGGATAGGAAAATCAGCTGCGGAGGCAAAGAATGCTATAGAGGAGACTGAAGGGCTGAAGCCGGTTGAGTATGGGAATGCTTTGGTAGTACCGCCGTCGAAGGATAGCCAATTTGTTCCAGCGGGGCAGAGTACACAGATGATTGTCGGGGCAACAGAGGAAAATGATTACCAGATTTTGGCAGTTGCGCAGGCCTTGTACCACAAATTTGATATGAAACGTGTTTTCTATTCTGCCTATGTAGCACTGAATGAGGACAGCAGGCTGCCGGCAGTGGGAACAAAACCGCCGCTGCTCAGGGAACATCGTCTTTATCAGGCGGACTGGCTTTTGCGGTTTTATGGTTTTCAGGCAGAGGAATTATTGTCGGAGGAACGCCCTAATTTCAACGTCTATTTAGACCCGAAGTGTGAATGGGCCTTGCGTCATCTGGAGAATTTTCCGGTGGAGGTCAATACGGCTCCCTATCCGCTGCTTTTACGGGTACCCGGAATCGGAGTGAAATCAGCGAGGCGTATTGTGATGGCAAGGAAGAGCAGCAGACTCACCTTTGAGAATCTGAAACGTATCGGGGTCGTGCTGAAACGAGCACATTACTTTATTACTTGTGGCGGGAGAATGATGTTTCAAACAAGGATTGATGAGGACTATATTACAAGAAGGATTTTGGAACTGGACCGGCGCAAAAATTGGGAGCTGGATTATGATGTAACGTTTCGGCAGTTATCGCTTTTTGACGATTATCATGTGAAGTGATTCTATTTAGAAGAATGGTATCTCGAACACTTTCAGAAAGGACCGTATCCGTAAAGGTATTTTATTCAAGCTTCGTCCCCGCTTGCGCTCTGTCTCACACATAGTGGTACTAAACTCATGAATGCGTATGCATTCCTTCGTTAAGTACCAATGTGCGAGACAGTTCTTTGCTTAGAATAAAATACCTTTACGAATACTTAGCTTTTCCAGTGGTGCTTGAGATTATCTTATCGAACAGAAGGAATAAAGTGAGTTTGGCTTAAAAGAGTTTATCTCGGTTATGAAGGGCATATCATTTGTTTGGAGAAAAACCCTGTGCAGGACGTCAGTACTTGGCGAATGAATGGTAAGCCGTTCATGAGCTTAGTACTGTTACGTCCAAGCGGAGAGCAAGCGTGTTTTCGGAAAACATGATATGCCTTCATAACCGTGTATTACAGATGAGCCAAACTCACGACCGGTATAACTCTTGTAAAACAAATTTTTAAGGAGGCATAGCATGAAAACAATTTATTTGTGTGAAGATACTCCGGATGGAATATTTACTGCGGTTTATGATGCGTGGGCTGCAAGGCTTCCGGAGGAGCAGGTTTTTTTGTATGTGGAACGGGAACATGAAATGGAGCTGTTTGCAGAATATATCTATGTACAGACGGACGAAGAAAAGGCGGAAAAGGTTGCCCGCTCGGTAAATGACCGGCTGGGCTTTAATGTGTATGATATGATATTTAGTGCGGCATTGTCTCATGAGAGAGACAAAATTAATGCGATTTATCATTTTTTGAAGCTGGGTTTCCGGGTGGGGAGTGCAGTGGAACAGATGCATGGAGAAGAGACGGTATGCCGCATTTTTGAACTCAAGCGCAGTGTTTGGAATGAAGCAAATTATATGAGAGAATTTCTGCGGTTCCAGGAAACGGAGGAGGGAATCCTGCTTGCCAGAATTAATCCGAAAAACAGTGTTCTGCCGTTAATAGCAGAACATTTTTCTGACCGCTTTCCGGAGGAACATTTTGTTGTCTTAGATGAGGTTCATGAGATGGGGCTGTTTCATGAGAAAAGAAAACAGTGGTATTTGGTACCGCTGGATTTGGATATACTAAACGGTATCTGGAACCGCAGGACAGATTCGCCGTATGAGCAGTTGTGGAAAACCTTTTTCAAAACAATATCCATTAAGGAACGGGAAAATGATAAGTGCCAGCGGACGAATTGTGCAATTCGGTACAGAGATTATATGCTTGAATTTCATTAATTGGCAAATTTCTTTTTGGACAGGCGTTACGGTATAAGGGCAGAGAGTGTATGGAAAAAGCCTATACGCTCTTTTTTTAGTGCCTGCAAAACATAAAAAAGCAGTAAAAGGAAAAAACTTTAAAAATAAGTGTTGACCATTGGTCATTTTTATGCTATATTTCTGTCTGAAAGAAAATGACCGATGTTCATTTTTTGAAAGGAGAGATGCTTAATGGATAAACTAGGAAACGGAATTGTGAAATGGAGGATTCCCATTTTTATCATTAGCATATTGCTATTGATTCCGGCGGCTCTTGGCTATATCAATACAAGAGTCAATTATGATATCCTGTCCTACTTGCCAAACGATATTGAAACAATGGTCGGTCAGGATGTACTGGTGAATGATTTTGGAACGGGTGCCTTTTCCCTCTTTCTGGTTCAGGGAATGGAGGATAAAGATATCGTTGAGTTGAAACAGGATATCGAAAAGGTTCAGCATGTAAAGACGGTAATCTGGTATGACAGCATTTTGGATATTTCCGTGCCGGAGACAATGCTTCCGGAGGACATTGTCAGCGCATACCGGAGTGATGACAGTACGATGATGGCCATTATATTTGATACGACGATGTCGTCGGACGAGACAATGGATGCAATAGAGGAAATCCGGGGGATTGCGGGCAAGGAATGTTTTTTAAGCGGAATGTCCGCCGTGGTAACGGATACGAAAAATTTGTCGAACCGGGAAACGCCGATTTATGTGGTTATAGCGGTTATTCTTTCGACAATCGTTCTTGCGCTAACCATGGATTCCTTTATTGTACCAATATTTTTCCTGCTGAGTATCGGCATGGCGATTGTCTATAATCTGGGAAGTAATATTTTCTTCGGTGAGATTTCCTATATTACCAAGGCGCTGAGTGCCGTGCTTCAGCTGGGCGTTACAATGGATTACTCCATTTTCTTATGGCATAGCTATTGCGAAAATAAGACAAGATTTCCAGATGACAAGGAGAGAGCGATGTCGCATGCAATCCGCAATACGATTACATCGGTTGTAGGCAGCTCTGTCACAACGGTTGCCGGATTTATCGCACTTTGCTTTATGAGCTTTACGCTGGGCATGGATTTGGGAATTGTTATGGCGAAGGGGGTTATATTCGGTGTGATTGCCTGCGTAACCGTATTGCCGGCCATGATATTAATCTTTGACCAAGCGATTGAAAAGACAAGGCATAAACCACTGATACCGGATTTGGGCGGCATATCCAAATTTGTGACAGACAAATTTTATATTTTCATTATCCTGTTTGCCGTAATTCTGGTGCCGGCTGTCTACGGTTATACGCATACTGATGTCTATTACAATCTGGACGAAACTCTTCCCAAAGAGCTTGACAGCATTGTGGCGAATAGCAAGCTGCAGGAGGAATTTAAGATGAATTCCACGCACATGGTTCTGATGAAGAGTAATCTGGACGCAAAGGATGCCGATGAGATGATTGCGGAAATGAAAGAGGTAGACGGAGTGAAAACGGTTCTGGGGCTGGATGCACTGATTGGACCGACAATTCCGAAAGAAATGATTCCGCAAAAGATAAAGGAAGTGCTGGAAAACGACCAATATCAGTTAATGCTGATTATGTCGGAATATAAGGTGGCATCAGATGAAGTCAACCGGCAGTGCGAGTCGTTGAACGATATCATTAAAAAATATGATGAGAATGGAATGCTTGTAGGAGAAGCGCCATGTACAAAGGATTTAATAGAGATAACAGATGTGGATTTTAAGACGGTCAGTGTAGTGTCCATTGGAGCAATCTTTATTATCATTGCGTTTGTGTTTAAGTCCATATCCCTTCCGGTCATTTTAGTAGCGGTCATTGAATTTGCGATTTTTATTAATATGGGAATACCGTGTTATACCCATACGGAGATACCGTTTATCGCATCAATTGTAATCGGAACCATTCAGTTAGGCGCAACGGTGGATTATGCGATTTTGATGACAAACCGGTATAAGAAAGAGAGAAAAGGAGGAGTGGACAAGAAGACAGCGATTCAGACGGCGCTGGGCGCATCGGTGCAGTCCATTATGGTCAGTGCGCTGAGCTTCTTTGCGGCAACCTTTGGTGTCGGCTTTTATTCCAATATTGATATGATTAGCTCGCTATGTACGCTGATGGCGAGAGGAGCGATTATCAGTATGTTTGTTGTTCTCTTTATCCTGCCGGCAATGTTTATGGTCTTTGACCGCCTGATTCTGCACACTTCTCTCGGTTTCCGGGGAAAAGAGGGAGCTGATGTGCAGATGTTGACCTCATGAGAAAATAAAGTTTTGCTATTACTGAAAATCATTTATCAAAATAGGAGGGATTTGCTATGAAATATTGGAAAAAAACATGTGCAGCTGTATTGAGTGCAGCGATGATTTTGAGTCTGCCGGTGGGAACGGGAAAGGTTTCCTATGCGGCAGAGAATGTGGAAAAGGAAGAGACGGTCTACGTCAATTTGGGAGAGGACGGAACGGTTCAGGACATTACCGTTTCCGATTGGCTGAAAAATGTAAGCGGTAACAGTGATATTACAGATGTATCCAACCTTGATGAGATTAAGAATGTCAAAGGAGAGGAGGAGTTTACCAAGGAAGGCGAAGGGAAACTGACATGGAAGGCAAATAATGCGGATATCTATTATCAGGGAAAAACAGATGAAGCACTACCTGTCGGCGTTACCGTGTCTTATCAATTAGACGGCAGGGAAATAAAGCCTGATGAGCTGGCAGGAAAGAGCGGAAAAGTTACCATGACAATCCGGTATGAAAATAAAGAAATCTTTGAGAAAGAAATTGACGGTGAAAAAACGCAAATGAATATTCCATTTTTAATGGCATCGGCGATTATTCTGCCGGTAGATACCTTTTCCAATGTTACCGTTAGTCAGGGGAAAATGGTGTCAGAGGGGTCAAATCAGATAGTGGTTGCCTATGGTATGCCGGGTTTGTCCGAAAGCCTGAATCTATCGAAGGAGTTGAACGGGGAACTGAATGAAAAGATTAGCGATACGGTTACGATTACAGCCGATGTCAATGAATTTGTCCTTGGGTCTATCTATACGGTTGCTACTTCTGATGAATTTGCGGACATTGAATTGACGGAGGACAGCGATATCAATGATGTGGAGGCTGCAATTAATGACCTGGCAAATGCAACGGATGAACTGCTGGCAGGCTCCGAAAAATTGTCGGACGGTCTTACCAGCCTGCAGGATAATTTTAAGACTTACGCAAAAGGGGTAGATGATGTCAGTGACGGCGCAGAAGATTTGTCGAAGGGTGCGGGAAAACTGGCGGAAGGCGTTTCAAAATACACAGAGGGAGTAAAAACGATAACAACCGGTGCAAGCCAGTATGTCACGGGTGCACAGACATTGGCAGCAGGCGTGGGAAGCTATATTGAAGGGGAGAAGCTGATTGATGCGGGAACCACAGAATTATATAACCAGACGCAGGCATTTCCCGCTCAGTACGGACAATTTTCGGAAGGATTGCTGCAGTATATCAATGGAGTGAACGGAATTGCGGGCAGTGCAGGTGAGCTCTCTGCCGGCTCGAAGCAGCTTGCCGAGGGAATGACAAAAGTAAACGGCGGATTGGAGCAATTGAATGCCAGCTATGCGAATTATAGTAATGTGCTCAGTCAGATGAGAAGCATTGCGGACGGTCTTGAGGATGAGGAGCTAAAGCAGCAGCTTCAGGCAATGATAGCAGCCTTGGAGGAAATTGTCGCTGCACAGCAGGGGAATGTCGGCGTATTGAAAAGCGCTGCCTCTGATTTGACCGCTGCAACAGAAAAAATGGCGGACGGCATGGCTGTCTTAAATGGAAAGGCTCCGGAGCTGGTAGCGGCAGGAGATACACTGAAAACGTACAACACACAGATTGGAAACGGAATCTCTGGCGTGGCAGGGGGCATTTCCAGTTTATATGAAGGGGTAAAAACATTAAGTGCAAATAATGAAGCGTTGCTTAACGGGGCTGCCACACTAACCACAAAAGGACTTGATCTGACGGCAGGGATTGATCTGCTGTCTGACAGCACAGGAACGCTTACGGCCTCCGCAAAGAAACTTTCAAAAGGGGCAGGGAAACTTTCGGACGGAGCCTCCAAATTAGACGGTGCAACAAAGGATGTGAGTGACGGAGTAAATAAGCTGCAAAGCGGCTCGCTGGAGCTGTTTGACGGATTGAACCGCTTTAAAAGCGAGGGAACAGGAAAGCTTCAACTGGAGTATAATCAAAATATAAAAACGGTGATTGAGCGGTTCCGGTCGCTGACAGAGGGTGCACAGGATTATAAAACGTTTTCCGGCATTGCTGACGGTATGGACGGAAAAGTGAAATTTATATTCCAGACGGCGGAGATATCGGCAGAGAAATAAAGATTTTGATGGACAAAGAATTTACAAATGTGCTATATTTTTTGAAGAAGTGTTTGTGAGTTGGGAGGTATCATGATGGGTAAGGTGGAAGAGAATAAGAGGCAGAAAAAGGATGCGATTGTCAATTCGGCATTCTCGCTATTTATCCAGAACGGAATCAATGATACCTCCATTGCGGACATTATGAAGAAGGCTGAGCTGGCTAAGGGGACATTCTATCTGTATTTTAAGGATAAGTTTGAGGTCCGGGATTATTTAATCAGGAAGAAGGCGGCACAGATTTTTGAAAAGGCGCAGCTTGCTTTGGAGGCGAGCGACGTGCTGGGCTTTGAGGATAAAATCGTCTTTCTGGTAGATAATATTTTGAATCAGCTCAATACAAACAAAGTGCTGCTGCGGTTTATCTCCAAAAATCTGAGCTGGGGAATTTTTCGCCATGCCATTGCAAACATGTCTACGGATAAGGGCCTGAACGCCGAGGATTTTGTGGAAAAGCTGTTCCGGGAGACGGACAGAAGCTTCCACAATCCGGAAATGCTGATTTTTATGATTGTGGAGCTGGTGAATTCAACGGCACATAATGTAATTTTGTATAAACAGCCGGTAGAATTACCGGAATTGAAGGAATCCTTGTATCCGCTGATCCGTCAAATGATTCGGAGTTTTGAAGTGTGCTCCAAATAGATAAAAATATTTGTGCAAATTATACAAAAATGAAACGAAAAACAAAATTGTTGTTGAAAACTGACAATTTGTATAGTATAATATGTCTATAAATATTGATTGGCTTTTGAGAAGAAAAGAGGGGTGCTATGGGATTATTTGGGAAAAAGCAAAGTAAGTTTTATCTTGTCATCGACCCATATAGCGAAGAGGCAACGGCGGCATGTGAGACGAAGGAGATTAAACAGATATTACAGGTTCTTCCGGCAGCAAAGTTCGTGGAATGCAATTCCTATGAATATTATCAGTTTAAGGATCATAATGTGGCACCTGATAATGTGAAAAGCCGTAAGCGGTTAGAAGCCAAAGAGATTAAGTAAATAATAGAATTGCAAATATATAATATTGGTGTGGGAATCACATTTCCTTTCTTCCGGAGCGGGGTGTACAGTTGAGTATGCTCCGCTTTTTCTTTGCTGTTTAAGAGAAATATGTTAGAATAGAGCAGAAACGGAAGTATAAATCGGTACAGGGAAAAGGATATGGAAGATGAGACGATTAGCAGTGGGAATTTTGGCTCATGTGGATGCAGGAAAAACGACATTATCGGAAGGCCTGTTATATGAGAGCGGTATGATTAAAATGCCTGGAAGGGTAGATAACCGGAATGCATTTCTGGATACGGAGGAGCTGGAGCGGCAGCGGGGGATTACCATTTTTTCTAAGCAGGCGCTTATCCAGTGCGGGGAAAGCACGATTACTCTGTTGGATACGCCGGGACATGTGGATTTTTCGGCAGAGATGGAGCGGACGATCTGGGTCATGGACTATGCCGTTCTCGTGGTCAGCGGCACGGACGGTGTTCAGGGGCATACACGGACACTCTGGAAATTATTGGAACGGTATCAGATTCCCGTGTTTGTGTTTATCAATAAGATGGACCAGCCGGGGACAGATGCCAAGGTGATTATGGAAGAGCTTCACCGACAGCTGGGAAATGGATGTATTGATTTTTGCACGTTAGATGATGAGGAACGGGAAGAGCAGATTGCCGTGTGTGACGAGGCCGTGATGGAACGATATCTGGAGGGAGAGGGGCTTACCGAGGAAACGATTGCGGATATGGTGCAAAAAAGAAAAGTATTTCCGTGCTATTTTGGCTCGGCGTTGAAGCTGGAGGGGGTGGATTTCTTTTTAAAGGGAATGCTCAAATATATGCGCGCGGAAGATTCCAAACAGGGATTTGGAGCGAGAGTTTACAAGGTTGCGCGGGATGACCAGGGCAATCGCCTGACCTATATGAAGATAACCGGTGGCAGCCTTCGGGTCAAGGACAGCCTGACCGGCACGACAAAAGCAGGTATACATCATGCGGGCATGGGGGAAATGCAGGAAGAAGGCATACGGCAGAACTGGACGGAGAAAGTGAATCAGATTCGTATCTATTCCGGCGACAGGTATGAAGCAGTGTCGGAGGTACTGTCCGGAACCGTCTGCGCAGTGACGGGGCTGAATGAGAGCTATCCCGGTGAAGGCCTCGGTGTGGAAGCGGACGCAGGACTTCCGATATTGGAACCGGTACTCACTTATTCTGTGGAGCTTCCGGAGGAAATCGATGCGATGCAGGCACTGCCGTTTTTCCGGCAGCTTGAAGAGGAGGAACCGGAGCTGTGTGTTCAGTGGCAGGAGGAGTCAGGGACAATCCAGATTAAACTGATGGGGGAAGTACAGATTGAGGTGATGAGGAAACGGATAGCAGACCGTTTTGGTATAGATGTCCGCTTTGGCGAAGGGGACATTGTCTATAAGGAGACGATTGCGGATACGGTAGAGGGGGTTGGCCATTTTGAGCCATTAAGGCACTATGCGGAGGTGCATTTACTGCTGGAGCCGGGAGAACCGGGCAGCGGTATGCAGCTGCTGACGGCCTGCAGTGAAGATATGCTGGACAGAAACTGGCAGAGATTGATTCTCACCCATTTAGAGGAGAAGGAGCATGTAGGAGTACTTACCGGTTCGCCATTGACTGATGTGCGGATCACCGTGACGGCGGGGCGTGCGCATGCAAAGCATACCGAGGGCGGAGATTTCCGTCAGGCTACTTATCGGGCAGTGCGCCAGGGACTTATGCAGGCACAGTCTGTACTGTTGGAGCCGTATTATGATTTCAGGCTGGACATACCGGCAGAATGTGTGGGCAGGGCAATGACGGATATTGGAAATATGCAGGGGCAATTTGAACCGCCTGTATTGGAGGAGGAAAGAGCGGTGCTTACCGGCAGTGTGCCCGTGGCAGCGATGAGAGGATATCCGATAACGGTTAATTCCTATACGGGAGGACGTGGAACGCTGGTTTGCACGCTTGGCGGATACGGTCCCTGTCATAATGCGGAAGAGATCGTGGAGCAGATCGATTATCATCCGGAGGAGGATACGGCCAATCCGTCATCTTCCGTATTTTGCTCGCATGGTGCAGGATTTATCGTGCCGTGGAATCAGGTGACGGATTATATGCATGTGGAAAGCCAGATAAAAGCCGATGTGCGGGAGAGTGAAGCCGGCAGCGGGAACTTGTCCGGGGAGTTGAGTGAGCTGGACAGAAGAAAGGCGGAGCTTTCGTCACAGTCTCTCGACGAGGAGCAGATTGAGGAGATTATGAAGCGCACTTTTCGTGCCAACGAGCGGACCGGGAAACATTATCGGAGAAAAAAGGCCGATGACGGGAAACGTGTGCTTGGCTGGAATCAGGCTTCCCACGCAGCGAAAGCTAAGGTACGTGCAAAGGAAAAGTATCTGGTAGTGGACGGCTATAATATTATCCATTCGTGGGATGAGCTTAAGGATTTGGTAAAAGATAATTTAGACGGTGCCCGGATGAGACTGCTGGATATTTTGTCGAACTATCAGGCCGTGATCAAGGGCGAGGTGATGGTGGTGTTTGACGGTTACAGGGTCAAAGGCAATCCCGGTGAAATGCTGGATTATCAGGGGATACATGTGGTCTACACCAAACAGGAGCAAACGGCAGATTCCTATATTGAGAAGCTGACCCATCAGCTGGTAAAGGATTATCAGGTGACTGTGGCAACCTCCGACGGTCTCGTTCAAATGATTACCAGAGGACAGAATTGTACAATATTGTCGGCAAGGGAACTGAAGGAGGAATTGGAGCGGGTAAATGAGTCGCTTGCTGAATATATGTCGGAGAACGAGGGGGATTAACACGGGTCGTTTCCTTTTTGCACATCCTCAAGGGTGATCGTCTCGTTGCTGTAGCGCGCCTTCTCGTAGACTTCTGTCAGGCTGCGGATATCTTCGGAATACAGATTTTCAACTTTTTCGGCTATGCTTGCCGGCGTGTCACTTTTCTGATAGATGTCCCCATTAAAGCTTTTAATTTTTATTTTGTACAGATAGCGGATTCTTGTCCGGTTATCCTTGTAGAAAAAGTTTTTCACCTTCTCCCACAGGCGGCCTTTTTCTTTCTTTTTGACCGTTTTCTCGTCAGCGTTGTTAAGCTGGACAATCTGGTCGGCATTTTGGGCATAGCGCAGAAAGAAAATGTGCACGATACGGGAAATTGCCCGGTAAAGCAGATACAGCAAAACAAATAAGGCAATGATAATGAAGAGGCCGTCGATGATTCTGGCCAGCAGGGAGGGTTCCTGAAAATACTCCAGAGTCTCATCAAGGTTCCACTCGAAAGAAGAGTCAATATGGCTGTCTACGGAAAATATTGCCCGTATGATAGTAACGATATAGGACAGAAAACGAAAAACAACGCGGCAGATTTGCACGACCAGACTTCCTAAATCACGCAGGAAGCTATCCAGTTTAAAAACGTGGACGGCGATAGCAATGATGAGGAGGATCAGGCTGACAAACATTGTCGTCATGATGTTTATTAGTATCATTTTGCGTACAGGTACCGAGGTGGCGTGTTGTGTCTTTGATAATGTGTTGCTGATACCTTCCAAGGACAGGCGGAAGAAATGTACCATGATCAGTGCTGTGCCGCAATAGTAGATTAGAGTGGATAAACGGGTCATCTGGTAGCCTGCGGATATCGTATAAAGGACAACCGTAAAGGCAAACAGTCCCCATGGGGTTCCGCTGTACGGTTTTTCACCGCTGTTCTTCCACACGGTAAAGCTGCGCAGGCTTTCTACGGTCAAAAAAGCATAGTAAACATAGTGGTAATACGGACCCGGAAAGGGAAACAGGTAAATCACGGGAAACGGAACAAGGTGCAGCAGGATAAAAGGAATGGCGTGATAGCAATGGCGCTCAATATACCGATAAAACAACAAGGCGGCAGGGATTCCGGTGAAACAGGGCAGCACGATAACGCCGTGCTCGTATACTGCGAGAATAAAGGAAAATATCATAATATACAGTAAAGTGGCGGATATTAGCCGACTGTTGCTTTTAATCAGGGTTAAATTGTAGTTCATTGAAATTCACCTCCCAAAGATTGATATCCGGTAATGCTGATATCGATTCCTTTTCTTCCGGACAGATAAAATGTATCTGATACCCGGACTGTTTTTTGTTGCGGTATGTAGCAAGAAGGTCGTCACGCCGGTAATTGGAGACAATGACATAGACCGTATGGTTTGCACTGCGGGAAAACAGCGAATGGTTTCCGCCAAAAAAGGAAAGAAAATTGGTTGGTTCTTTGGATAAATCCAAAAGAGCCAGCGTTTGCAGTAATTGTTGCAAGTGCTCCTGCCCGATACCTAAATCGGATATAATCGGGTGACCGGTATCGGCATCGGCAAGGTTGACGGCCAGACGGCAGGCAAGTCTCTGGCGGGTAAACTGCCGCAGCAGTGTGGCAGCTACGCTGATTAGATATTCCTGTAAAGGTTCCGAGCGCTTAACCGCCTGCGTATCGATGTTTAGCAGCAGGACTACCTCACTGTTCTGAATGTCAAAATAAGTGTTTACCATCAGCCGCTGGTTCCTGGCAGAAGATTTCCAGTTGATATAGCGCATATTGTCCTGACTGGTATAATCCCGGATGCCGCGGAAAGACAGAGGGTCTTCGTAAAGCGTTTGCTTGGTAATATCGCCGATAATGGAGCTGGTAAGGGAAAGGCTTTGCTTATCTGTGAGCTGCCTGGGATAGACATAAAGTATAGCGCGGTTGTCCACTACAGTGGCATACCGGTTTCTCATAAACAGGTCACTGGCTACCAGATTGACAGCATCGATAATATAACAGCCTCTCTTGGTGGTACGGAAAGCGTGTGTCCGGGTAATCTGTTGGTTTCCCAAAATAGAAAATATGTCGTTGCGGTAATAATGATCGGACAGGGAAATGTTTTCTGCCGCATCACATTGAAAGGTACGGGAAAAGCAGAATTTGACGCTGAGGAACGGGAGCGGGAGCACTTTGCGGTTTATTATCCGCTCTGATAGTTCTACCATATCGCCTACATCCACATGGTTTTTGTTATAGGAAATATTTACGTTTAATCGCTCATTCCAGAATCTTCCATAGAAAATCATCTGTATAAGATAGATAAGAATTGCGATGAGGATAATCAGTATATATTGCATGAAAATCTCCTTTTATTTTTCAAAGTTTTCTGTTGGAACAGGTATAGTTGACATAATATCATCCAATAGCGAAGAGGCAAGGTTCTGTCCGCTGGCTCCGCTAAAGGAAAGCAGTCGATGGGAAAAGCAGGGTTTAATCAGGTGCTTGATATCTTCCGGGGTGACATAGGTACGTCCCTGTATCAGTGCATAGGCCTGACATAAACGGGTAAGGCTTAACATTCCACGGGGATTGATGCCAAGAGAAATCTGTGCGTGATTTCCGGTTGCCTGAACCAAATCGACAATATATTTTTTGAGGTCTTTATGGATATATATATCAGAAACCTGTTCCTGTAAATGGCGTATATCCGTCAGATCGCATACGGGCGTGAGATCGGCTACCGGATTACCGGCGAGATGGTGCTCCATAATGTCAAGCGCCTCCGCTGTGCTGGGAAATCCCATGGAAATTTTTAAATCGAAGCGGTCAAGCTGTGCTTCCGGAAGGGGAAATGTGCCTGTGGTTTCGATAGGATTTTCGGTTGCAATCAGAAAAAAAGGCTGTGGCAGCGTGCGGGTGACACCGTCTGTGGTAACCTGACGTTCCGCCATTGCCTCTAACAGGCAGGACTGTGTTCTGGGCGTTGCCCGGTTGATTTCGTCGGCCAGCAGGATGTTCGTGAATACCGGACCGGATACAAATTCAAATTCCTGATTTTTCTGATTGTAAATATTGAGTCCGGTGACATCCGACGGGAGCAGGTCTGGTGTGAACTGCACCCGTTTAAACTGACCGTCGACAGAGGCGGCCAGTGCTTTAGCCAGCATGGTTTTTCCGGTTCCGGGAGTATCCTCAAGGAGAATATGCCCTCCGGCCAGAAAAGCCGTCATCACGAGATCAATTTGCTGTGTTTTTCCGATAATGACTTTTTGGATGCTTGCTTTGATTTTGCTGATTAAAGATGATGATTCTGCGTTTTCCATAATAATTCTCCTTTGCACTATATAATGGCAATCTCTGTGAAAAGAGGCTGTCAATTTAATTTCTTCGACGATATGTGTGGTAACAGTTTAATTCTAATACATTTTGTGAGAAATCTCAATCAGAATTACATTTAATTTGCAAGAAAAGCATATCAATGTTACAATCATACAGATGACAAAAGAGGTAAACCTTAATCGTAGGAGTAATAAATGAAAAGAACAATTGGTATATTTGTGTTTATCATCATAGCCACAGGGCTTGCGGGATATACCTATCTCGCAAAGCCGGAAGTGCAGAAAATGGTTGCAGAATATATGGAGGAGGATTTTGCGGAGGAAAATATCTACTCGGATATTGAGAGTCTGTCAAAACGCCTGGAGGAAGAACTTCTTACCGGAAATGATTTCTTTACGATATATCTGGACCAATTGGATGTGGACGCAATTCGGGCAATCAATGAGAAGCTTGACGGTGTATATGGCAGCGGTGCAACCTATCAGCAGGTAGGCATGGTGGGAAATACTTACAAAAAAGTGCGGATTTCGATTCAGCATTCCACCAATTATTATGCGGTACAGGCATGTCTTAAACAGGTGCCGATTCCGGATACAGAGCCAAAGGCAAAGCAGCTTTATGAGGCAATCATGGATATTCTGGATTCGGTTATCACGGAGGGGATGTCGGATTTTGATAAGGAGTTAGCACTGCATGATTATCTGGTGACACATTGCACGTACAGTGAAAATACGGACCAGCCGTCAACCAGTGACATATACCGCGCTTACGGAGCATTGGTCAATCAGAATGCTGTGTGTAACGGATATGCGGAGGCTTTGCAGCTGTTGTTTAAATGTGTGGGAATTGAATCGGAGTTTGTGATCGGTTCTGCCGGTGGTGTTGACCATGCGTGGAATCTGGTGAAGCTGGACGGCAAATGGTATCATCTGGATGCGACATGGGATGACCCGCTTCCCGATAAGCGGGATTATGCGATGCACCCGTATTTTAATGTGACGGACGAGGTGATGTCTGGCAGCCATACATGGGATAAAAAAGAATATCCTGCGGCTCTTAGTACCAGTGATAATTATTACATAAAAAACAATGATTATTTCTATAATTTTGATGATTACAGTGACTCGGCATATGTCCATATGATTAATGAAGGAAATTGCAGATACGAGGCAGTGATAGAAAATTATACGGTAGAAGATGAGGATATGCAGTTTATCTTTAATCATAATAACGTATATAACACGGTGAGCTGGCAGACTTTTCAGGAAGGCCGCTACTGTGTGATTTTTGTTCAGGCAGAGTGAATACCTGCCTATGATATTGTCCATATTGCACAACTGGATTTTGGAGATTAGGAGTTTCGCGATTACCTAATTATACATATAGTAAGGAGGAAATCATGACAAAACAGGAATTTCTTGATGAATTGAAAAATGCTTTGAGCGGTGAAGTACCGCCGGAAGCGATGATGGATTCTTATCGGTATTATTCTGATTATATTGAAGAAGGGATACGGCATGGCCGGCCGGAGGAAGAAATTCTGGAAGAACTGGGAAAGCCTGCGCTGCTGGCACGTTCCATTATAGCCGCTCAATCCGGAGAGAGAAAGGCCGATTTGGAATATACGGAGGACGGAAGAACCCGTAAGGTAAGGAGAAGCCAGTTTTTTGACAAGGAGGAAAGGGATAAGCGGGAACAGGGAGTTCGACAGGAGAAGATATCCCGCAAATTTGTCTTTGATTTTGGCTCATGGTATGCAAAGATACTGGGGGTATTGATTTTTCTATTGGTTGTCTTTTTAGTGTATTTCATTATCAGGGTCAGCTCGTGGTTACTGCTTTCTTTTGGAATACCGATTCTGCTGCTGCTGGGAATTATTTATCTGGTGATGTATTTTACCCGTTGACGGCAGCGGACAAAGCGGGACGGCAAAAAGTAGTGTGAAAAATAAAAAAACTTCTTGACAAGTGATACCCTTTTTTATATACTATAACTCGTGTCAAGCGCACAATGGAATCTTAGCTCAGCTGGGAGAGCATCTGCCTTACAAGCAGAGGGTCACAGG
>JAMPAW010000001.1:66691-99984 GCA_023666975.1 Clostridium sp.
GGTCACAGGTTCGAGCCCTGTAGGTTCCATTATGGCGGGGTAGCTCAGTTGGCTAGAGCACACGGTTCATACCCGTGGTGTCGGGAGTTCAAATCTCCCCTCCGCTATTTAAGAATTGTATAGGGAGTTACCGTAAAGTATTGAAAAATAGATATTTTTTGATGCTTTTTTGTTTTGTGGACATATTTATTGCCTGGGACATCAAAAAGGGAATGACTTTTTTTGCAATGAATGGTATAGTACTATATTGGAAATAAATACATATATATTGCCAATGCAGGAGGTAAATGAATTGAATATCAGAAATTACACTGTACGGAAAGAGGAAAAAATTGAGGAGATAAACGGAACTGCATATTTGCTGGAGCATGATAAAACGAAGGCCAAGGTGCTTCTGGTTCTGAACGAGGATACGAACAAGGTTTTTAGCATCGGGTTTCGTACACCGCCTTCTGACGATACAGGGGTACCGCACATTACGGAGCATTCCGTGCTTTGCGGTTCAAGGAAATTTCCGGTTAAAGACCCTTTTGTGGAGCTGGCCAAGGGTTCACTGAATACGTTTTTGAATGCGATGACTTATCCGGATAAGACCGTGTATCCGATTGCCTCAGTCAATGACAAGGATTTTCACAATTTAATGGAAGTTTACTTAGATGCAGTATTTTACCCGAATACTTATTCCAATGACAAGATATTAAAACAGGAGGGCTGGCATTATCATTTAGAGGATATAGATGATGAAATATCCTATAACGGAGTTGTCTATAACGAGATGAAGGGGGCTTATTCTTCGGCAGAGCAGATGCTGATGCAGGCAATCCAGAAATCACTGCTGCCGGATACGACTTATGGCTGTGATTCCGGCGGCGACCCGAAGGCGATTCCGGATTTGACCTATGAGGCTTTTCTGGATTTCCACAAAAAATATTATCACCCGTCAAACAGCTATATTTATCTCTATGGTGATGTAGATGTGGAGAAGGAGCTGGCATTTATTGACGAAGAATATCTGAAGGATTTTGATTACAGGGAAATAGAGTCAGAGATCAAGGAACAGCCGGCATTTGACAAAGCGCAGGAGGTTACGACGACCTATCCGCTGTCCGATGCAGAGGAGGAGACGGAAAGTACTTACTTCAGTTATAACGTCGTAATCGGTAATAGCTTAAACCGTGTGTTGAATCTTGCTTTCATGATGCTTGACTATGCGCTGATTGACGTCCCAGGGGCACCGGTAAGGACCGCACTGATTGATGCCGGCATTAGCAATGATGTCTTCAGCTCCTACGATGACAGCATTAAACAGCCGGTATATTCCATTGTGGCCAAGGGCTGCAAGACGGAGGACAAGGAGCGCTTTGTCGAAGTGATCGAGGCGACGCTGTCTTCGCTGATTGAAAAGGGCATGGAGAAAAAGGTGCTTGAAGCGGCCTTGAATCATTTTGAATTTAAGCTCAAGGAAGCAAATTACGGAAGATATCCCAAGGGGCTGATGTATGGTCTGCAGGCATTTAACAGCTGGCTGTACGACAGTGATGAACCGTTTATGTATTTAAAATTTAACAAGGAGTTTGATTTCCTGCGGCGGCAGATTGGGACGGACTATTACACGAATATTTTAAAGGATTATCTGCTCGACAACACCCATAAGACGATTGTCACTGCACTGCCGAAAAAAGGGTTGAACAGGGAAAATGACAGCAATACAGCCAAAAAGCTGGCTGATTTCAAGGCGGGGTTGTCGCAGGAAGAACTCAAGCGGCTTGTCAGCCAGACGGAAGCGCTTAAGGAGTATCAGTCAAAGGCTTCGTCAAAAGAGGATTTGGAAAAAATTCCGCTGCTGGAATTATCGGATATCGGAAAGAAGGCGAAAAAGCTTCATAACAAAGAATTTATCGCAAACGGGATTCCGGCAGTCTGGCATGAGCTTTTTACTAATGGAATTGCCTATGTGGAGTATCGCTTTATGCTGAACACCGTTTCCGTGGAACTGCTTCCTTATGTTTCGCTGCTGGTAGCACTTTACAAAGAGGTGGACACGGACAGCCATAGCTATGGTGATTTGGCAAACGAGATTGACTTAAAGACCGGCGGTGTCGGATTTGCGCTGAGCACGATCGGGGTAAGCGAGGAGCTTGGTGGGTATAAGGTGAGTCTGAATGTCAGGACAAAAGTGTTAAAAGATAATCTGGCGGAGGCGCTTGCGCTGATGGAGGAAATTTTGTTTACCTCGCATTTCACGGATAAGAAGCGCATGCGGGAGGTGCTGGCAGAAATGGTGTCCCAGATGAAAATGGGAATTACCGATAACGGACATACCGCCACGGCCAATCGTGCGATGTCCTATTTCTCGAAGGGTGCTTATTTGAAGGAGATATTAGAGGGGATAACCTTTTATGAGTTTGTGAGCGGCTTATATAAGGATTTTGAAAATTCCTATGAGGAAATCTGCCGGAAAATGAAGGAGGCATTG
Organism: Clostridium sp.; assembly: GCA_023666975.1. Next base: position 69,168 of record JAMPAW010000001.1, read on the forward strand.
CATGCGCTTGCCAAGCCGTCCAATCTGATTATCTCTTATACCGGACAGGAGAATATTGCCGATGATTTGACCGCCGCCGTACAGTCGCTGAAAAAGTATATGAACGAGGACAGCGATGATGTGGTAAAACAGCAGCTGGCACTCGAAAAAAAGAATGAAGGGTTTAAGACGGCAAGCAAGGTGCAGTATGTGGCTACAGCGGGGAATTTTCTGGATAAAGGTTATGCGTATACGGGTGCATTAAATGTATTGCAGGTGATTTTTTCCTATGATTATTTGTGGATTAATGTCCGGGTAAAGGGTGGCGCATACGGCAGCATGTGTGGGTTTAACCGCATTGGCGATGCCTATTTTACCTCATACCGTGATCCGAATCTGGGCAAGACGTATGATATCTACCGGAATGCGGCAGAGTATGTAGAGCAGTTTGATGCTTCAGACCGGGATATGGTGAAATATATTATCGGAGCCATTGCCAAGCTGGATACACCGCTGACACCGTCGGCAGAGGGCGCCTTTGATTTTAACTGCTATTTGTCCGGCGTGACGGAGGAACAGCTGCAAAAGGACAGAGATGAGGTGCTGTCGGCAGATGTGGAGGCAATCAGGAATCTTGCCAAGCTGATTTCGGCGGTTACCGATACGGATATTATATGTGCTATCGGTGATGAGCAGGCGATTGAGCGGGAAGAGGAGCTGTTTGCAGAAATCAAAAATCTGGTGTAGACATTGCAACACTTTTGGATAAAACGGCCACTCTTTATATAGCGGAATGAAAACGACGCAGAAAAAGGTTATGGTAAAGATACGGAGGGATTGCGTATGGTGAAATGGAATGACAGACGGGACGGTAAAAGAATAAGAAGAAGGGCGGCCGGCAGTTTTGCGGCAGCGGTAATGTCAGGACTTTTCCTTTGTGTGGGAATGGCCGGGTGCGGCAGTGCGGATAAGAGTGCAGGTGAAAGCTTTGCCAATTATGCATATGAGCAGAAGGCGGAAGATACCGCTGCTGCCGGTATGGCTTACGATGCGGTAGAAGACGAGATAGCTGCGGAAGATACGGTAGCGACAGGCGTGGAAGGTTTGTCGGACTCGGATTATGGGTTTGGCGGAACGGCTGGCGAATCGGCGGCCGCCACAGCTGCCGGGAGCGGAACAAACGGGGAAGCAGTGCCGGTAAAAGACGGCAAAAAAATTATCAAGCGGTATGAATATCATTATGAAACGGAGCATTTTGATGACGCTTATGTTTTTTTAAGAGAACGGATTGAAGAGTACAATGGCTACATTTCCTCATCTAATACAAACGGGACTTCCTATCGCACACTTTATCTGACGGCCAGAATACCGGCCGATGTCAGTGACGCTTTTATTGCGCAGTTAGGGAGCCTTGGCACGATATTAAACCAGTCGGAGTCTGCGGACGATGTGACACTGCAGTATACAGACACGGAGAGCAGGATCAAAGCACTCAGGACGGAGCAGGAGCGGCTGAATGATTTGTTAGAGAAGGCGGACAGTCTGGAAACGATTATTGCCCTTGAAGACCGCTTGACGGAGGTCCGCTATGAGCTGGAGAATTACCAGTCGCAGAAAAATCTCTATGATGACCTGATTTCCTACAGTACAGTGAGTATTACGCTTGACGAGGTCAGCCATACGGTTGAAGCGGAGGACTCATTTTTGGCAAGGATTTCCGCAGGTTTACGGACTACCTGCTGGAACATCAAAGACGGACTTACAGATTTTGTTGTGTGGCTGATTGTGAATGTTCCATATTTGCTTATCTGGGGGCTGATTATCCTGATCGCAGTGAAAATTATTGCCGCAGTGAGGAAACGCAGAAAGGCAAAAAGGGAAAGAAAACAGGAGCTGGGGCAGGCTGATGTGGAGAGAGAACAAATGTCAGTGTCCCACAACGAAACGGATTCAGAAGAAGAGGAGAAACAAGAGGAAGAGTGAGCGACAGGAAAAGGGGAGAAAGCATGGAAAAGTTTAAGTCGGGTTTTGTAACGATTATCGGAAGGCCGAATGTGGGTAAATCTACACTGATGAATCATTTGATTGGACAAAAAATTGCCATTACCAGCAGCAAAGCCCAGACCACCCGCAACCGGATACAGACGGTGTATACCAGTGAACAGGGACAGATTGTGTTTTTGGATACACCCGGAATTAACAAGGCAAAGAATAAGCTCGGAGAATATATGCTGAATGCTGCCGAAAATACGCTTAACGAGGTAGACGTCATTCTGTGGCTGGTGGAGCCGACCACGTTTATCGGAGCAGGAGAACGCTACATCATCGAGCGGCTGCAAAGTGTATCAACGCCGGTGATTTTAGTCGTCAATAAGACGGATACGGTAGATGAAGCCGAAATTTTTAAAGCGATAGATACATATAAAGAAGTCTATGATTTTAAGGAGATTGTGCCGGTCAGTGCACTGAAGAGCAGGAATACGGACGAATTGCTAAAGACCATTTTTGCTTATCTGGAGGAGGGACCGCAGTACTATGACGTGGATACCATAACCGATCAGCCGGAACGGGCAATTGTGGCCGAGATGATCAGGGAGAAAGCGCTTCGCTGCCTGGACAAGGAGGTTCCGCATGGGATCGCCGTTGTCGTTGAACAGATGAAGGACCGGAAGGGCGGAAATATCGTGGATATTGATGCCGTGATTATCTGTGAGCGGGATTCACATAAAGGCATTATCATCGGTAAGCAGGGAGTGATGCTTAAGAAAATCGGTACTCAGGCCAGAAAGGATATGGAACGTCTTTTGGATACCAAAGTAAACCTGAAGCTGTGGGTGAAGGTGAAAAAGGATTGGCGGGACAGTGAATTTCTGCTTAAAAATTATGGCTATCACGAAAACGGCAGCTGACAGCCGGACTGTGGGCGAAAGAGTATGATATCGTTATATATGCGGCGCTGTCCGCAGGAGGAAACGAAGTATGCGGGAGAAAAAGGAGCTTACCGGAATGATATTGAGCAGTGCTCCTGTGGGAGATGTAGATAAGCGCTTGGTCATTCTGACAAGGGAGCGGGGAAAGATAACGGCTTTTGCAAAAGGGGCGCGGAAGCCAAACAGTCCTTATCTGGGAATCAGTGAGCCTTTTAATTTCGGCGTTTTCACGCTGTTAGAGGGCTATGATGCGTACCGCTTTTTGGGCGGTGAGGTTAAGGAGTACTTTACCGAGGTAAAAAATGACATAGAAGGCATCTGTTACGGCACATATTTTTGCGACATATTGGAATATCTGTGTGTGGAGGGAGTAGGAGATGCGAACATATTAAATCTCCTCTACGTGACGCTGCGGGCACTGATGAGAGCGGGGATGTCGAAGCCACTGGTGCGCAGGATTTTTGAGTTGAAAATACTGGCGTTGGACGGCGAGGCAATGTCGGCCTTTTCCTGCGTAAGCTGTGGGGACAAGGAATTGACCGCTTTTTATCTGCCGGGAGATGGAATGCTCTGCCCCAAATGTGCGATGAAGGCGCAGAAACCATATGCTTTGTCGGAATCTTCGGTCTACACGCTGCAATATATTTTAAGTGCCTCCATAGATAAGCTGTATACCTTTCGGGTGACAGACACGGTTTATCAGGAAATTGACCATGTAATCGGACAGTATTTCCGCCGTCATGTGGCAAAAAAATTCAACTCTTTGGAAATTCTTTCGTCTTTGTCTTGAAATATTGTCGATTCTCTTGTAAAATATATAAGCTGTATGAATATAGGATTCAATAACAAAGCAAAATAGGGGTGCGTATGATGAAAAAAGTTCAATTGATTGTGATGGCTGCTGTCATAATGTGTATTGCCGCCGGCTGTACGAATTATGAGAAGGAATACAGCAGGAATACTTTAGTGGTAAAATCTAACGGTTCTCTTGTTGAGGTGGCAATCGAAAATTTTAATGATTCTCCTGTGCAGGCAGATGAGCTGGTTTCGTATGTCGAAGAGCAGATTACGGATTATAATGAAGAAGTCGGCAAAAAATACGTGAAGCAATTATCGATTAATACGGAGGACATGAGCCAGGTTGAGCTTGTATTGAAATATAAGAATATAGACAGCTATAACGGTTTCAACAGCCTGGAATGTATATTGGCAGATTTCTCGGAGGTGAAAGAGAGCGCTTTGGAGGGAACGTTTAAATCTGTCGAGGGAAAGACGGTTAAAAGTTCAGATTTGACTGATACGGACAGGGCAACCGTAATGATTTTATCCGAAAAGACAGATGTTATTTTCGACGGGGAGCTCCTTTACCACAACGATGAGGTTCAGGTAGAGGACGGTGTCGTGACTACTTCCGGCAATGGAAATGCAATTATCATTTTTAAATAAAACAAAAAGGCAGGGCATTAATTATGGAAAAGACAATGGATAAGATTGTGGCATTGGCAAAGGCGAGAGGTTTTGTGTATCCGGGTTCGGAAATTTATGGCGGGCTGGCAAATACATGGGATTACGGGAATCTTGGCGTAGAGCTTAAGAACAATATCAAAAGGGCATGGTGGAAGAAGTTTATTCAGGAAAACCCATATAACGTAGGCGTGGACTGTGCCATTTTGATGAACCCGAAGACATGGGAGGCATCAGGGCATTTGGGCAGCTTTTCCGATCCGCTTATGGATTGTAAGGAATGTAAGGAGAGATTCCGTGCAGATAAGCTGATTGAGGATTATATGGAGGAAAAGGGCATTTCCATAGAGGGAACCGTTGATGCATGGACACATGAAAAGATGGCGGACTATATTGAGGAAAACGGTATCGACTGCCCGCGCTGCGGAAAGCATAATTTTACAGATATCCGGGAATTTAACCTGATGTTTAAAACATTTCAGGGTGTGACAGAGGATGCAAAGAACACCATTTATTTACGACCGGAGACAGCACAGGGTATTTTTGTTAATTTCAAAAATGTACAGCGGACGTCCAGAAAGAAAATTCCGTTTGGCATCGGACAGGTTGGAAAGTCGTTCCGTAACGAGATTACACCGGGTAATTTTACATTCCGTACAAGGGAATTTGAACAGATGGAACTGGAATTTTTCTGCGAGCCGGATACAGACCTTGAATGGTTTGCCTATTGGAAACAGTTTTGCATTGACTGGCTGAAGGATCTTGGCATGAATCAGGAGGAGACCAGATACAGGGATCACGATAAAGAGGAGCTTTCTTTTTATAGCAAAGCGACCACAGATATTGAATACCTGTTCCCGTTTGGCTGGGGAGAGCTTTGGGGAATTGCGGACCGTACAGATTATGATTTGACCCAGCACCAGAATACTTCCGGTGAGCCGATGGAGTATTTTGACGATGAGAAGAAGACCAAATATATACCGTATGTAATTGAACCTTCATTAGGAGCAGACCGTGTGACTTTGGCCTTTCTGTGCTCCGCATATGATGAAGAGGAGTTAGAAGGCGGCGATATGAGAACGGTACTGCATTTCCATCCGGCTTTGGCACCGGTTAAGATTGGTGTGCTTCCGCTGTCCAAGAAGCTGGGAGAGGGAGCAGAGAAAATTTATACTGAGCTGTCCAAATGGTATAACTGTGAGTATGATGACCGTGGCAATATCGGAAAACGCTACAGGAGACAGGACGAGATTGGTACGCCGTTTTGTGTTACCTATGATTTTGAGTCGGAAACGGATTGTGCTGTGACGGTACGTGACAGGGATACCATGGAGCAGGAGCGAGTCAAAATAGAAGACTTAAAGGAATATTTTGAGAAAAAGTTTGAATATTGAGAAACAAAAAACCGGGAACAGCAGATGGCTGATTCCCGGTTATTGTATTTATTTTAGTTTTTCCAGTTCTTCGATAGTTCCGGTCAATTCTTTCAGCGAATGCTTGATGGATTTGTTGATTTCTCCGGAATTGACGGCAAGCTTACCGACCTCTGCAGCAACTACGGCAAAGCCGCGGCCAAATTCACCGGCCCGCGCCGCTTCAATGGAAGCATTGAGGGAAAGGATATTCTGCTTGCTCTCGATCTTGTCAAGCTGCAAGGATTTCTCGTTGATTTCCTGAATCAGCCCGGCTGCACGTTCGATATCTGTGTCCATCTTGTCCATCTTAGAATCGTCTCTTTGATGGTCATAATTCATCTGCACCATCATATTTACCACGTCGCCTAACAGCTTTGCGGCAGCTTTGATAGAGCGCTCAGAGCGAACCGGAACCTGTTGAAGAGCTTGTATGTATGTCTCCGGGTCGATTCCTAACTCCTCGGCGATGGCACGGAACTTATCCTCATCCGGCTCTTCCGGAAGCACCTGACCGCCGATAATGGCGCCAATCTTCTCGCCGTTTATGATAATATCGCGGCTGAAATCCATCAGTCCGGCATGGCAGTAATAAGTGCCGGTGCATTCCGCATCGCATTTCTGGCAGCGGCGAAGCCCTTCATCGGAGCCTCTTGTATATTTGATACAAAAGTCAGTGAAATTGACATCTTTGGTAAAATATTCACCATTGGCATCGACACCGATGGTGGCAAGTCCGGTTGCATCAGACCAGTCCTGCATAAGCTGTTCTAACTGTGGTACATCTAAAAAGTCTCTGATATCCATAAAATGACACCTGTTTCCTTTCTGCGATAATTGTTTGCTTAATATATAATGTCCTCATTATACAAAAAATAGAGAAAAAAAGCAATAAAATATCTAAAATACCTAAAAATTCACATAAATCTGTAAAATTTGTTATTTTATGGTTGACATAATTGTTATCGTTTGTTATTATTACATTTGATGTAAGAGTCGTAACAATTTTGTAACAATTAAACGAGATTTGATTTTACGAGGTATATCATATGAAAAAGAGTATTGTTAGAGGTTCCATGTTGACGGTAGCAGCATTGTCGATTATGTTAGGTGGAACTTCTTATACAACGAATGTGAAAGAAACAGTAAGAGAAACACCGGCAATTATCAGTAAGGCAATTCAGAATAGTGTAGCAGCGGCAGAAACAATTTCCAAAGGAACAGTGGTACAGGAACAGGTGCAGGATGTTTCAGTGGCAGATAGTCCTGCAGTTGATGAGAGTGTACAGCCGCCTGTAGAGGAGCCGGTTCAGGTAGAGCAAAAGGAAGCTAAGGTTGAGAGCGATCAGGTCGTTGCCAACATTGACAGTTATCTGAATATTCGCGAGGAGGCTTCTGAAGAGGCAGAGGTTGTAGGTAAGTTTTATGCTGGCAATGTAGGTACTATTGTTGAACAGGGGGACGAGTGGTCCGTTGTCTCATCCGGTAATGCTTACGGCTATGTAAAAAATGACTATTTGTTATTTGGTGCTGATGCGGAAGAATATATTGAAAATAATTGTGACAGAGTGGCAAAGGTAACGGCAGAGACATTGAATGTGCGTGCCGAGGAATCCACCGATAGTGAAGTGATTACCCTTTCTGACGAAGGAGATACATTGACTGTTCTCGGAAAAGAAAATGAGTGGTTTAAGGTTGCACTCGATGACGAACAGGTTGGGTATGTTTCCGGTGAATATGTCTGTATTGATTATATCTACGAGACAGCAGTTACGATAGAAGAGGAAGAAGCCGCTATTGCGGAAGCAGAGGCACAGGCCGCAGCGGAAGCTGCAGCAGCACAGGAACAGGCTGCTCAGAATCAGCAGTCAACAGATTCTTCCGGGTCTAACAGTGGAACAACGGAAAGCGCACCGCAACCACAGAAGACGGCTGATTCTGCAAATGCGGATACGTCTGATGATGGAGGTTCAAAGGAAACCGTACAGCAGGGCTCTTCTAGTGCATCGGGACAGGCTGTAGCGGATTATGCAGTGCAGTTTGTTGGTAATCCGTATGTTTATGGTGGTTCAAGTCTGACAAAGGGCGCTGATTGCTCCGGCTTTGTAATGGCTGTATATGCAAATTTTGGATATTCACTGCCTCATAATGCGGCATCCCAGTCAGGGTACGGTACAGCCGTAAGTATTAAGAATTTGCAGCCGGGTGATTTGTTGTTCTATCACAGCTTTGGCCATGTAGCCATTTATATCGGCGGTGGACAGGTTGTTCATGCAAGTAATGAGAAGACGGGAATCAAAATTTCCAATTATGATTACTCATCTATTGATAAAGCGGTTCGTATTATCAAGTAATACGGAAGTATATTGAGAAGTTGACAGGAGCTGCCAGATGGTATCTAGTGGCTCTTTTTCCATATTTTCATAAAATTACATAAAAAATGGAAAAAAAACTTTTGAAATTTATCTATTTTGTGCTATAATAATTAACAGACTGTGGACAGGTTGTGTAGATTTGTCCTGGTGCATATTTATCAAACATTTAGGAGGTATGAAACAAATGGCAAACAAATGGGTTTACAAGTTCAACGAAGGTAATGCATCAATGAGAAACCTTCTTGGCGGTAAAGGATGTAACTTAGCTGAGATGACCGGCTTAGGTATGCCAATTCCACAGGGATTTACGGTTACAACGGAGGCTTGTACAGATTACTATAATCAGGGCAAGCAGATTTCCAAGGAAATTGAAGAGCAGATTTTTGAAGCATTGACATGGTTAGAAGGGGTTAATGGTAAGAAGTTTGGTGATACAGAAGATCCGTTACTGGTTTCTGTACGTTCAGGTGCTCGTGCATCAATGCCGGGTATGATGGATACAATTCTTAATTTAGGTCTTAATGATGTTGCTGTTGAGGGTTTTGCTAAGAAAACCGGCAATCCGAGATTTGCTTATGACTCTTACAGAAGATTCATTCAGATGTATTCCGATGTCGTTATGGAGGTTCCGAAGTCATTCTTTGAGAAGAAGATTGATGAGATGAAGGAAGCCAAGGGTGTTACCTATGATACCGAGTTGACTGCAGAAGATTTGAAAGAGCTGGCAGAGCAGTTTAAGGCAATTTATAAAGAGGCAATGAAAGGTGAGGACTTCCCACAGGATCCGAAGGATCAGTTGATGGGAGCAGTTAAGGCAGTATTCCGTTCATGGGATAATCCTCGTGCTATCGTTTACAGACGTATGAATGATATTCCTGGAGATTGGGGAACTGCAGTTAATGTACAGACAATGGTATTTGGTAATAAGGGTGAAACATCAGGTACAGGTGTTGCATTTACCCGTAATCCGTCTACCGGTGAGAAAGGTATTTTTGGTGAGTACCTGATTAATGCACAGGGTGAGGACGTTGTTGCCGGTGTTCGTACACCACAGCCGATTTCTCAGTTAGAGAAGGATTTACCAGAGTGTTATTCACAGTTTATGCAGCTGGCACAGAACTTGGAGAATCATTTCCATGATATGCAGGATATGGAGTTTACGATTGAGGAAGGCAAGTTATACTTCTTACAGACACGTAACGGTAAGAGAACTGCTCCGGCAGCGATCAAGATTGCCTGTGATTTAGTTGATGAAGGACAGATTACAGAGGAGGAAGCAGTATTGCGTATTGAGGCTAAGTCTCTTGACCAGCTTCTTCACCCGACATTTGATGCAGACGCATTAAAGGCAGGAGAGGTAATCGGTTCAGCACTTCCGGCATCTCCAGGAGCTGCTGCGGGTAAGGTATACTTTACTGCAGATGATGCAAAGGAAGCAGGTATTGGCGGACGTGGAGAGAGATGTATTCTGGTTCGTCTGGAGACTTCACCGGAAGATATTGAAGGTATGCATGCATCTCAGGGTATTTTAACCGTTCGTGGTGGTATGACAAGCCATGCTGCCGTAGTTGCCCGTGGTATGGGTACATGCTGTGTATCCGGATGTGGAGACATCAAGATTGATGAGGAAGCTAAGGTATTTGAATTAGGCGGATATACATTCCATGAGGGAGATTATATTTCTCTTGACGGTACAACAGGTAAGATTTACAAGGGTGACATCAAGACAGTTGAGCCATCTATTGGTGGTGATTTCGGTCGTGTTATGGCTTGGGCAGATAAATATAGAAAGTTAATTGTTCGTACCAATGCAGATACTCCGGCAGATACCGCTAAGGCTGTAGAGCTGGGTGCAGAAGGTATCGGTCTTTGCCGTACAGAGCATATGTTCTTTGGTGAGGACAGAATTCCGAAGTTCCGCCGTATGATTCTTTCTGATACCGTAGAGCAGAGAGAGGAAGCACTCAAAGCAATTGGTGAATTCCAGAAGGCAGACTTTAAGGCAATGTATGAAACATTGGAAGGAAAGCCGATGAATGTACGTTATCTTGACCCACCGCTTCACGAGTTTGTTCCTACTGAAGAGGAGGATATTAAGGCATTAGCAGATGATATGGGTCTTACTGTAGATGAGGTTAAGGCGAAATGCGATGCACTTCATGAATTTAACCCGATGATGGGTCATCGTGGATGCCGTCTTGCCGTAACTTATCCGGAGATTGCCAGAATGCAGACAAGAGCCGTTATGGAAGCTGCAATTGAAGTTAAGGCAGAGAAGGGATATGATATTGTTCCTGAGATTATGATTCCGTTAGTAGGCGAGAAGAAAGAGCTTAAATATGTAAAAGATGTAGTCGTAGAAGTTGCCGAGCAGGTTAAGAAGGAGAAGAATTCGGATATCCAGTATCATATTGGTACAATGATTGAGATTCCTCGTGCCGCATTGACTGCAGATGCAATCGCAGAGGAAGCTGAGTACTTCTCATTCGGTACAAATGACCTGACACAGATGACATTCGGTTTCTCACGTGATGATGCCGGTAAGTTCTTGGATTCTTATTATCAGGCAAAGATTTACGAGTCAGACCCATTTGCACGTCTTGACCAGACAGGTGTTGGCCAGTTAGTACAGATGGCTGCTGAGAAGGGTCGTAAGACTCGTCCGGATATCAAGTTAGGTATCTGTGGTGAGCACGGTGGAGATCCGTCTTCTATCGAGTTCTGCCATAAGGTAGGTCTTAACTATGTATCATGTTCACCATTCCGTGTGCCGATTGCAAGACTTGCCGCTGCACAGGCTGCAATTAACGATAAGTAATCGGAATCCGATGGATAGAATTTAACTGATAATCACAGACTCCACATATGTCTTGCCGGCATATGTGGAGTTTTTGTCGTTTATTGTTTAGTGAGCCCTTGGCTGGAAAATAATTTATTCATTCCATTCGTGGCAAATAGAAAGTTGCGTCGTTGTAAAATCATGGTATAATAAGGGATACAACGATAAATCTTTTGCGGATTTTGCAGAAGGAACCAATAAAGGCAGATAGGAGGTATACAATGAAGATTTTTGAAGGATTTCAAAAAGGGATTAATTTGGGTGGCTGGTTGTCCCAGTTTGCGGAATATGATCCCAGGCATTTTGAGACGTTTATCATGGAAGAGGATATCCAAAAAATTGCGGATATGGGGTTAGACCATGTCCGGGTTCCAATCGATTATAATGTTTTGGAGGATGAAGAAGGGAATGTTATTGAACGTGGGTTTACCTATGTGGAAGACTGTGTTTCATGGTGCAGAAAACATGGTATACACATGTTGATTGACCTGCATGAGTGCTATGGATATTCTTTTGATCCGCTGAAAAAAGATATGGATCGGGAGCATTTTTTTCATGATGGGAAGCTGCAGCAGCGTTTTATTGAGCTTTGGGTCAAAATTGCCGCACGTTTTGCAAAAGATGTAGACGTGGTGGCCTTTGAATTGCTAAATGAGGTGGTTTCACCTGCTGTCGTAGACGAGTGGAATGATTTGGCAGCCAGAACGGTTAAGGCAATCCGGCAGGAAGCGCAGGATATTTATATTGTGTTTGGCGGTGTCCGGTATAGCAATGTCACCAGTGTTTCCAAATTGAAAAAACCAGATGATGATAAGATTGTTTTTAATTTTCACTGCTATGAGCCAATGGTGTTTACTCACCAGAAGGCATACTGGGTGGACGGCATGTCGCCTGATTTTGACATGCATTATCCGGGAACGATTGAAGAATATCAGCAGGCGAGTAAAGCATTTTCAGATGATTTGGTGGCGGCGATATACAAGTCAAAGAGCGGAATCGGGCCGGAATTTTTTGAGGGGCTGTTTAAAGAGGCAGTTGAAGCTGCCGAGAGAGCCGATGTGCCACTGTATTGTGGGGAATACGGTGTTATTGAACTGGCACCGATGGAGGATGCGCTGGCTTGGTTTAGGGACATACACAGCATTTTTGAAAAATACAAAATCGGCCGCGCAGTGTGGAATTATAAGGAAAAGGATTTTGGATTTATGGGAAAGGAATATGCGGCAATCCGTGACGAATTGATACAATATTTATAAAGATGAAAAGCCTTTTGGGAATGAAACCAAAAGGCTTTTTGGCTGCGGACCACAGCATGGAAATGGCGGACTCGTATAGAAAGAAGCTGTACAGGGAATGATACAATTATACCCGCAAACGAAATGAATGGTGTTTCCAATTGTTCGCTGCGGTATATTTTGAATTATATTGAAAAGGAGTGCTTCCGTGTTATGAAAATTTTATTTTATGATGCTACACCCTACGATAAGGAATCGTTTGACAAGGAACTGAATCAGTATGAGGGAATCGAGATTACCTATCAGGAGATTGATATTTCTCTGAAAACGGTTTCCCTTGCAAGAGGATATGATGCAATCTGTGCCTTTGTAAATTCCGATTTAAGCGAGCCTGTGCTGAATAAATTGAAGGAGATAGGCATTAAATTGATTCTTCTTCGCTGTGCAGGATTTAATAATGTGGATATCGACAAGGCGAAGGAATATGAGATGACGGTCTTACGGGTGCCGGGATACTCTCCAGAGGCAGTGGCAGAACACGCAATGACACTTGCGCTTGCCGTAAACAGGCACCTGCATAAGAGTTACATTAAGGTAAGGGAAAACAATTTTAGTCTGGTGGGACTCACGGGAATGAATTTTTATCAGAAGACAGCGGGAATTGTGGGAACTGGTAAGATTGGTGCAGCAATGTGCAGAATATGTAAGGGCTTTGGCATGCGGGTTATCGCCTATGATATGTATCCGAATAAAGAGCTTGATTTTGTGGAATATATGTCTCTGGACGAAGTGTTGAGACAGAGTGACCTCATATCCCTGCACTGTCCACTGACAAAGGAAACGCGGCATTTAATTAATCGTGATACCATTGCCGTTATGAAGGACAATGTGATATTTGTCAATACGTCCAGAGGTGCACTGGTTAATACGGAAGATTTGATACAGGGGATAAGGAGCAGAAAATTTTTTGGCGTTGGCCTGGATGTATATGAGGAAGAGGGGCGAAATGTGTTTGAAAACCGGGAAGATGAATTGCTGGAATCTTCGGTCACGGCAAGGCTGCTGTCTTTTCCGAATGTTGTCGTAACCTCTCATCAGGGATTTCTTACCCATGAAGCATTGGCTGCAATCAGCCAGATTACCCTGCAAAATGCGTTGGATTACGAGAGAGGGACGATTGCAGAGGGAAATATCGTATAATATGTAAAAATCCCTTCCTACAGCATTTTTGCAGGAAGGGATTTTTTTACTATCTGGTTGTGTTTGATGAAACGTTTTTGTTTCCTGTTGTATCGGAGCGGTTATTTGCTCTGCTGCTCACGCTGCCGTTTGTACTTCCACCGGCAGAGCCGTTAGTTGTTCCAGTTCCATCAGTAGAGCCGTTAGTTGTTCCGGTTCCACCAGTAGAGCTGTTGGTTGTTCCGGTTCCACCGGTAGAACCGTTAGTTGTTCCGGAACCGTTGTTACCCGGATATTCTTCAATTGCGTTATTGCTGCCGCGTCTGTAGATTGTACCGGAGGTGGCATCAACATAGAATTCACCAAAAAGCTCGCCATTTTCATCGTTGCTGGTATCGTAGAGGTTAAAGCGATATCCCTTCGAGCCTTCTTGATAATTATTCAGATTTTTGTCTTCGTCGCGTAGCTCAAAGGCTGCGTCTGAATGGTAAGAGCCCATAGTGTCCATAAAATAGTCGTGAGCATCATTGTAGTTGTCGAATCCGCCGTTTCCTACCAGGTCATCGACCGCGTTGCCGACACCGTCGGCGACATCATCTGCTGCATTTCCCACGTCATCTGCCAGGTTGTTGTCATTGTTTCCGCTGGTAGACGCACTATCACTGTTTCCGCATCCAGTCAGTGCAAAGCAAAACAGCCAGGCTGCTGCAAGGACACGAAGATATTTTACTGATTTCTTCATAGTCATTCTCCTTTTTATCATAATTTTGAAGTTGTCCTATATAGTATGCGCACCAAAATATCATTTATACGGAGATTTTGCAGCCGATAAGCTTTATTCGGCAGTTAAAATTTGTAAAAAATCATTTACAAGGTCATCGGTAAAATCAGGTAAGCGTAGTACTATTTGGCGGAGGAGGCATTGGAGAACTGTTTCCCAGTGTGGTCGAGATAGTAATCGGAGGTATAGATAAGGGAAGAAACGCGAACGAAGGAATAGCCCTGTTCTTCCAGTCCGGTCAACATTGCGTCCAGTGCATCTTTTGTGTAGGTGGCTCCGTTATGCAGGAGAATGATACTGCCATTTTCCAGATTTTTATGTTCACACACTGTGCGTATAATGGAATCAATACCGTAATCTTTCCAGTCAAGGCTGTCAACGGACTGGTTGATGGACATATATCCCATAGCATGTGCGACCTCCACAACAGTATCGTTCCAGTCGCTGTAGGGAGCGCGAAAAAGGGTCATATTTTTACCGGTCAGATGATATATTGTGTCATGGCAGGCTTTGATTTCCGCAGACATTTCCTCTTTGGACAGCTGAGGCATATGCTTGTGGGAATTGCCGTGATTGGCTAGCTCATGCCCTGCACTGTCGATGGCGGTAATGGCTTCCGGATATTTTAAAGCCCATTCGCCGGTAACGAAGAAGGCGGCAGGAGCATTATGCTTCTCCAAAATGGAGAGAATCTGGTCGAGATCCTCGGTTCCCCACGCACTGTCGAAGGTCAGTGCAACTACCTTCTGGTCAGTATCTACGCAGTAGATGGGAAGCTCGCTGGCATAAAAGGAAGAGGTAGCAATAATGTCGGGAGTAAAAATGTTGTGGGATAAAGAGTAAAGAAATACTGCAAATATAAGGATAAGCGTAATGTATTTCATCTGATTGGCGGAAATAGAAATTTGCATGGTTAAAACCCGAAATCTGCATTTCTTTAATTTATGAAAAAAGTATATGCTTTAGAACAGATTCATAAATCTTTGTAGGAATCTATTTTGGTGGGGCGGAGCCAGAGAAAAATAAAGGAAATTTTAATGAAATATATGGCAAACTGTAGTATAATGTAAATAGAATATAATGGCAGGCTGCGACAGGAGGGGATAGGATGAAACGGATATGGAATGCACTGCGGTATGGCGACAGTGAAACAAGAAAATGTATTGGAAGCGTAATTCTGTTTACCCTGGCTGCACTTGTGTTAGTGGTGGTATCCGGGTTATCTGGCCGCTTTGAATTGTTTATTGTAGCCATGATTTCCGGCATTGTGGCACTGGTTATTTCGCAGACGTTTACTCTGGTAGATGATGATTTTGTGGCGGAGATAGATAAACAGGGGGATAAGGATACCGTGCGTTCGGTTTCCGTAGTGAAAAATGGCGTATCCTCAACGACAGCTTCTTCCAAGGAGAAGGCTTCTAAAACGGAAGATGCCGGTGTGGAGCAGGCGGACACCGAGGATAAAGCCGAGCGAAGAAGGAAATCGGAAAAAGGTGTGGAGCCTGCCCAATTTGACCATTATACACAACAGATGTTGAAGAAAATCCAGCGAAAATATCATGTAAAAAGAGACCATCGTCCGATTATTATTGATTCGTCCTCTTCGTACCGTATCAAAGAGTGTCCTGCATTTATATGGAGAACGCACAACAAGGTGTTTTTGCTGCTCTTAGAGAAAGAGCCAAGGAAAATCTGTATCTCTAGGGATATGATCTTACATATGGACTATGTACCTGATGTGCGTGCCGACAGAGATAAAGAATATCTGGCATTTGAAAAGGATAACATGGTGACGGGAGTGTTTCGGGAATATTTGCCGGATTATTTTGACTCCAAAGCAGAGAAAGCGAATCTGAAGTATAAGCATCTGTATGAAATTTATCCGGATATACGATTGTCGAACCGTTCCGCATACGAGGTGATGGATTTGTTGTATCTGAATTTTATGCCGCAGGATAAAATTACCCAGTCGGATAAAATCAATGGTTTTTTTAAACGGGTATATGCGGCAAATATTATGTTGAAAGACCGCGTGTACAAAATTACGGCTTACAAGGAAGATGTAGAGAGGATTCTGAAAGAAATGTGCTATGCGGAAATACCGGAACAGGAATTCATCATTACCCTTGAGAACCTTGTGAAAGGCAGAATGATTTCCGGAGAGTATGCAAGACACTATATGGATTACCGTGAAAAGGTGAGGGGAAAGCCGATGGGAAAAGGACTGGGGCGTTAGCGATCTGCCAGACGGATTAAAAGATTTAAGTGTTCTTCAAAGCATACGCCGTCATTGACAGGAATATCCAGATTAGCCGAGGTGAGCAGGCAGGTACGGATAAATTGTGCAGCCGAGGCTACAGAGGTTTTTAAATCAATATTATGTAAACTGCATCCGGCCAAAATGGAAGCGAACACATCTCCGGTTCCCGGACGCAATGGCAGTACGGTTTTCTGATACAGCACTTCAAAATTGTTCTGTTCATAGACCGCATTGCCGATTTCGTCTTCTCTTTCGATTCCCGTGACCACAATCTGTTTGGTACCGTTTTTGCTGAGAATCCCGCACATGCGGAAAATCTCTTCCTCGCTCAAGTCTGGCCGGTAAGGCGTATCGGTCAGTATGCAGAGCTCTGTGACATTGGGAGTCGTGAGAGTGGAGTGGGCGGTCAATTCTTTCATGGTCTGGCACATTTCCTGCGTGTAGGCAGGGTAAAGGTTACCGTGGTCCCCCATTACGGGGTCAATTATTTTTTTCTCAAAGGAAAAGTGTTCAAACATGCGGAGAATAATTTCCAGCTGTTTTTCCGAACCGAGAAAACCGGTGTAGATTCCTTCAAACGACAGGCCTAAATGTTTCCATTTAGTGAGGTAATCTTCCATATATTTCGTAAAGTCCAGCATCGTGTACTCCGGATATTCGGTGTGGTTAGAGAGGATTGCCGTCGGCAGTACGCCGCACTGGATTTTCATGGCGGATAGAATTGGCAGCGCTACCGTTACGGAGCAACGGCCAAAACCGGATATATCGTTTACAATAGCAATGGAATGTTGTCGTTTCATCGTGAAATCCTTTCTAACGGAGAACATTAATTTCCTATACTGTTTCTCTGTGTTTTTCTTCTATACAAGATAGTACAAATGAGCAGAAAATGCAAGTATCAGCATCAATAAAAACAATTTGGTGGTAACTTTTCAAGGTGTCGAAACTGTGCTATACTGATATTGTTATATTTTACTTGGAAGAGAGATGATAATATGTACATGATGATGACGCCGGGACCGACGATGGTTGCCGAAAACGTCAGGGCAGCCAGGAGCATGGAAACCGGTAATCCGGATTTGGATTGGGAATTTTATGATTTTTACCGGGATACCTGTCAGTTGTATAGCAGCCTTCTGCATACCCGGAATGAGAGTCTGATTTTGGGCGGAGAGGGAATCTTAGGACTTGAAGCCGCCGTTGCTTCCCTGACAGAACCGGGAGACAGGGTGCTTGTACTGGACAATGGGGTATTCGGCAGAGGTTTTGCCGATTTTGTCGCCATATATGGTGGAGAAGCGGTTCTGTATACCACGGATTACAGAAGAGCGATTGAAGCGGAGCCGCTGCGGGAATTTCTGGAAAAGGATTCGGATTTCAAATATGTAACTGTGGTACACTGTGATACACCAAGCGGTATGCTAAATGATATGCGTGTTATATGTCCATTGCTAAAATCATATGGAATTTTGACGGTAGTGGATTCGGTTTCAGGAATGTTTGGAAATGAAATAGATGTAGATGCTTCTCAGGTTGATGTGCTTTGCGGCGGGTCGCAAAAGGCGATTTCCTGTCCCGCCGGATTAACGCTGGTGACTATTAGCGGGGCGGCAAAAGAGATGATGGAGGACAGGAAAACACCGATTGCCTCGTTTTATGCGAATCTTTTGGCATTTAAGGATTACTATGAGAATAAATGGTTCCCCTATACGATGCCGATTAGTGATATATACGGACTGCGGCAGGCATTGGAAAATATCAGGGCAGACGGGGATATGTTAAAGCGCCATGCAGAGATTGCCGAAAGGACAAGGGGGGCGTTAATACGGGCCGGATTATCGCTGTACGGTGAAAACGGATATTCCAATACCGTTACCGTCTTTAAGATACCGGGAGGGGTTACGGCGGCAGAGATTTTGAGGGTAATGCGTGAGGATTACCATATTATGCTGGCAGGTTCTTTTGATGTGCTGGCCGGCGAGGTTATCCGCATTGGACATATGGGTTATAACTGTACGGAGGAGAACATGAGAAAGACGTTACAGGCTTTGGAGGGAACACTTAGAAAATTGAAGGTGGAGCTTAAGGCACCGCTTGAGTTCTGATGTTTTGCAGGATACAGGAG
This sequence comes from Clostridium sp., assembly GCA_023666975.1. The sequence continues at coordinate 87,747 of JAMPAW010000001.1, forward strand.
TCGGCAGGGTTATCGACGGAAGAAAGGGAGATATGGAAATGTCAGGGAAAAGAAGATTACTTTTGATTACTATACTGCTATCGGTATTTTTGACCTCGGATAAAGTATATGCGATTAAAAAGGATATTACCGGACAGGGAAACGGATATTTGTCGGTATTGTATGATAACAGCAATGGGCTGCCTACGTCAGAGGCCAATGCCATAGTCCAGTCGGAGGACGGATTTATCTGGATTGGTGGCTACAGCGGGCTTATACGCTATGACGGCAATGAATTTTACCGTTATGATGCTTCTTTGGGAATTACCAGCGTGGTAAGTCTGTATGTGGATCAGAGAGACCGGCTTTGGGTGGGGACAAATGACAACGGTGTTGCCCTGTATGAAAAAGGAACATTTCATTTTTTCGGAAAGGATAAAGAATTGAATTCGTTGTCCATACGGTCGATTACCGAGGACGGGAACGGAAATATTTTTATTGCCACGACAGAGGGGCTGGCTTATGTCGACGAAGACAATGTGCTGCACAAGCTTGATGACGAGCGGCTGAATGAGGAGTATATCTGTCAGATTAAGCGGGACGAGGACGGAATGATATATGGCGAGACATTGAGCGGTTCGTTCTTTTCCGTGGATAATCTTGAGGTTAGCGGCTTCTATAACGGGCAGGAAATCGGTATTGGTGTTGTTGTCAGTATTTGCCCGGACCCCAAAGAAAAAGGCTGTGTATATCTTGGAACGGAAAATTCCAATATCATATGGGGCGATATGCAGAATGGAATGAAGGGGTATAAAACCTTGTCTGCTGCGCCGCAGACCAATATTAATGATATTAATCCTGTGGACGATATGATTTGGATTTGTGCGGACAACGGAATTGGATACATTAATGATAATGACAGCTATATCGAGATTCAAAACGCTCCGATGAATAATTCCGTAGACGGCATGATGGTCGATTATGAGGATAATCTCTGGTTTGTCTCATCGAGACAGGGAGTGATGAAAATTTGCAAGAGCAGATTTACCGATGTCAATCAGGTTGCCGGTTTGGAGAGTATGGTAGTTAATTCCACCTGTATGTACCGGAATCATTTATATATCGGAACGGATATTGGACTTTATCTGTTGGATAGCAATATGCGGCAGAAGACCAATGCGCTCACGGAGAAGTTAGAAGGAGTGCGTATACGGTGCATTAAAGAAGATTCGACCGGTAAGCTGTGGATTTGTACCTACAGCGATATGGGGCTTATCTGCTATTTTGGTGACGATTACCGGATTTATGATGAGAAGGCGGGAATGCAGTCCAATCGAATCCGGGATATTATCGAGCTGTCGGACGGTACGATTGCTGTGGCTTCAAGCGGCGGCGTGAATCTGATTAGAGACGGAGAAATCATAGACTCTATAGATGAGCACGATGGCATAAATAACACGGAAATCCTAAGCATTTGTGAAGGAGATGACGGTAAAATTTATCTTGGCAGCGATGGGGGCGGCATCTATATCGTAGATGGCAGCCACGTGTCCTGCATGGGAAAGGAAAGCGGTTTAAAATCAGAGATTATCTTGAGAATCAAGAAGGACGTTGAGCGTTCAATCTATTGGATTATCACCAGTAATTCTATCTCTTACATGAAAGGGGATCAGATAACGACGCTTACACATTTCCCCTATTCCAATAATTTTGATTTGTTTTTTGATAACCTGGGAGGTATCTGGTTTTTAAGCAGTAACGGAATCTACGTCGTAAACGGCGATCAGATACTTGAGGATAAGGCGATTGAGTATTCGTTCTATGACAAAAAATGTGGTCTGCCAAGTATGGCAACAGCAAATTCAAGAAGCTGTCTTGAGGAGGATGGAACGCTCTACATTTCCGGTTCTACAGGGGTGAGCAGCGTAAATATTAATGACGGGGAGAGTTCACAAAGCGCAGTAAAACTGGCAGTGCCGTTTATCGAGGTGGACGGGGAGACGGTTGCCTTGGAGGACGGGAAAGCAGTGATACCGTCAAGCTGCAAGCGGCTTACCGTTTATGGCTATGCGCTTACCTATGCTCTGCATAATCCCACTCTCAGTTATTATCTGGAGGGATTTGACGATACTTCGGAGACTGTCTCCAGACAGGATATGGAGCCGGTAAGCTATACCAATCTGAATGGGGGGAAATATGTATTTCATCTGTCCGTAGTTGATGTCATGACCGGCGAAGAGAAGAATACCATTGCAGTTACCCTGATCAAAGAAAAAGCCTTTTACGAGCATGGCTGGTTCTGGCTTCTGGTCGCAGTGTTCATTATTTTGCTGGCTATCGCCATAAGCTGGTGCTGTATAAAGCATAAGACAGCAGTGCTCGAGAGGAAGCAAAAGGAGAACAGGATATTTATCGAGCAGATTATCCAGTCTTTTGCAAAGAGTATTGATATCAAGGATAAGTATACAAACGGACATTCTTTTCGGGTGGCTGAATATGCCGCAATGATTGCGGAGCGCATGGGATATGACAGCACAGGCGTAACCGATGTCTATAATATTGGTCTTTTGCACGATATCGGGAAGATTACTATTCCGGACGAAATCCTGAATAAACCGGGAGGGCTGACAGACGAGGAGTATGACATCATTAAGAAACATGCCAGCAATGGATATGATATCTTGAAGGAAATTGAGATATCGCCGGAATTGGCATTGGGGGCAGGATATCACCACGAGAGAATCGACGGAAAGGGTTATCCTTTCGGCAAGAACGGTGAGGAGATTCCGATGGTTGCGCAGATTATTGCTGTGGCAGACACCTTTGATGCCATGAATTCGACCAGACCGTATCGCAGGCAGATGAAAAAGAAGGATATTGTCGCAGAGCTGGAGCGAATTAAGGGGACACAGTTGAATGCAGAAATTGTACAGATTCTGCTGAATTTAATTGAGGAGGGCATGATTGAAACTGATGGCTGACGGAAGAATTTAACACAATTAGAGGCTTGCTATTTATATTATCATGTATTAAAATTATATTACTTATAACAAAGGAAAAGAGGAGGTAGGGTTATGTTGGACTTTTTGATAAGCTGCTGGTGGCTGATTCTGATTGTGGTACTGGTCGTTGTACTGCTTTTGGCAAGTTATGTAAAGGCGCCGCCGGATGTCGCCTATGTGATTTCCGGACTGAGGAAGGAACCAAAGGTATTAATCGGCCGTGCGGGGGTGAAACTGCCGTTTTTTGAGCGCAAGGACGAGCTTCTGGTAAAACAGATATCGATTGATATCAAAACAGATGACTTTGTTCCTACTCTGGATTTTATCGGTGTAAATATCGATGCCGTGGCCAAGGTGCGGGTGATGACGGACGAGGAGGGAATCCAGCGGGCAATGAAGAACTTCCTGAATATGAAGGAAGAAATGATTATTATGGCGTTGGTGGATTCACTGCAGGGTAATATGCGGGAGATTATCGGTACGGTAACGCTTAAGGATTTGTGCAATGACCGCAAGGTGTTTGGTGACCAGGTGCAGGAGAAGGCACAGAAAGACATGAACAGCTTGGGAATTGAGATTATTTCCTGCAATATTCAGCATGTTACAGACCAGAATGATTTGATTCCTGCGCTGGGACAGGATAATATGGCGGCAATTCAGAAGAATGCGTCTATTGCCAAGGCAAACGCAGACCGCGATGTTGCGATAGCACAGGCACAGGCTAAGAAGGAGGCCAATGATGCCGCCGTACAGTCTGAAACAGAGATTTCCATTAAGCAGAATGAACTGGCAATTAAGAAAGCAGAGCTTAAGACGGTTGAGGATACCAAACGCGCCGAAGCCGATGCAGCATATAAGATTCAGGAGGAGGAGCAGCGCAAATCTATCGAGGTCACTGCAACGAATGCCAATATTGCAAGGCAGGAGAGGGAAGTCGAGCTTAAGATGCGGGAAGCAGAGGTTCAGGAGCAGACGTTGAATGCCAATATCCGCAAGCAGGCAGATGCAGAAAAGTATAAACAGCAGCAGATGGCTGATGTGGAGCTTTATAAGCGGCAGAAGGAGGCAGAGGCGAAGAAGTACGAGCAGGCGCAGGAGGCAGAGGCACAGAAGATTCAGGCAGATGCGGTGAAATACAGCATGGAACAGGAGGCTGCTGCTATCCGTGCGAAAGCGGAGGCGGAAGCTGCCGGTATCAAGGCGAAGGGTGAAGCGGAAGCGGCAGCGATTAAGGCGAAGGCAGAAGCAGAAGCTGCCGGTATTGATAAGAAGGCAGAGGCTATGCAGAAATATGGAGAGGCGGCCATTATCGAAATGCTCTGCAAGATGTACCCACAGGTTGCGGAAGCCATTGCAGCGCCGCTGGGTAGTATTGATAAGATTACGATGTACGGTTCCGGTAATACGGCAAAGATGACCGAAGATGTCACGACTTCGTTGAAGCAGGTGATTGACGGAATCGGTGACAGTCTGGGCGTTAATCCGAGTGTGCTGCTGTCCAGCTTTGCAGGAACAAAACTGGCAGGTCTTACGAATAAAGAAGACGGTCAGGGGAATGTCACCGTGGTAAAGGTAGAGCAGCCGGCAAATACAGAAGATGATGTGGATTAATGCATGTCATTTTCTACAAAAATAAGGTGCAAACTTAAAGGATTTAAGTCAAAATAGTTAAAATAGTCAAAAAAAGCAAAAAAGACTTGATTTTTTTAACAAGGTGGTTTATATTACAACTATCGAAGCGGATATATGTATGACTTAAGGACAAGGGTGTTCTCATGGTGAGAATACCCTTTTATCATTTTGTATCCGCCAATCTACAACGATGAAAGGAAGTATTTTTTATGAGTGAAATGGTAAATGTAACAGAGATTTTCGGATCGAATGTATTTAATGATGCGGCAATGAGGGAACGGTTGCCGAAAGCGGTCTATAAAGAGCTTAAAAAAACCATTGAGACGGGCAAAGAATTGAATCCTGCCATTGCGGATACGGTGGCCAACGCCATGAAGGATTGGGCGATTGAAAAGGGAGCAACCCATTATACCCACTGGTTTCAGCCGATGACCGGAATCACTGCGGAGAAGCACGATGCCTTTATCAGTCCTACAGCGGACGGTAAGGTGCTGATGGAATTTTCCGGCAAGGAGCTGATTAAAGGTGAGCCGGATGCGTCTTCCTTCCCTTCAGGGGGACTGAGGGCAACAAATGAGGCAAGGGGATATACGGCATGGGACTGTACCTCTCCGGCATTTATCAAGGAATCACCGGACGGAAGTACGATACTCTGCATTCCGACGGCATTTTCTTCCTATACCGGTGAGGCACTCGATAAAAAGATACCGCTTTTGCGTTCCATGGAAGCAGTGAATGTGCAGGCGTTGAGAATCTTAAAATTATTCGGGAATACAACCTCAACGAAGGTGACAACCTCCGTTGGCCCGGAGCAGGAATATTTCCTTGTGGATAAAGCAGATTACGCAAAACGAAAAGACTTAATCTTTACCGGAAGAACGCTTTTTGGTGCTATGCCGCCTAAGGGGCAGGAATTAGATGACCACTATTTTGGAACAGTGCGGGAACGCGTTTTGTCCTATATGAAGGACTTAAATATTGAGCTCTGGAAGCTGGGGATTTCGGCTAAGACACAGCACAATGAGGTTGCGCCGGCACAGCATGAATTGGCACCGATTTACGGAACCAGCAATATCGGAACGGACCATAACCAGTTGGTCATGGAGACGATGAAAAGAGTGGCAGACCGGCATAATCTGGCATGCCTGCTTCATGAGAAGCCGTTTGCCGGTGTAAACGGTTCAGGTAAGCATAACAACTGGTCCATGGGAACCGACGACGGAATTAATTTGTTAGAGCCGGGCAAAACCCCACATGAAAACGTACAGTTTTTGCTGTTTTTGGTAGCGATTTTGAAGGCCGTTGATGAGCATGCAGATTTACTAAGGTTGTCAGCATCTTCTCCGGGTAATGACCACAGACTGGGTGCAAATGAGGCTCCTCCGGCTATCATTTCTGTCTTCTTAGGTGAGCAGCTTGATGATGTGTTAAAGCAGTTAGATACTACCGGTGAGGCGACCAGTTCCTTGCAGGGCAAGGCATATGAATCCGGTGTTGCCACATTGCCGTCCTTTATGCAGGATGCCACGGACCGTAACCGTACATCTCCGTTTGCGTTTACCGGTAACAAATTTGAGTTCCGTATGGTTGGCTCTACGCAATCAATTGCCACACCGAATACGATTCTGAATACAATTGTTGCAGATTCTTTGTGCGAGATTGCAGATGAATTGGAAAAGGCAGATAACTTTGACATGGCAGTCCACGATAAAATCAAGGAATTGATTGCAAAGCATAAGAGGGTAATCTTTAACGGTAACGGTTATTCTGAGGAATGGGTAGCCGAGGCGGAGCGGAGAGGCCTTCCGAATATTAAATGTATGGTAGATGCAGTCGGCGCCTTTGTCAGAGAAGAAAATGTAACGATGTTTGAAAAGTTCTCGGTACTGAGCAGGGCGGAACTGGAATCCCGTGCAGAGATTTATTATGAGAATTATGCAAAACAGATTAATATTGAAGCAAAGACAATGCTTGACATGGCGAAAAAACAAATTGTTCCGGCAGTCATGAAATACTCTGCAGATATGGCAAAGGGAGTGAACGATTTGAAAGCAGTAGGAGTGGATACCTCCGTTCAGGAGAGTATTCTCGGTAATATTGCCAGCCACCTGAGGGATATGACAGCAGCTATTGACAATCTGGAAAAGGTAGACGGCAAAGCACTTGAGCTGGAGTATGATATGGAAAAGGCAGCAAAATGTTTCCATGATGAGGTGTTCGCCGCTATGGAGGCAGTGAGAAAGCCGGCAGATGAGCTGGAGGATTTGGTGGATAAGAATTACTGGCCGTTCCCACAATATGAAGATTTGCTGTTCTACGTATAATTGGTAAAGTTGGTTTTTTTCATAATGTAACATAAATGTACCGCAGGCTGTCTGGTCTGCGGTACAGTTTTATGTGTGGATAGAGGCGGCCGGGGAGGCAGCGGTAAATCATTGCTTATATTCAAACACGTAGCGTTCAAAACCGTTGATTACCGTGGTATCCTCGTTATAAGCACATTCTCTTTGCTGGTTCCAGCTGTAGGTGAGGTGCACGTGTCCATGCAGGAAAAACTTGGGCCGATACTTGTCCAGCAGTTCACGGAAAACCTGAAAGCCGGAGTGGGGAAGGTCCTCACCGTCATTAAACTGGTAGGCAGGGGCATGGGTGACCAGAATGTCAAAGCCCTTGTGCCGTAAAAGCTTCAAACGTATCTTGTTGACACGGCTGCGCATTTCGCGTTCGGAATATTGGAAGGGTCCATAGTTATATTTTTTGGAGCCGCCAAGACCCAGAATGCGAATGCCATTGTGCACATAAATCCGGTCGTCTATGCAGATACAGCCTTCCGGCGGCGTGGTTTTGTAGACCGCATCATGATTGCCGTGTACATAGAGTACAGGTGCCTTTGAATAGGTGGCGAGAAAGGATAAATATTGTGGTTTTAGGTCCCCGCAGGAAATAATCAAATCAATACCTTCTAACTTTTTCTGCTCAAAATAGTCCCACAGGTACTTGGATTCTTCATCGGCAAGTACAAGTATTTTCATAGAATAGAAGCCCCTCCTTTCGTCGTTGTGGTTGTCTCAACACCTCGTAACTGTACCATTGGCTTTGCGGAGTCCTTTAAATCGTCAATAACCGGAATCGTGCCGACAATGTTATCCACTAACCAGTCCATGGTCATAATTTCTTCTGGTTTTAGTATGTCGGTTTTTTCGCAGCGTATTACACCGTTCTGGTCGGTCAGCGGACCGGAAAACGGGAAAAATACACCGGCGGAAATGGCGCGCTTCATCAGGGAAACAAGTTTGTCGGTTTCCGGTGGAACGTTTTTGGAGCAGATGACGTCGATTACACCGGCGGAAATGCCCCACCAGTAGTTGATTGCTTTAATATCGGAGGATTCTTCCACCTTCCACGAGCCTCGGAGAATGCTGTTGATTAACTCGACATAAAAGGCACCCCAGTGGCAGATGGACATGGCAAGGTTCGTTCGCTCCCCTCCATGAATCGTATACAGGCCAAATTCCTTGGAATCGTCTTCCGGGGTAATCATGTCCTGAGCGGATATGTAGTTAATCTGCTGGTCCCAAAACAGCTTTTCCGTGTTGGACTGTTTGGTCGTAGACCATGTCAGGTAAACCTTGGCATTGGGATTTACCATTTTGGCTCCCAGTGCAAACGCATTGATATTGGCCACGATTCCGTATATCGGATAGTCTGCGATATATCCGATTTTATCATTTTCACACATAGCGCCGGCAATAATGCCGGTTAGAAATTTGGCCTCATACATTCTGGTGTAATAGGTTCTTACTGAGCTATGGGAAGAATTCAGCGTACAGTTTAGTATTTTCACATTGGGGTGCGCAGAGGCAACCTTCAGGCTTTGCTTGATAAGCTGCGGAGTGACCGTAAAGATAATGTCAAAACCGTCTCTGCAGATTCCCTCCAAAACAGCTTCAATGTCATCGGGTACGCCGTTCGTGATGTAGCTCTGGGTTTCAATTTCATCGCCAAATATCGACTGCAGATGCAGCCGTCCCAGTTCATGGCTGTAAATCCAGCCTGAAGAAGAAGGTTTCTTGTCATAGATAAACGCAACCCTCTTTTTGGTGGAGCGGATTTTGTTGATGACCGAGTTGACAATTTTTTTGTCTTCTGTCGGGTTCATTAACAGTTCAATGCTGCTATCCTCGGATAACAGTGTGATTTCTGCCCATATTTTATCCAGATTTTTCTTGATTTCGCTTCCGTGCATTTCCTTCGCCTCTTTATAGGGATAAAGAGAGAGGTAGAAAAGCAGAGCGTCTCCGCAGGTGACACCGTAAAGCTTGCGTCCGCCGTGTTCGGTAAATGCCTTGTGAAATGCTGTGTGAAAGGAGGAGAAGTCCATGCAGTCATCTTCTGTCCATACCTCGCCTGCATTTTTGCCGACAAATTCTACCAGCTTGGGGAAGCTGCCTATTTTTGAAAATTGAATATAGTTGATTTTGCTGACTCTGTAAAAGTCCATAAATTCATAATAAATGCGGTTTTCCAGATCGTCCGTTCTCTTGGGGACTTTCCGTGTCACATCTGCTAAAATCGAGGGTGAATTAAAATATTTCATGACACTGGCCCGCTTGTTGCCTTCAACGACATAATATTTATTCATGTATTCGTAGACTTTGATCGCATCATGGATTCCCTCGTCAATCTGTGCGTCTACAAGATGTGACCATTTTGAGGAAAATTCTGAGCCATAGTCAAGCAGAGGCATAAAATTAGCAGCAAATGCCCTGGTTCTGCCGGCAGTACTGGTGCCGATAACCTGGGACAGCGGAATGTTGATTGTGCCCAGCTTGACCTCACATTCAATATCTGCGTGGGATAATATTTCATCTAAAACGGGAAGATAAGGGTATTGGCCTCTGCTTGTAGAGGCCTTGAATGCCTTGAGTCCCATTTTCTGCGCTTTTAAATAATCTTCATATGCCATGGATTCACGACCTTTCCAAGTGTCTTTTCCGACACTTTTTTCTGTTTATATCTTGTTTTCGTCTTTTAACGCCAACATCATAACATAGAAATCGAGCTATTTCAATAATGCTGTCGGTTCTAATGATAAAAATATACTATTCATGATTGCAGAAGATATGATAAGATGAAACACCTGTATTTACAAAACGGTAAATTCAAGTTAGAATAGTCGGTGCAGCAGGGAATATCGTTAGAAAAGGAAAGGTAGCAGTTTGAAGAATTTATACATAGCAGAAAAACCGAGTGTCGCCAGAGAGTTTGCCAGGGCGTTGAAGATCAGCGGCGGCAGCAAGGACGGATATATTGAATCCGGCGACAGCATTGTGACATGGTGTGTGGGACATTTAGTGACGATGAGTTATCCGGAGGAATATGATCCGGCTTTGAAAAAGTGGACGGTAGAGACACTTCCGTTTTTGCCGGAAACGTTCCGGTATGAGGTGATTGACGGAGTTTCCAAGCAGTTTCATATCGTAAAGGGACTGTTAAACCGTGAAGATGTCGCCTGCATCTATGTGTGCACGGACTCCGGGCGTGAGGGAGAGTACATATACCGTCTGGTGGACCAAATGGCGGAGGTGCCGGATTCAAAGGAAAAACGCCGTGTCTGGATCGATTCCCAGACGGAGGAAGAAATCCTGCGCGGGATTAAGGAGGCAAAGGCACTTTGCGAGTATGACAATCTCTGCGCTTCCGCATATCTCCGTGCCAAGGAAGACTATCTGATGGGGATTAATTTTTCGAGGATATTAACGCTTAAATACAGCTATGCCGTGAAAACTTATCTCGGAAAAGAGCGGTGCGTGATTTCCGTAGGGCGGGTGATGACCTGCGTACTTGGAATGATCGTGAAGCGGGAACGGGAAATCCGCCAGTTTGTGAAAACACCATTTTACCGTGTGGTCGGAGATGTGGAGCTTGCGGACGGCACATTTGATGCAGAATGGAAGGCGGTTTCTGGAACAAAATATTTTGAATCCCCGCTGTTATATAAGGAAAATGGGTTCAAGGAGGAAAAGGATGCCGGACGGCTGATAGAAGAGATGAGCGGCATTCCGGTTCATGCGGACCGTGTGGCAAAGCCTGACGGCGTGGAGGCCGTGATCGAGAAAGCAGAGAAGAAAAAGGAAAATAAGAATGCGCCGCTGCTCTACAATCTGGCCGAGCTGCAAAATGACTGTTCCAAGCTGTTTAAGATCAGTCCGGACCAGACACTGCAGGTTGTGCAGGAGCTGTATGAGAAAAAAATGGTCACTTATCCGCGGACGGATGCCAGGGTTCTCTCGACTGCGGTCAGCAAGGAGATTTACAAAAATATTTCCGGCTTAAAGAATATCCCCACGATGAAGCCGTTTGCGGATAACATTTTAACAAGCGGCAGCTATAAGGGGATTGCAAAGACACGGTATGTCAATGACAAGCAGATTACCGACCATTATGCCATTATCCCTACCGGACAGGGCCTGAATGCCTTTGCCGGCCTTAACGATGTGGCGAAGAAGGTCTATGAAATTATTGTCCGGCGTTTCCTGAGTATTTTTTATCCGCCGGCAGTGTACCAGAAAGTATCGCTTACGCTGAACTGTAACGGCGAGAAGCTGTTTGCAAATTTTAAGGTGTTAGTGGAACCGGGGTATCTGCCAATTACCGTGTATTCTTTCGGCAGTAAAAAGGAAGAGGAGGAAAAATATTCAAAGGAAATGGTGTCTGCTGCCATGCAGCTGAAAAAGGGAGGCAGATTACGTTTAAATCAGTTTGCGATAAAGGAAGGGGAGACTTCGCCGCCAAAGCGTTACAGCTCCGGCACACTGATCCTTGCCATGGAGAATGCAGGACAGCTTATTGAAGATGAAGAGCTAAGGGCGCAGATTAAGGGCAGCGGAATCGGAACCTCGGCAACGAGGGCAGAGATTATCAAAAAACTGGTGAACAACAAATATCTGGATTTGAATAAGAAAACGCAGATCATTACACCGACCTTAATGGGGGAAATGATACATGATGTGGTGGCATCTTCGATCAGTTCCCTGTTAAACCCGGAGCTTACCGCAAGCTGGGAAAAGGGGCTGTCCTACGTGGCAGATGGCTCGATTACGGAAAAGGAATATATGGAGAAGCTGGAAAATTATATTCAAAAGCGGACAGATGCGGTGAAGGGGCTGAATAACCAGTACCAGCTTCGGTCCTATTTTGACTATGCGGCGCAGTTTTACCGGAAGCCGTCAAAGGGGAAGAAGGGTTCTTGATTTTTTGGTGAAAAATGCTAAAATATAACCAAAACTGCAAGAAAAAGGATCTGATGTACAATGAAAAAAATCAATACCCTGATGGGAGTAAGCGAGGAGGGTCGGGATGAAAAAGTGGTTGAGCCTGATGATTACGATCGTATTGTTAGCGGCATTGACCGGCTGTGGTGGAGAACATAAGACAGCGGGGGATTCCGGACGGGAGCAGGTTACCGTTGCGCTGTGGAGTGACCAGCTTACCGAGCGTTACGCTTCTTATTTACAGGAACGTTTTCCGGATGTGGATTTTGTATTCTATGTGGCGACAAATTCCACGGATTTTTACCGCTTTAAGCAGGAGCAGGGTGATTTGCCTGATATTCTTACTGTCCG
>JAMPAW010000001.1:100084-122851 GCA_023666975.1 Clostridium sp.
TGCTGTGCTTTGTGGCGGTGAGGGTAGTGACATGGTATGAAAAACCGCTATATACGGGCTTCATTCCGGCGGAAATGCCTTCTTTTTTCTATCTGTTTAACACGATGATTACTTTTGTGATGCTTTTGACCTTTTCGATTTTGTTTTCACTGGAAATCCGCTATATGCAAAGGCAGTTAGAGCAGGAGAATCACACGCTCGGACAAATGGCCAATTATGATCCGCTTACGCATTTGTCCAACCGCCGCAGTATGAATAACCATTTGAAAAGCGCAGTGGAACAGGGAGAACTCTTTTGCCTGGTGATGGCGGATATCGACAATTTTAAGAAAGTGAATGATACATACGGACATGAATGCGGGGACGAGATTTTAATCCGGGTTTCCGATATTATTTCCGGTAATATAAGAGAGCAGGACCATGTATGCCGCTGGGGAGGCGAAGAGATGCTGCTTCTGCTGAAAGCGGATTTGGATAATTCACGGAAGGTGGCGGAGCGGATTTGTAAAGAGGTGGCGGACAGTGTGGTAAAATACAAGGATACAGATGTCCGTGTTACGCTGACGCTTGGCATTGCGGAATATGAGCTTGGAGAGACGATACGCTCTGCCATTGGAAGGGCGGATAAAAATCTCTATTACGGTAAGAATAACGGTAAGAATCAGGTGGTCTGCTGACTGGCAGGTATAGTCTTCAAAGTCTGTGGAAACGCAGGCTTTTTATCGTTGTCTTTTTGAACAAAATAATGAAAAAATTTTTTTAATATTTTATTCATTTCAATACTTGATATCTGACGCAAAGAGGTATAAACTTCACTTTGGAAATAATGTTGATCGTACAACAAGAGGGAGGTGTTTTTTTGGAATCGATAGCAAAAAGCCTTATGGAGGAGCTTGAGTGTGAAACCGTATTCACTATTCCGTTGTTTGGCGGCATTGATATTGCTGAATCCGTGGTTGTCACATGGATTATCATGGCGGTAGTGGTGATTGCTTCCATAATCTTGACCAGAGGCTTGAAGGTTGACCACATTAGTAAACGGCAGGCTGCCGTGGAGCTGGTGGTAACCAAGCTGACAGGAATGGTGGAGGGCATGATCGGACCGGAGGGGAAAGCATATGTCCCGTATCTCACAACGGTGTTAATCTACATCGGATTGTCCAATATTATCGGACTTTTCGGCATGAAGGCACCGACGAAGGACCTGAATGTCACCATTGCGCTCTCGGTAATGAGTATTGTGCTGGTAGAAGCTGCGGGTATTTATCATCATGGCGTCAAAAAATGGCTGCATAAGTTTACTGAGCCGATTGCAGTTGTCACTCCGATTAATATTCTTGAAGTTTTTACAAGACCGTTATCGCTGTGCATGCGTCTTTTTGGTAATGTTCTTGGCGCGTTTGTCATTATGGAGCTGATTAAACAGCTTGTGCCGGTTTTGCTGCCGGCAGTGTTCAGCCTGTATTTTGATCTTTTTGACGGGCTGCTTCAGGCATATGTCTTTGTATTCCTGACTTCATTGTATCTCAAAGAAGCAATTGAATAGCGGACATAGGCCGATAATATCAACAAGGAATAGAAAATATGTTAAGCGAAGGAGAGTAATAAATTATGAATACATTAATCGCAATTGGAGCAGGTATTGCAGTTTTGGGAGCGGTTGGAGCCGGTATCGGTATCGGAATTGCAACAGGTAAAGCGGTAGAGGCAGTGGCAAGACAACCGGAGGCAGACGGCAAGATAACGAAAAATCTGATTCTTGGCTGTGCCCTTGCAGAGGCAACGGCTATTTACTGTTTTGTGGTGGCTATTTTAATTATCATGCTGTTGAGATAAAGGTGAAAGGCAGGTTAAAAAAATGCTTCGGATAGATTTGAATTTATTATGGACCATATTGAATCTGTTACTGCTTTTCATTTTAGTGAAAGTATTTTTATTTAAGCCGGTACAGAAGATTATCGCTGCCCGTCAGGAGGAAGTTGACAAGCAGTTTGATGATGCGAAGGCCGCCAAGACGGAGGCGGACGAGCTGAAGCTGAAATATACGGATTCGCTGGCGGATATGGAGGAAGAGAGAAAGAAAACGCTAAAGGATGCCCGGAAAAATGCTGATGAGGAATATAAAAAAATTGTCAGCTCTGCGCAGGCACAGGCAAAACAGATTAAAGAGGATGCCGTTTCACAGGCAGAGACGGAAAAAGAACAGATATTAAAAAAGGCTGAGCAGGAAATTGCCGATATGGTAGTGGATGCGGCTGCGAAGGTGGTTGGCAGTAAGAGCGGAGTGGAGATTAATCGTTCACTCTATGATGAATTTTTAGATAAAGCAGGTGAACAGGAGTGAGTCAGAACAGAAGGAATAATACGCCGGATTTGCAGAGTGTAATGAAAGAGGTATGTGCCGAGCTTCTTTATGTAACTGCGCCCGATGAAGAACAGATTGGGAGAATAAAAGATTTTCTGGCGAAGGAATTTCACAGTGAAAGTGTAACACTAAAGTTAAAGGAGGATACCTCCTTAAAGAGTGGTTTTATTCTCCGGACTGACACGAAGGAATATGACTGGAGTGAAAAAGGGAGAATTGAGCAGTTAAAGACGGCAATTACCCATGTGGTTTCGGATAACCGGGGTTCCCGTTTCAGCGAAGAGGGAATTATCTCTATTCTCAGAAGCAATATTGAAGAGTTTGAATTAGAAGCGGCGGATAAGGAAGTCGGTGTTGTGAAATGGGTTGGAGACGGAATTGCCAACATTGACGGTATCGACCATGCCTGCTATGGCGAGATTGTTCTTTTTGACTGCGGTATCAAAGGTATGGTTCAGGATATCCGCAGAGAGGAAATCGGTGTCATTCTTTTTGGCCGGGACACGGAGATTCGTGAGGGAAGCCGTGTTGTCCGTACAGGCAAAATGGCGGGTATCTCTGTCGGCAGCGCATTTTTAGGAAGAGTGGTTGACGCTTTGGGGGCTCCGATTGACGGACAGGGAGAGATAGAGGGCAGCGGCTATCGGCCGATAGAAAATTCTGCTCCTGGTATTGTCGACCGCAAATCAGTCTCAAAGCCGATGGAGACTGGCATTCTCTCCATTGATTCCATGTTTCCTATCGGACGGGGACAGAGGGAACTGATTATCGGTGATCGGCAGACAGGCAAGACCTCTATTGCCATGGATACCATTATCAACCAGCGGGATAAAGATGTCATCTGCGTATATGTGGCAATCGGACAAAAGGCATCGACGATTGCAAAGCTGGTGAATACGTTAAGAAAGAGCAAAGCTATGGATTACACGGTGGTCGTATCGGCAACAGCCTCGGACCCGGCACCGCTTCAATATATTGCGCCTTACTCCGGTACGGCGATTGCAGAGTATTTTATGTATCAGGGAAAGGATGTATTGATTGTCTATGATGACCTGTCCAAGCATGCGGTTGCATACAGGGCAATCTCCCTACTGCTGGAACGTCCGCCGGGACGTGAAGCCTATCCGGGTGATGTGTTCTATTTACATTCCCGGTTGTTAGAGCGCTCATCAAGGCTTACGCAGGAGGCAGGAGGAGGTTCGATTACTGCGCTGCCGATTATTGAGACACAGGCAGGAGATGTGTCAGCGTATATTCCGACCAATGTCATTTCCATTACCGACGGTCAGATATATCTGGAAAGCGAATTGTTTTTTGCCGGTCAGCGGCCGGCTGTCAATGTCGGTCTTTCCGTATCCCGTGTGGGTGGTGCGGCTCAGACCAAGGCGATGAAGAAGGCGGCAGGAAGCATACGTATTGATTTGGCACAGTACCGTGAAATGGAAGTATTTACGCAGTTCTCATCGGATTTGGACGAGGGGACTAAGAAGCAGCTTAAGCATGGCCGGGCACTGATGGAGCTTTTAAAACAGCCGTTAGGCGAGCCTTTTGGCATGGCACAGCAGGTGATCACTCTCGTTGCTGCCAATGCGCATATCTTTAGTGATTTAGAGGTGGCGGATATCCGGCAGTTCAGAGTAGAACTGTTAAAGGATTTTGCGGAAAATCATAGAGATATCCTTACCCGGCTTCAGACGACGGGGGATTTAGATGATGACCTGAAAAAGGCAATTATCGAGGCGGCGGAAGCATTTAAGAATCGTGGGTGATGGCTATGGCAAATGCAAGAGAGATTCAAAACCGAATAAAGAGCATTAAGGATACGATGAAAATTACCAGAGCCATGTACATGATGTCTTCGATGAAGCTGAGGAAGGCAAGGCAGAAGCTGGAAAATACGGAACCTTATTTCTATGGCTTGCAGGAAGAGATTTCTAATATTTTACTGCATTTTCCGGATATGGAGCATTTATACTTTGACAACCGGGCTGATGACCGGAGAGAGACGGTGAAACGGAAAGGGTACATTGTCGTGACCGGCGATAAGGGAATGGCAGGCGCTTATAACCACAACGTGATTAAAGAGGCTGAGAAGCTGATTATCCGGGACAGAGAGGACAGATTGTTTGTGGTAGGAGAGCTTGGAAGAAGTTTTTTTCGCAGCCAGGGCTATAATCTGGACGAAAGTTTTTATTTTTCGGCGAATAATCCGTCTATCCACCGTGCCCGTGTGATAACGGAATATATTGTTGAACTGTATAAACAGAACGAAATAGATGAGGTATATGTTATTTTTACCCGTATGGTAAACAGCATGAAGGAAGAGGTAGTTGTTCAACAGCTATTGCCGCTTAAAACCCACCAGTTTATCAAGCAGGAGCTGGTGGAACACGCTCAGATGGGTGAGGGAAATTTTGATAAAGAGGCGGCGGACAGAGCTGACGACTGGTTTTTGATTTACCCTTCTCCGAAACGGGTCTTGGAAAAGCTGGTCTATAATTATGTAACCGGTTTTTTATATGGTGTTCTGGTAGAGGGCTATGCCAGCGAAGAGAGTGCCAGAATGACCGCTATGCAGTCGGCGACGGATAATGCGCAGGAAATGCTCAAGGCGCTTTCGGTTCAATATAACCGGGTAAGGCAGGCCGCAATCACTCAGGAAATTACCGAGGTAATCGGAGGAGCCAAAGCGCTGAAAAAGAAGAAGCAAGTGAGGTGAATTGTCACACTATGGAAAATATAGGTAGAATTGTACAGGTTTCAGGACCTGTTATCGATGTTGAATTTGAAAGTGGAGAACTTCCGGCAATTAAGGACGCACTCTATGTGATGAACGACGGCAGCAAATCCGTGATGGAGGTGTCCCAGCATATCGGCGGAGGTGTAGTCCGCTGTATTATGCTGGCAGCCAGTGAAGGTCTTTGCAGAGATATGGAGGTCGTGGCAACCGGTGCAGGAATCAGTGTCCCAGTCGGAGAAAAAACATTGGGAAGGCTCTTTAATGTGCTGGGAGAGACTCTGGACAACGGTGAACAGCTGCAGGACGAGGAGCACTGGGTTATTCACAGGGAACCGCCGACATTTGAGGACCAGAGTCCCGTCGTGGAGATGCTGGAAACCGGAATTAAAGTGATCGACCTGCTGGCACCCTATGCAAAGGGCGGAAAGATTGGTCTGTTCGGTGGTGCAGGAGTAGGTAAAACCGTGTTGATTCAGGAGCTTATTCACAATATAGCCACACAGAGCGGAGGTTACTCTATTTTTACCGGTGTAGGAGAGCGTTCACGTGAAGGTAATGATTTATGGACGGAGATGAAGGAATCCGGCGTATTGGAAAAAACGGCTCTGGTATTCGGACAGATGAATGAACCGCCTGGAGCACGTATGCGGGTTGCAGAGACCGGACTGACGATGGCAGAGTATTTCAGAGATGTAAAAAAGCAGAATGTGCTGCTGTTTATCGATAATATATTCCGTTTTGTGCAGGCCGGTTCAGAGGTGTCAGCACTTCTGGGACGTATGCCTTCTGCTGTAGGATATCAGCCTACATTAGCAAATGATTTAGGGGAACTGCAAGAGCGCATTGCCTCTACGAGGAACGGTTCCGTTACTTCCGTACAGGCGGTTTATGTTCCGGCAGATGATCTGACTGACCCGGCGCCGGCAACGACGTTTTCCCATTTGGATGCGACGACGGTTCTGTCAAGAAAAATTGTCGAGCAGGGAATTTATCCTGCTGTCGACCCGCTGGAGTCGACATCTAGAATTTTGGAAGCAGATGTAGTCGGTGAGGAACACTACAGCGTGGCAAGACGGGTGCAGGAAACGCTGCAGAAATATAAGGAACTGCAGGATATCATCGCCATTTTGGGTATGGAGGAGCTTTCGGACGAGGATAAGCAGACCGTGTATCGGGCGAGAAAGGTACAGCATTTTCTTTCACAGCCTTTCCATGTGGCAGAGAATTTTACCGGAATCGAAGGGGTATTTGTACCGGTTAAGGAGACAATCAGAGGATTCAAGGCAATTCTTGAAGGAGAAATGGACGAATACCCGGAGGCAGCATTTTTTAATGTCGGGACAATCGAAGAGGTGAAGGCAAAGGCGGAACAGATGCAATAATCGCACATTCAGGATATTGGAATGTCTGATGGTTTATATCGCATAGAGAGGTAGAGGAATGAATACATTTTCTTTGAAAATAATTGCATGTGACCGGGTATTCTATGACGGTCAGTGCGAGATTCTGGTATTTCCCGGATATGACGGAGAAATGGCGATTCTGGCTGACCATGAGCAGATGACTACCGTTGTTGAGGTGGGGGAAATCCGGTTCCGGCAGGAGGACGGTACGGAGCAAAGGGCAGTTGTCTCCTCCGGTTTGTTAAAGGTAGACCATAATCAGGTAGAGGTGCTGGTCTATTCTGCCGAACGGCCGGAGGAGGTAGACGCCTTTCGTGCGGCGGCGGCTTTGGAGCGTGCGAGGGAACAGCTTCAGCAAAAACAGAGCATTATGGAGTATCATGTGTCCCGTGCATCTCTTGCCAGAGCAATGGCAAGACTGAAGGAAGCCGGGAAGCATATGCCGGAGGAATAGTGATATTTAATGAGGATCGGATTTGGCTTTTCGTGCGCCGGTCCTCTTTTCTTTGTATTCAAATTGACAAATGCAGCCAAATCAACTAAACTGTATATATTATGGTGAGAGGGAAGGGTAATCGGCGGCTATGCGGAATCGAAAATTTGAATTCATTTATTTGTTAATGCTTCTGCTTTTTATATTCATCATTGTATGGCTTTTATGGCGTTATGGGGGACCTAAACCGGCAGAGGATTTTTTTGATCAGCCTGTTTTATTTGAGGAGGGCTGGCATAAAAAGGACGGAAGTCCGGTTATACTGGACAAGCTGAATCAGGTGGAGGGAACGAAGGCAGGCGAAGAATACTCGATCTATAATACGGTTCCGGATACAATAGTAGAAGGGGATGCGTTGTGCTTCCGCAGCAAAAATATCTTTTTTCAGGTGTATATCGACGGGCAGCTTCAATATGAACCATTTGTGCCGGAGAGCCGTTTTTACACCAACTCATTTGGAACGAAATGGAATTATATTACGATTCCCGTGGAGGATATAGGCAGGCAGATTGAGGTCCGCGTGACTTATGTATATGACAGTGCGAGAGCGTGTATGGATAACATTTATATCGCCCAGCCCGGCGGTGTATTGCTGAATACCTTTGAGGAAAAAATGGTGGCAGTGATTACCTGTATCCTTCTGCTTTTCGTAGGAACTTTGCTGATTGTGGCAGATATTCCGATTAATATGCGGGAGCAAAAGAATCATGAACTCCGCTACCTCGGACTTTTTTCTGCCGGGATTGCCGTCTGGTGTGCATCGGAAACCAATCTGGTGCAGATGTTTATCGGCGACAGCAGGTTGATGCAGGTGGTCTCCTGTTCAGCGCTGATGATTATTGTTATTCCGCTGATTTTGTATCTGGATATGGCGTTTGGTTTCAGAAACAGATATGTGGCTTCACTGATTTGTACACTGTCCATTTGCCAGTTCTGTGTATGCTGGGGGCTGCATTTGCTGGGAATTGCTGATATTCATGAAACGTTGACGGTATGCCATATTATGCTGGCAATTTCGGCTGCCATACTGTTCTATGTGATTGTTCGTGCATCGGTGGTAAATACCAAAAAGCAGAGCCGCAATATATACCGCTTGCTGCGCACGGTCGGCTTGAGTGCGCTGTCTGTGGCAACGGTTGTGGATATTATCCGTTATTATCGTGGGAATGGCACGGACAGTGCAATGTTTGTACGGATTGGTTTGCTGCTATTCATTCTGTGCTTCGGCAGCTCCAGTCTGGAAAAGACGATCAATGCGGTAAAGCTTGGCGCACAGACGGAATTTGTTGCGCAGCTGGCCTATCGTGACGGGCTTACCCAAATCGGTAACCGGACTGCCTTCGAGGAGCGTCTGGTGGATTTGGAAAAAATGAAAGATACGCTTCCCGCTGTGGGAATAGTCATGTTTGATGTCAACGATTTGAAATATGTCAATGACCATATGGGACATCATCAGGGAGATGCCATGCTGATGAAAAGTGCGGAGATTATTCAGCAGGCGTTTGCCGCTGAGGGAGATGAGTGCTTCCGTATAGGTGGCGATGAGTTTGCCGTACTCTTAAGCAGCCTGGAGGTAAAAAGCCATTATGAAACGGGTATAGCACGTTTTTTTCAGGGAATAGAGCAATATAATGAATTGCCGGATAAGGAATTCCGGATTAGCATCGCTCACGGATTTGCCGTTTATGATAAAGATTGTGAGGATAAGAAGCTGATGGATATTTATCAGCGGGCAGATAAGGAGATGTATCGCAATAAGAAAGCGATAAAGGCTCAACAGGTTCCGCCTGAAAAATACTACGCCAAGGAGTAAAGAGATGATCAAACGATATTTCGTGAGAACAGGCGCCCTTCAAGAAGGGATGCGGATAGACCAGAATATAAAGGACCGTATGGACCGTGTGCTGATTGCCAGAGGGACACATTTGGAGGCATATCAGATAGAGGCCTTGGAGCGTATGGGGATAAATGGTGTCTATGTCTCTGAAGGAGAGGAGGACCCGGAGCAGAAGAATACGCTGGAATCCAAACAGGTATCTGCAAAAGCGCGCAATAATATATCAAAGCTGCGGACGGAAGACCCTTCTAGAGTGAAGCTTTCGGAGAGTATTAAAAAACGTGTGTCGGAGGGAATACAATTTCTGTATAATGACACGGATGCGCCGGGCTTTACTTCTACCTCTGCGAATGTGACCAAGAATCTGTTAAAGGCAATTGATGATAATGATGCGATCGCCGTGGATATCACGGCGCTGAAGACCAGTGATGAATATACGTTTAAGCATAGCGTCGATGTGGCTACGATGTCGATGATTGTGGCAAAAAAGATGAAAATGAAACAGCAGGATATTTATAACATCGGTATTGCAGGACTGCTTCATGATATGGGTAAGTCCAAGATTCCTTTAGAAATTCTGAACAAGCCGGCCAGGCTTACCGATGAGGAATTCGAGGTGATGAAGCAGCATTCCGTCTATGGATACCGTATTCTGCAGGAGAAAGATGAATTTGATGCGGCGATAGCAATGGCGGTATTACAGCATCATGAAAAAATGAATGGCAGGGGCTATCCAATGGGTGTTTCTGAGGATAAGATTTCTCCGTATGCCAAAGTTTTATCTGTGGTGGACGTGTATGACGCATTGGTCACGGAACGTCCATACAAGAAAGGAATGTCACAGCGTGATGCGATAGAGATTATTATGTCGATGACAGAGGAACTGGATATTACGGCTATGCGCAGCTTCTTGTCCAGTGTCATTTTATATCCCGTGGATTCTGTCGTCACGCTCAGCAACGGCGAGGAGGCATGCGTGGTGGAAAACCATGCGGAATCTGTCCTCCGGCCCACTGTGGTGGGAATAGAGAGCGGCACGGTATATGATTTGACTAACGATTTGAACTGTGCAAATATACTGATTATGTAGAGGGTAATTGCGAAACTCTGTTTTATAAGACGCCGCTGTGTAATATAGGCAAATCAACGCAGGCACACTTTCGCTGCTTGTCGCTCGTAATGGTACGTAAGATGCCAAAATACGGCATCTAAGTACCAACGGCTCCAAAGCACCTGCTTATGATATTTGCCTATATTACACAGCTAGGTTTTGAAAATAGGGAGTTTCGCAATTATCTAAGAAGAAAGGAAAGAAAAAGAATATGAAAGCTGCAATTATTATGGGATCAACAAGTGACCTGGCAAAAGTGGAACCGGCTGTGGGAATATTAAAGGATTATGGCGTGGAAGTGACTGTCCGGTGCCTGTCGGCGCATAGGGCACATGCCGGTTTATCTGCATTTATGGAGGAGATTAACGGTGACGGAACAGAGGTGGTGATTACTGCCGCAGGAATGGCAGCAGCTCTGCCGGGAGTAGTGGCGTCTCAGACGGTGCTGCCGGTGATTGGTGTTCCGCTTTCCGGCTCGGTATTAGACGGTATGGATGCGTTGATGTCGATTGTGCAGATGCCGTCGGGGATTCCGGTTGCCACCGTTGCCATTAACGGCAGCAAAAATGCGGCCTATCTCGCCTTGCAAATTATGGCGGTCAAGCATGATTCGGTCAGGGAAAAACTGCTGGCGGACAGAAAGGCAATGGAAGAGGCGGCAATGAAGGCAAATGCGGAAGTGACGGCCAAATTTCAATAGCAGAAGAGTACAAACAAATACAAAACAATACAAATAAGGCAGAACCGTTCGGGTTCTGCCTTATTTGTGCTGGCTGCCGTTTTTTCAGGCTTTTTTCAGGCTTTTGCCGGTCAGCAGTTCGTATCCTTCCAGATATTTGTCAATGGTCTTTTGCGCAATATCTTCGGGAAGCTCCCAGTCATGGCTGCCCTCATTGTCCTTTAGCCAGTCTCTGGCAAACTGTTTATCAAAGGAGGGCTGGCTGTGTCCTGCCTCATATCCTTTCGCCGGCCAGAATCTTGAACTGTCCGGTGTAAGCATTTCATCTCCGAGCACAATATTGCCTTCCTCGTCCAAGCCAAATTCAAATTTGGTGTCGGCAATGATAATTCCGCGCGCTAAAGCATAGTCGGCACATTTCCGGTACAGGGCAATCGTATAGTCGCGGAGCTTTTTGGCATATTCCTCCCCTTTGCCCGGAAATGATTTTTCCAGATGGACGATACTCTGCTCAAACGAGATGTTCTCGTCATGGTCACCGATTTCTGCTTTGGTGGACGGTGTATAGATTGGTTCGGGCAGCTTATCGGATTCCTTTAACCCGTCAGGCAGCGTGATACCGCATACCGTCCCGTTTTTCTGATAGCTTGCCCAGCCGCTGCCGGTAATGTATCCCCGGACAATACATTCAATGGGAAGCATTTCCAATTTGCGGCACATCATGCTGTTGCCGTCAAAGCGTGGCTGCTGGAAAAATTCCGGCATATCCTTTACATCAACGGAAATCATATGATTCGGCAGAATGTCAGCGGTCAGATCAAACCAGAATTTGGACATCTGTGTCAGTATGGTACCCTTCTGGTGGATAATATTTTTTAAAATTACATCAAAGCAGCTAATGCGGTCGGTTGCAACCATAATCAGGCTGTCACCGTTGTCATAGATTTCACGGACTTTTCCTTCTTTAATTGGTTTCATTTCTTTTGCACTCATGTCATATACCTCGCATTTATTTCGTTTATCTGTCTAGCATAGTAGATTTTCCCGCAAAAATCAAGTTTTTCTTTGCAGATATTTTTATCGGTACAGAATTGGAATCGGGAGATATTGTATATTACACCAATTTTTGATATGATAAACAACAGGAGCTGTTTGACAGGGGAAATATGAATTTTCAGGGAGTGAAAATATGATTTGGAAAATATTAGGGATTGAAAAGACAAAAGATGAGGAAGCAATCAAGACGGCGTACCGGAGTAAATTACGTTATGTAAATCCGGAAGACGATGAAGAGGGATTTAAGGAATTAAGGAGAGCCTATGAGGAGGCTTTGGAATATGCCAGTCAGGAAGAGACAGAAAGTTTACATAATACTGATGACGGGACTGCGCAAACAGGGAAAAAAGATGAGGTAGATTTATGGATTGACCGCATTGATGCCGTTTACCGTGATGTGGCGTTGAGGCGGGACGAGAGCAAATGGGAGAGGCTGCTGCATGACCCTGTCTGCGATGATCTGGATACGGAGCTGGAGGCGGCAGAAAAACTGCTGGTTTACTTTATGTCCCATACCTTTATGCCGCAAAATATCTGGAAGCTGGTGGATAAACGTTTTCAGTATATGGATAATTTTGATCAGTATAAGGAGCGGTTTCCGGAAAATTATCTGGAGTATGTCAAATGGCAGATAGAAAGTCCGAGTTTTATTGACTATGAGCTGTTTGATGGTAAAACAGACGACAATGTGGACGAGTTTATTAGCAAACTTTTTGAAATCAGGTCCTTATCGGAGGAAAGGGATTTGAAAAAAATCCGTCAGTTGTTGAAAGAGCTTGAGCGTTTTGAACTGACACACCCCTTTGCGGGAGTCGAACAGGCAAGGTATTTTCTTCTTATGGCGCAGCAGCTTGAGACGGAGGAAAGAGCTGCGGGAGAGGAGGTAAAACAGCAGGCAGACAGGAAGGAAAATTCTTCAAAGGAAGGAGAACCCCATAAGCTTAGAGAGAATGCTCTGGAGATGATGGAGGAGATTGAATTTGAATACTCGGATAATCCTTATGTGGAACGTAGCTACGCAGAGGTTTTGATTGCGAACGGACAAATCGAGAAGGCACATGCAATCTATAATGCGATGGTGGAAAAAGATGCAGAGAATTATACAGCAAAGCTCGGTCAGGCAAATTGCGTTTTTCTGGAGGGTAATCCGGAGGAGGCAAAGGAGCAGGTAGAAGACCTGATGGAAGAGCGGGTGCAGGATATGGATTGTCTTGCGCTGATGGACCAGATGAATGAAGTGCTGGTGAAGGAGTATGAGCAAAAACTGGAGGAGGGCTTTGACCGGGAAACCTGTTTTAAACTTGGCTGGTGCTACTATCAGCAAAAGGAGTTTAAAAAGGGGATTGCATTAATCGATACTGTAGAAGACAGTGATGACTATGATTATGTGAATCTTCGCTGCCGCCTCTATCTGGCTGCCGAGGATTATGAAAAGGCATACCCGCTTGCCAGGAAATGGCTGAAGTTAATTGAGGAAAGCGAAGATGACGGTTCAAGGGAGATGGCAAAACGCAAAAACCGCCTGTCGCTGGCGCATTTTGCCATGGGTGTATGTATTTGGGAAACGGATTATAAGCATGCGGAAGAAAACGGAAAAGACAGCGTATTTGAAGAGGGTGTCCGCTATCTGAAAAAAGCGATTGAAGAAGAGAATAACGTATTTGTAAAACTCTCCTATATGGAACAGATGGCGAGATTTTATCTGGAGGCGAAAAACTATGAGGGCTGTATTGAAATTTGTAATGAGATTATCGAGCAGGACAGGGGCTATTTTCCGGCTTATGTGCATAGACAGAAAGCCAATTATGAACTGAAAAATGCGAAAGAGGTAATTGATGATTATTATATCTGTCAGGATATATATGCTGCCTATGCACCGCCGTATATTCTGGTTGCAGAGGTGTTTTTCGCCTTTGAGCAGTATGACGATGTCGAGCAGATTATCGAAGCGGCAGCAGAAGCGGAACTGAACAGTGACAGTCTGGAATTGTATCGGATTAAATGTATTCATTATAAGGAATTTTCAGCGGAAAATGTGCAAAAGGCTCTGGAAGCCGTTTTGGCACTGAAAGACAGACTGGCGAAAATGTCCGCTGATGGGGAGACGGACATTGAGGATTTGGCAGATGTAGAGCGGGAACTGGCAGTGATTTACTGGGATCAGGACAAGATAGAAGAGACCATGTCTGTCATTGACGGATATTTGAAGCAGCACCCCGATGACTTGACGATGCTGCATTTAAAGGCAGATGTATTAAACCGGGAAGATCAGCCGGAGGAGGCCCTCAAGGTTTGCCAAAGGCTCGTGGACATGGAGCCGGATAACCCGTATACGGCAATGAAGATTGGTAACTGCTGGGAGCGCCTTAGCAAGCTGAACCGTGCCGTGGACTGCTATGAGCGGATTTTGCAGGGCAGGGCCGAGTTTGCGCCGGCACTCCGAAGGCTGATGTATATCTATAGCTTTGTCAGCAACCGTGATGATGACTTGGAAAAGTGCCGGGTGGCCATTGACTATGCCAGCCGGTTTATCGAGGTCACCGGAAGTGCAGAGGGATATGTGGAGCGGGGAAATCTCTATATCGATCTGTATGAGCTGGAAAAGGCGGTAAAGGATTGTGAAAAGGCTGTCGAACTGGACGAGGAAGCCTACTACGCCTACAACAATATGGGCTGCGCACTGTTAAAACTGAGGAGGATTGATGAGGCAATTAAACCGTTAAAGCGCGCTATTGAACTGGATGCGGACAAGGACCATCTGCCGTATCTCAATCTCGCAGAGTGCTATGTTTTACAGAAAAATTATGACGAGGCAATCAAATGCTATAAAAAAGCCCTGCGCCTGCGTCCGGAGGTTGTCCGCTGGAAGGAGGAGATTGCAAAGATTTATGCACTGAAAGGCGATTTTTCCCATGCGGTTAACATTTATCAACAGATGATAGACGGGATAATGAAAGATGTCGGCAGAATGAACATTGTCGGTAAAATGAAATTTTATCTCGGCTCGGCACTGACTTCAGAGAATGAAAGGCTGTATGAGCTATACGGAAATATTGCCGAGGTGTATCACCGGGCCGGAGACACGGAAAAGGCGATCGAGTATTATAAAAAATCCATAGGTCTTAAATCCTTTTTTATGAAAGACTATCCGCTTGAGGCTGTGACAAAGGCGGCGGAGTTTTATCGGGATATTGGCAACTGCAGGTATGCGGAATGGATATTGGATCAGGCGATGAAGCCCTATATCGGAACAGTCAGGGATTTGCGTGCACAAAAGGATGCCTACTTTGCCTATATGACCATTTATTTTGAATCGGGAATGAAGCAGGAAGCACAAAAATATGCAGACGCCTATATGAAGGAATTGCTCAGCGGTTATCAGGACGAGGAGGATTTCCTCTCTGACCTGCGGTATCGGCCGTCCAGATTATATGATCTGGCAATTGTCTGTATCTGTACCGGCAGAGTTGACGAAGCCAAGGCATATCTGGAACAAATTTCGCACTGCCGGGGCTGCGTGATGTGTGAAACCGGTGACTGCTTTGAATACTATTTCGGCATGGGTTTGACAGCAGAACTGGAAGGGGATAAGGACAAGGCGCGGAAGATGTATGAAAGGGCTGTCGAGATAAAAGGATACTATCCTTGTGCCAGACGGCATTTGCAGCAGATATAAAAAATCAGAAAAAAATTGTAGAAATTTTGTAATTTCCACGGTTTTGTGTTATAGTATGTCCGTATGTGAGTATAAAGAATTAGCGATAAAGAATAGAGGTTACAGTATGATTATAGGTATTGACTTGGGAACAACAAACAGTCTTGCAGCTTATTATACGGAGGAGGGTCCCCAAATTATTCCCAATCGTTTGGGCAGGCATTTAACACCGTCCGTAGTCAGTGTGGACGAAGACGGACAGGTATATATCGGAGAAACGGCGAGGGAACGGATGCTTTTGCACCCGGAAAGCTCTGCCGCCGTGTTTAAACGTGACATGGGCAGCGAGAAAATATATGAACTTTCAGGGAAGAAGTTTCTTCCTGAGGAGTTGTCGGCTCTCGTGCTCAAGGCGCTGAAAGAGGATGCCGAATATTTTCTGGGGGAAGAGGTTACGGAGGCGGTGATCAGTGTTCCGGCCTATTTTAATGACGAGAGAAGAAAGGCGACGAAACGGGCAGGCGAGATAGCAGGACTGAAGGTAGAGCGCATTATCAGTGAGCCAACGGCTGCGGCCATTGCCTACGGATTATATCAGAATCGTGAAAACGGTAAGTTTCTGGTGTTTGATTTAGGCGGGGGAACCTTTGATGTGTCGATATTGGAGCTGTTTGATTCCATTATTGAGGTTCGGGCGGTTGCCGGAGATAACTTTTTGGGGGGGGAAGATTTCACCAGGGTTATTGAGCAGATTTTTTGGGACAAACACCCGGAAATTGACAGAGAAAAAATTTCCGGCAGGGAGCAGCGGCATAT
Organism: Clostridium sp.; assembly: GCA_023666975.1. Next base: position 116,240 of record JAMPAW010000001.1, read on the forward strand.
AGAGAAGCAGGCGGAGAATTGCAAGATAGGCTTTGCCGATAACAGGGTATCGAAAATGTCCTGCAGAATAAATGAACAAACCTATGAGATGGAACTGTCCATTGATGAGTATGAGATAAAATGTGATGAGCTGCTGGACAAAATCAGACAGCCGATTAAGCGGAGTTTATCGGATGCCAACGTAAAATTAAAGGATATCGACCGGGTTGTGCTGGTAGGAGGAGCGACAAAGCTTTCGTTTATCCGCAAATTTGTAGGAAAATTGTTTCACAATCTGCCGGATACCTCCATTAATCCTGACGAGGCGGTTGCATTGGGCGCTGCGGTACAGGGGGCGATGAAGGAGAGAAAGGACAGCATAAAAGAGATTATCCTTACGGACGTATGTCCGTTTACTCTCGGCACGGAGGTCGTGCTGGAAAAGGAAAACGGGCGTTTCGAGGATGGTCATTTCTGTCCGATTATTGAGAGGAATACGACCATTCCGGCAAGCCGTACAGAGCGTTTGTACACGGTAAATGACAACCAGACGCAGATAAGGTGCAAGGTATTGCAGGGAGAGAGCCGTTTTGCCTCTAACAATGTCCTGTTGGGGGAAATCCACATCAAGGTGCCAAAGGCAGAGGCGGGGAAGGAAGCGGTTGATGTGACCTATACCTATGATGTGAATTCCATTTTGGAGGTGGAGATTAAGGTGGTATCTACCGGTGAGACGACTAAGCAGATTATCAAGACGAATGCAACAGATATGACGGAGGAGGAGATACAGGAGCGCATGGAAGCGCTGGCCTATCTGAAGATACATCCGAGGGATAAGGAGGAAAATAAACTGCTGCTGCTGCGTGGAGAGCGTCTGTACGAGGAAAGCATAGGAGCGGAACGCATGCAGATTGAATATGCACTCCGGGAATTTGAAAAGGCGCTGGATACCAGAGAAGAGAGTGTCATTGAGGGAGCAAGAAGGGATTTCAAGGAATTCCTGGAAGCATTTACCGAGTAAACGCTTTACAAAAATAGTGATTTTGATTATAATGACGATATGTGTGCGCATAGCGTCATTATATTTTCAGGAGGACAAGAAATAATGGATTACAAAAATGCCGGAGTGGATATAGAAGCAGGCTATGAATCAGTGGAATTGATGAAGGAATATGTCAAACGGACCATGCGGGAGGAAGTGCTTGGCGGCTTAGGTGGATTTTCCGGCGCATTTTCATTAAAGAAAATCAAAGAGATGGAGGAGCCGGTGCTGTTGTCCGGTACAGACGGCTGTGGGACGAAGGTGAAACTGGCCATGATTATGGACAAGCACGATACCATTGGAATTGATGCCGTGGCAATGTGCGTAAATGATATTGCCTGTGCAGGCGGAGAACCGTTGTTTTTTCTTGACTATATCGCTTGTGGGAAAAATTTTCCTGAAAAGATTGCAGGGATTGTCAGTGGCGTGGCAGAAGGCTGTGTGCAGTCAGATGCGGCTTTAATCGGTGGAGAAACCGCCGAGCATCCAGGGCTGATGGCTGAGGAAGAGTATGATCTTGCAGGCTTTGCAGTAGGTGTTGTAGAGAAGAAGGATTTAATTACCGGAGAGCATATCAGACCCGGTGATGTATTGATTGGAATTGCTTCCAGTGGTGTGCATAGCAATGGTTTCTCTCTCGTGCGCAAGGTTTTTGAAATGACGAAGGAGTCGTTAGACAGACATTATGATGAATTGGGAACCACATTAGGGGAAGCGCTGCTTGCTCCGACAAGAATATATGTCAAGGCATTGAAAAGTGTCAAGGAAGCGGGAGTCCGCATTAAGGGCTGTTCCCATATTACCGGCGGCGGATTTTATGAAAATATTCCGCGAATGCTTCCGGAGGGAGTGCGAGCGGTAGTAAAAAAGGATTCCTATGAGGTTCCGGCAATTTTTCGATTGCTGGCAAAGACCGGGGATATTGAGGAAAAAATGATGTATAATACTTATAATATGGGAATCGGAATGGTGCTTGCCATAGACGCTGCCGAAGTGGATAAAACTATGGCTGCGCTGCAGGCGGCAGGAGAAAAGTGCTATGTGATTGGCGGTATCGAGAGCGGCGAAAAGGGTGTCACCATAGCGTGACCGGTTACATTCCTGTTAAAAAGTTATGATTACGGGCGAGCGACAAGCAGATGTGATGAATCAGGAAAAGGAGGAGAATATGCTGAGAGTAGCAGTAATGGTGTCCGGAGGCGGAACAAACCTTCAGGCGATTATCGATGCAGTGGAATCGGAACGGATTGCCAATACCGAGCTGGTGGCGGTAATCAGTAATAACAGTAAGGCTTTTGCGCTGGAACGTGCCAGAAAGGCGGGTATCCGTGACATTGTGGTTTCTCCTAAGAATTTTCCGGATAGAAAATTGTTTAATCAGGCATTAATAGAAACAGTGGATTCCCTGCAGATTGATTTAATTGTGCTGGCAGGATATCTGGTAGTGCTTCCGCAGGAGATGGTTGAGAAGTATGAAAACCGTATTATCAATATTCATCCGTCACTGATTCCGGCATTTTGCGGAACAGGATATTACGGCTTAAAGGTGCATGAGGCGGCTCTGGCAAGAGGAGTGAAGATTGTTGGTGCCACGGTTCATTTTGTCGATAAGGGAACGGATACCGGACCGATTATACTGCAAAAAGCGGTTGCTGTGGAAAACGGTGATACACCAGAGATTTTACAGCGTCGGGTGATGGAGCAGGCAGAGTGGGTACTGCTTCCGGAGGCGATTAACCTCATTGCTAACGGCAAAGTGGTTGTCGTAGATGGCAAAGCGGTCATGCGCTAACGATATCAGCGATTGCTGTCACGGTTAAATGGTGAATCATGAATGACCGGACAGTGAATTGAAGGAGGATAAGACATGAAGGTTTTAATTATCGGCGGCGGCGGCAGAGAGCATGCAATCGCAGTCAGTGTAGCAAAGAGTAAAAGGGTATCAAAGATATATGCGGCACCCGGAAATGCCGGTATCGCAGAGATTGCAGAATGTGTGGATATCCCTGTGATGGATTTTGATAAACAGGTGGCATATGCAAAAGAAAAGGGTGTTGACCTTGTCATTGTCGGACCGGACGACCCGCTGGTAGCAGGCTGTGTGGATGCTTTTGAGGCGGCAGGGATAAAAGTGTTTGGACCGCGGAAAAATGCGGCGGTTATTGAAGGGTCCAAAGCATTTTCCAAAGATTTAATGAAGAAATATCATATTCCCACGGCCGCCTATGAAACTTTTGATGATGCACAAAAGGCACTGCAATATCTGGAGACGGCCGAATTTCCGATTGTGTTAAAAGCAGACGGACTGGCTCTGGGTAAGGGTGTGCTGATTTGCAATACGTTGGAGGAAGCGAAAGCCGGAGTGCAGGAAATTATGCTCGACAAGCATTTTGGGGATGCAGGAAACAAGATGGTTGTTGAAGAGTTTATGACAGGGCGGGAGGTTTCGGTATTGGCGTTTTGTGACGGAACCACAATCAAAACCATGACTTCGGCGCAGGACCACAAGCGGGCAAAGGACGGAGACCAGGGATTAAATACCGGGGGAATGGGAACATTTTCACCAAGCCCGTTTTATACAGAGGAGATTGATGCTTTCTGCCAGAAGGAAATTTACCGAAAGACAATGGCAGCGATGAAGGAAGAAGGACGTGCTTTTGTCGGTGTGCTCTTTGCCGGATTAATGATAACGGAAAAAGGGACAAAAGTTTTGGAATTTAATGCAAGGTTTGGTGATCCGGAGGCGCAGGTGGTTCTTCCGCGGATGAAGAATGATATTATTGATGTGATGGAGGCCTGTATCGACGGAAGACTAGATGAAATTGATTTGGAATTTGAGGATAATGCGGCAGTCTGTGTGGTATTGGCATCTGACGGATATCCGGTATCCTATGAAAAAGGCTTTGAGATTAGCGGATTGGATACCTTTAAAGATAAGGAGGGATATTATGTATTCCATGCAGGTACAAAATTTGCTGATGATAAAATAGTGACAAACGGTGGCCGTGTACTTGGAGTGACGGCAAAAGGGAAGGATTTGGTGACGGCCCGCTCTAATGCGTATATGGCATCGGAATGGATTCATTTTGACAATAAATATATGCGCCATGATATAGGAAAAGCAATTGATGAGAAGTAGATGAGTGACAAAGGAAAAGGGGGGACTGTGATGTGGTTGCAGTCCCTTTGTGTCCGTTTTGATCATCATGGCAGAAGCCAACGTCATACGGGTATGATGTTGACCGCTGCCTGCAGAAATAAATGACAGATTGGAGAACAGCATGAAACAGAATTATACCAGAAGTGCCAATAATGCCCTTAAGCATGCGAAAAAAATTGCACTGGATTTGACACAGGAATATGTGGGAAGTGAGCATTTACTGCTTGGACTGGCAAGAGAGAAAAGCGGTCTTGCCTCCGCTGTTTTAGTCAAGAATGGTGTGGAAGAGGGGCGGCTGGAGAATCTAATCAGCCAGCTCATGGTGGATAATACCAATGTGGCATTGGCGAATAAAGCAGAATTTTCAAAGAGATGTCAGGATATTTTAGATTTGGCAGACAAGGAGGCTGTCCGGTTTAAAGCAGAAAAAGTAGGTACTGAGCATTTGCTTATTGCCATTATCAAGCATCCGGACAGTGTAGCATTCCGTCTTTTAACGGCGATGAATATCAATGTCAGTAGATTATATTCGGATATTCTGGCAGCAATGAGTGTGGATGCGGCAACGGTGAAAAGTGAGATAAGCAGCCTGAAATCAAGGGAAAAGAAAGGAAAATCCCCTACGCCTACTTTGGATCAGTATTCAAGGGATTTTACCAAGCTTGCCAGAGAGGGGAACCTTGATCCTGTCGTGGGAAGAAATGCAGAAATGCAGAGAGTAGTGCAGATACTCAGCCGCCGCATGAAGAATAATCCCTGTCTGGTAGGTGAACCGGGTGTTGGGAAAACCGCTATTGTAGAGGGATTGGCGCAGATGATTGTAGCGGGAGAGGTACCGGAAACTGTAATCGGAAAACGTCTTCTCTCCTTGGATTTATCCGGAATGGTGGCAGGTTCAAAATACCGTGGAGAGTTTGAAGAGCGCATCAAAAAGCTGATTCATGAAGTGATACAGGTCGGAAATGTTATTTTATTTGTCGATGAGCTGCACACGATTATCGGTGCGGGCGGCGCAGAAGGGGCTATCGATGCATCGAATATATTGAAACCGGCATTGTCGCGGGGAGAAATCCAGATGATTGGGGCAACTACCACGGCAGAATACCGTAAGTATGTGGAAAAAGATGCGGCTTTGGAGCGAAGATTTCAGCCGGTGACGGTTCATGAGCCGACAGAAGAAGAGGCCGTTGCCATATTAAAGGGGCTGCGTTCCTGTTATGAATATCACCATGGCTTGACGATAAGTGACAAAGCGATTGAAGCCTGCGTGAAAATGGCCGTGCGCTATTTGAATGACCGGTTTTTGCCGGATAAAGCCATTGATTTGATGGACGAGGCAGCGGCAAAGAAAAAACTGGCAGCTTCTAAGGTGACTCCGCAGATGAAAGAGGTGGAACAGGAGATTACGAACTTGAATATCGAACTGGACCAGTCTTTTATGGAAAATGATTTGGAAAGCGCACATGAGACGAAACTTGCCATTAAGGTATTGGAAGAAAAGTTTGAAAAAATGAAAAAGCGGCATGATAACAGTCTGAAACTCCAAAGCCTGATATTGGACGAAGATGATATTGCAACGGTGGTGGCAGAGTGGACGAAGATTCCGGTCAGCCGGCTGAGGGAGGAGGAGTCAAAACGGCTGTTACATTTAGAGGATACGCTGCATAAACGGGTTGTAGGACAGGACGAAGCAGTAGGTGCAGTGGCAAAGGCGATTAAGCGGGGAAGGGTAGGACTCAAAGACCCGAAACGTCCAACCGGATCTTTCCTGTTTTTGGGACCGACCGGTGTGGGAAAAACAGAACTCTCCAAAGCCTTGGCGGAAGCTGTTTTTGGCGATGAGAAGGCATTAATCCGGGTCGATATGTCCGAATATATGGAAAAGCACAGTGTGTCCAAAATGATTGGTTCTCCACCGGGTTATGTTGGCTTTGAAGAGGGCGGCCAGTTGAGTGAAAAGGTACGGCGCAATCCGTATTCGGTAATCCTTTTTGATGAGATTGAAAAGGCGCATACGGACATTTTCAATGTACTTTTGCAGATACTTGACGATGGACATGTGACGGATTCACAGGGGAGAAAGGTTGATTTTAAGAATACGATTATCATTATGACCAGTAATGTGGGTGCGGCGCGCATAATGGAACCAAAGAAATTGGGATTTTCAAGCGATACCTCCGATGAAAAGGATCATGAGTTTATGAAGAACAGTGTAATGGAGGAAGTAAAGCATTTGTTTAAGCCAGAGTTCTTAAATCGGATTGACGACACAATTGTCTTTCATGCTTTGACCAAGGAAGAGGTTAAGGATATTGCAGACTTGCTGCTTCGGGATTTTGCGGTTCGTGTGAAGAAGCAAATGGGGATTGAATTGAAATATGGTGAAGCCGTGCGGAATTATATTTTTGATAAGGGCTATGATAAAAAATAT
>JAMPAW010000200.1 GCA_023666975.1 Clostridium sp.
ATATATTCTCATGGCAGAAAATGTAAGAAACGAGCCAGAGCACAGAAATTTATTTTCAGGATCATGGCGATAAAAAATATTAAGCGATTGCCCTATTGTGAAGCCACTGCCTATTGACCGTTGGTGGGAATCGTGCTATAAATGAGGAGAAAGCCAATTTATTCATAAAATGGGAAAAGGAGAAAAATACATGACAAAAGGTGTGCCCGGACGCTTTAAATTCTTTTTTGGTAAAAAGAGTAACGGAGATCAGGCGGAGGCCGTTGAGGAAGAGATTTTATCGATTATTGAAGAGGGACACGAACAGGGTGCCATTCAGTCTGATGAGGCAGAATTTATTTCTAATGTGTTTGAGTTTGGGGATAAAGAGGCAAAGGATATCATGACACCCAGGCAGAAGATGGTCTGCATTGAAGCCAATATGGATATGCAGGAGTCTCTGGATATCATGATAGAAAACAACTATTCCAGATATCCGGTTTATGAGGAGGATATAGACAACATTCTTGGTACATTACATATTAAGGATGCGATGGCCGCATACATGCAGAATGTACATCAGACCGCAGGCGAGGTGACCGGAGAACCGTTTTATATCCACCCGACCCAGAAGATTACAAAACTGTTAAAGGAAATGCAGGAGAGTAAGAACCATTTGGCCATAGTTGTAGATGAATATGGACAGACAGAAGGTGTCGTGGCTTTGGAAGATATCATTGAAGTCATTGTGGGAGATATTCTTGATGAACATGATAAAGAGGAAAATGACATTTTAAAGCTGGCTGCCGGTGACGGGTATATTGTCAAGGGAACAACGGATTTAGAGGAATTGGAGGATTTGTTTGATATTCAGTTTCCCGATGAAGATATTGATACAGTAAACGGATTTATGCTGTATGAGTATGGGCGGCTTCCCGAAGGAGACGACAAAATCCAAATCTTATATCAAGGCTTTCGCTTTGAGGCCATTGAACGGGACGACCGAATGATTGCAAGGGTGAGAATCCGCAAACTGCCGGAAGAACAGCAGGGGGAAGGAAAATAATCAGCTTGTAAATGTGAACTTTGTTTGAACTCCTTGTAATTTCTATTATATGGTAATATAATGTTCGTTACCGAACAGTTTGAAAACAAACTGTTTGGTGACGAACTTTTTATGTACAGGGAGATGATGAATTGACCAGAAAGAAAGAGTGCGAATGTCCCGAAGCCTGCAGCAAGCAAGAAGAGATTTCCCGCGTCGGTTTTCAGTTGAAGGTGTTGGATCATCTGTGCCGCCGTAATCTGGAGGCCTCTATCCGGGAAAGCGGATTTGAGGGAATGTCCGTGATTAATGCCTGGATTATTGATTATCTGGCTTGTAACGAGGGAAAGAGTATCTTTCAGAAGGATATCGAGAAACAGTTTAAGATAGGAAAATCCTCGATTGCGGGAACGCTGAAAATGATGGAGGAAAAAGGAGTGATTGTCAGGCAGTCGATGGAAACGGACGCAAGGCTTAAGCGGGTCAGCCTGACGGAGAAAGGGAAAGAATACGCTCGCAGAATGAAGCAGGGAAGAGACGATATGGAGCAAAAAATCTGTAAAGGGCTGACAAAGGAGGAGCTGGAGCTGTTCTTTCATGTGGTAAAAAAGATGCAGGATAACCTGCTGGAATAAATTTACGGGAGTACGTTTGGGAAAACAGCAAGAGTGCAGCAATAAAAGAAGAAGGAGATGACAGCGTGTTAAAAACATTAATGAAGCAGCTAAAGGAATTTAAGAAGGATTCCATTCTCACGCCATGTTTTATGGTTTTGGAGGTGACAATGGAAATGATTATCCCGTTGATGATGGCCTCGATTATCGATAATGGTGTAGAGGTGGGTGATATTAACCATATCTATAAAATGGGGATTTATATGGTGATAGCGGCAGGAATCGGACTTGGTGCAGGTGTTTTGGGCGGTAAGTACGGCGCAAGGGCTTCTGCCGGTTTTGCCAGAAATCTAAGGCGGGGAATGTACGAGAATATCCAGACATTTTCTTTTGCCAATATTGATAAGTTTTCGACGGCAGGCCTGGTTACCCGTATGACAACAGATGTGACGAATATCCAGAATGCGTACCAGATGATTCTGCGCATGTGTATACGGGCATTTTTTAGTCTGATTTGCGCAATGGCAATGTCGTTTTTTATCAGTCCAAGGCTGGCCTGTATCTATCTGGTGGCAGTGGTGGTGCTGGCCTGTATTTTGTCGGTCATGATCTATTTTGCCACCAGATATTTTAACCAGGTATTTCCGAAGTATGACGATTTGAATGAGAGTGTACAGGAAAATGTGTCGGCGATCAGAGTGGTGAAGGCTTTTGTCCGGGAAGACTATGAGCGGGAACGATTTACCGCTGCCAGCAACAACCTTTACAAAATGTTTGTCAAGGCAGAATCCATTGTGTCGCTGAACGGACCAGTGATGATGACTACAGTGTACAGCTGTATTTTGTTGATTTCCTGGGTGGGGGCAAAGATGATTGTCGGCTCGGAGCTGGCCACAGGCGAACTGATGAGCCTGTTTACTTATTGCATGAACATTTTGATGAGCCTGATGATGCTGTCGATGGTATTTGTGATGATTTCCATGAGTACCGCTAGCGCCAAACGTATCGCAGAGGTGCTGAACGAAAAGAGTACATTGACGAATCCGGACAATCCGGATATGGAAGTGGAAAACGGCAGCATTACTTTTGAACATGTCAATTTCAGTTATCATGAAAATGCCGAGGAGTGGGTATTAAAGGATATCAATCTGGATATTCATTCCGGTGAGACAATCGGGATCATCGGCGGTACCGGAAGCTCAAAGACTTCGCTGGCTAATCTGGTAAGCCGGATATATGACGTGTCGGAAGGAAGTGTCAAGGTCGGCGGCAAAGATGTAAGAACCTATGATTTGGAAACGCTGAGAAATCAGGTGGCGGTAGTGCTGCAGAAAAATGTGCTGTTTTCCGGCACGATTTTGGAAAACCTAAGGTGGGGTGATGAGCATGCTACCAGAGAGGAATGCATTCATGCCTGTAAGCTTGCGTGTGCCGATGATTTTATCGAGAGTTTTCCGGAAGGGTATGACACCTATATCGAGCAGGGTGGAACAAATGTGTCCGGCGGACAAAAGCAGAGAATCTGTATTGCCAGAGCATTGTTAAAAAAGCCTAAGATATTGATATTAGATGATTCCACCAGTGCGGTGGATACCGCAACAGATGCCAGAATCCGCAGGGCATTTAAGGAGGAGATTCCGGGGACGACAAAGATGATTATTGCACAGAGAATTTCCAGTGTAGAGGATGCAGACCGGATTATCGTTATGGAGGATGGTGCGATAAACGGATTCGGAACCCATGAACAGCTGCTGGCGGAAAATGAGATTTATAGGGATATTTATGAATCGCAGACTGGCGGAAGCGGAGATTTTGACGAGGCAGGAGGTGTGAACTGATGGGAGAAAACAGTAAACCAAGCAATGTATCCAACCAGGGGCAGGCGGCAAAGCCGATGAAGGGATCGGGCGGAAGAGTGCCGAGAGGCCAGAAGCCCACGGTGGAAAATCCGGGCAAAATACTGGGCAGGCTTGCTGGATATGTGATGAGGTATTATAAATTTCATATTGTCACCGTGGTGATTTGCATTTTTTTGACAGTACTTTGTAATGCGCAGGGAACGATGTTTATGCAGACCCTGATTGACGGTTATATTACCCCGCTTTTGGGGGGTGCAAATCCGGATTTTTCCGGACTGGCGGGGGCAATCGGCAGGGTTGCGGGCTTTTATGCGCTGGGTGTTGTGGCATCATGGCTTTACAACTGGCTGATGGTGCGGGTTACGCAGGGAACCTTGCGGAATCTGCGCAACGAAATGTTTGTCCATATGGAGGGGCTTCCGATTAAGTATTTTGATACGCATGCCCATGGTGATATCATGTCTGTCTATACGAATGATATTGACACGTTGAGACAGGTGATTTCCCAGAGTATGCCGCAGCTGTTAAACAGCGCAATCACGATTGTGACCGTGCTGGTGTGTATGATTCGGCTGAGTATCCCACTTACCGGTGTGACCTTGGTCATGGTGGTCGTTATGCTGATCGTAACAAAAAAAGTTGCCGGAAAATCGGGGAAATACTTTATGCAGCAGCAAAAAGATATCGGCGGAGTCAATGGTTATATTGAGGAGATGATGACCGGCCAGAAGGTGGTGAAGGTTTTCTGCCATGAGGAAAAGAGCGTGGAGGAGTTTAATGAATTGAACGACCGGCTTTTTGAAAGTGCATATCAGGCGAATAAATTTGCCAATATGTTGGGACCGGTAAATGCGCAGTTAGGAAATATGAGCTATGTTGTCTGTACCATTGTCGGGGGCATTCTTGCACTGAACGGTATCGGTAACCTGACGCTTGGAACGTTAGCCAGTTTCTTGAGTTTTAACAAGAGCTTCAATATGCCGATTAATCAGATTAGTATGCAGTTAAATGCCATTGTCATGGCACTTGCTGGAGCAGACAGAGTGTTCCGCCTGTTAGATGAGCAGCCGGAGGTGGACGACGGTTATGTAAAACTGGTTGTCGCAGAGGAAAACAACGGGGAACTGACGGAAAGTGATAAAAAGTATACCGGAAAATGGGCGTGGAAGCATGAGCATCAGGCAGACGGAAGTGTGACCTACGAACCGCTTCAGGGAGGTGTCGTCTTTGACGGGGTAGATTTTGGATATGACGACAGCAAAATGGTACTGCACGATGTCAAGCTCTATGCAAAGCCGGGACAAAAAATTGCCTTTGTTGGCTCTACCGGTGCAGGAAAAACAACGATTACCAATCTGATCAACCGGTTTTATGATATTCAGGACGGCAAAATCCGTTATGACGGAATCAATGTGAATAAGATTAAGAAAGCGGATTTGCGGCATTCCCTGGGGATTGTTTTGCAGGATACCCATTTGTTTACCAATACCGTGAAGGAAAATATCCGCTATGGCAATCTGGATGCAACAGACGAGGAGGTTGTGGCGGCGGCAAAGCTGGCCAATGCCCACAGCTTTATCAAGCATTTGCCACAGGGATACGATACCGTGCTTACCGGTGACGGTGCAAATTTGAGCCAGGGGCAGAGACAGCTGCTTGCCATTGCCAGAGCGGCGATTGCTAATCCGCCTGCGCTGATTTTGGACGAGGCGACCTCCTCCATTGATACGCGTACAGAGCGTCTGGTGCAGGACGGTATGGATAAGCTGATGGAGGGCAGAACGACCTTTGTGATTGCGCACAGACTGTCTACGGTAAGAAACAGCGATTGTATCATTGTGCTGGAGCACGGAAGAATTATTGAAAAGGGAACGCACGATGAACTGATTGAGCAAAAGGGAAAATATTATCAGCTATATACGGGAAAGACTGCATAGGTAAATAGGGCAATCGCTTAATATTTTTTATCGCCATGATCCTGAAAACAAATTTCTGCGTTCTGGTTCGTTATGCCAATCTGCCTGCCATGAGAAATATCTGCCGGGTTTATCTTTGCAAATTGTCCGAAACCAAAATGTCTCTGCCTCTGCTCGTAACCTACGGCTT
>JAMPAW010000201.1 GCA_023666975.1 Clostridium sp.
AGACAACATTTTTCGTTAAGAAATCAATATTTCACAAAAAAGTTATGCTATTTTTGACAAAATGTGTTAAGATTTTTTCACATTTATCTATTTTGCTTATATTCTTACCATTTTTTTGTGAATTATTACTATTTCCCCGTCGCAGAAATTCCTATACTATAATTTGCAGCGTAAACCTTTTATATTGAAGGTTTCTTTATCTTTTATCCGTCAGGAGGAGTATAACCATGGCTGTCATGCGCTTGGACAAATATCTTGCCGATGCCGGCATCGGCACCCGTTCCGAAATCAAAACATACATCAAAAAAGGGCTTGTAACCGTAAACGATATGCCATGCAAAAAACCGGACATCAAGGTTGACTCCGGTTCGGACTACGTCTCCTATCGGGGAGAACCGGTTCTCCTTCCTGATTTTGAATATTACCTGCTCAATAAACCGGCCGGTTATGTCAGTGCTACCATGGACAATACTGCCCCCACCGTACTCACCCTGATTGACAGCAGGCGCAGGGACCTTTTTCCCGTCGGACGCCTCGACAAGGATACGGAGGGCCTTTTACTTATTACCAATGACGGGGAACTCGCCCACTATCTGCTTTCCCCAAAGCACCATGTCGATAAAACTTACTATGCCGTTGTCGAGGGCATAGTCACACAGGCGGATATAGAAGCCTTTCAAAACGGTCTCAACATCGGTGACGATGACCTGGACACGGCCATGCCGGCTGCATTATCTGTCTTAAGAACCGATTCCGACAGAAATCTTTCCTATATAGAAGTAGTCGTCCATGAGGGAAAATACCACCAGGTCAAACGAATGTTCCACGCAGTAGACAAGCAGGTAATCTATTTAAAACGCATCGCCTTCGGCAGCTTATCCCTTCCCGATGCCCTTCCTCTGGGGAAATACCGCCAGCTGACTGATGAAGAAATCAAACAGCTGTACCGAACCGGAGGGAAATCTGGATTTTAACGAAATCAAAATTTACCCTCAGGCACTTTAACAGGTTAAAGCATTGACACATTTCCAATATCATATTATGATGTATACCAGTTAACCTTAGTATTTGCCGAAGGCAAATGCTTAGTTTAACTGCATATACCGTGGTGAAATGTTGGATTCGGCAATCAATTTCGTTCGCGAGTATAACTGTTTACAAATCAGACAGTAATGGGAGAAAAAAATGGACAGACAACATTTATGTATTGGATTTATCGGACTTGGCCTGATTGGTGGTTCCATCGCCAAATCCATACACAATATATTTCCGGACTCAGACATTCTCGGCTTTGACGTTGACCAGAATGCCCTTACTCTTGCTCTGGAAGAACAGACCATAACCAAAAGCGTAACCGCTATCGAGGCAATGTGCGATTGTGATTACATTTTCTTGTGTGCACCCGTACACTACAATATTGCCTATCTTCCTATATTAAAGCGGATTATCAAAAAGTCCTGCATTCTCACCGATGTGGGCAGCGTAAAAAGCGACATCTGTAAAGCGATTCACGACAACCAGCTTGATGACTTTTTTATCGGTGGCCACCCGATGGTCGGTTCCGAGCGCAGTGGCTACGAGGCGGCAAATGACCGTTTGATTGAAAATGCCTACTACTTTGTCACGCCATCTGCTTCCGTGGAAAAAACAAAAATAGAAAATTTCCGTACCTTTTTGGAGGACTTGGGTGCTATTCCCATCATTTACAGTCCTGCACAGCACGATGAGCTGACAGCCTACATCAGCCATATTCCCCATGTCATTGCCTCCTCGCTGGTGAATCTGGCGGCAGCGAAAGAGGACGATAACGGAATGCTGCGGCAGCTGGCCGCCGGAGGCTTTAAGGACATTACACGGATTGCCTCTTCAAACCCGGTTGTCTGGGAACATATACTGCTCAGCAATCCGGATAACATCGTTACCGGACTCAAAAAATTTATCGCCGAGCTAGAGGAAATCATTCATCACATCGAAACGGAAAATGCACGGGAAATATATGCCTTTTTTGACTCTGCCAAAGATTACCGCAACTCGGTTCCCGATCATGCTACGGGAGTAATCCGCATGAACTACGAGGTCTATGTCGACATCCCCGATGAACCCAATGCACTGGCAAAAGCGATTTCCTGTATCGGAGAAGCAGGCATTAACCTGAAAAACCTCGGAATTACCCATAACCGTGAAGATAATGAAGGCGTGCTGCGCCTATCGTTCTATGACAATGAAAGTGCGGTCAAAGCAGCTGCCCTGCTTAACGGGGAGGGTTACCGGATATATGAACGCTGAAAAGAACTTAGAGGAGAATAAACATGATTATACCACATTTCAAAAATTTACACGGTGAAATCACTGTACCGGGAGATAAATCCATATCGCACAGAAGCATAATGCTCGGTTCACTGGCCAAAGGAACTACGGAGGTAACCGGTTTTTTGCAGGGTGCCGACTGCCTGTCCTCCATATCCTGCTTTGAGAAAATGGGTATCGCCATTGAGAACAACCGGGAAACCAATACGGTATTTATCCATGGAAAAGGCCTGCACGGACTATCAATGCCTGAACAGATTCTTGATGTGGGGAACAGCGGTACTACCACTAGACTGATGTCCGGTATACTGTCTGCACAGCCGTTCACCTCGACAATTGACGGTGATGCTTCCATCCGCAAACGGCCAATGGGACGAATCATGACCCCGTTAGGACAAATGGGGGCCAAATTTGAATGTCTCGCCACAGACAAGTGCGCCCCATTTAAAATATCCGGAGGACAGCTCCACGGCATTGATTATTCTTCCCCGGTCGCTTCGGCTCAGGTGAAATCGGCCATACTGCTGGCAGGGTTATACGCCGACGGAAAAACCAGTGTAACCGAGCCTTTTCTATCACGTAACCATACCGAGCTGATGTTAGAATCCTTTGGTGTAGACATAGCAAGAGAAAACACTACGGTAACTGTATCTCCTGCAGCAGAACTGACCGCTCAGAAAATTGAAGTTCCCGGTGACATTTCGTCTGCCGCATATTTCATTGCCGCCGGACTGCTCACCCCTAACTCCGAGCTGACAGTCAAAAATGTCGGAATCAATCCTACACGAGACGGAATCCTCACCGTATGCCGCAATATGGGAGCCAAAATTACACTCTCCAACATACGCCATAATGCAGCTGAACCAGTAGCAGATATCACCGTATGTTCCAGTGCGTTGAACGGCTGCACCATACAGGGTGACATCATTCCAAAACTCATTGATGAAATTCCTGTTATTGCTGTTATGGCGGCTTTCGCAAACGGCACTACAGTCATCAGGGACGCACAGGAATTAAAGGTAAAAGAATCTAACCGCATTGATGTTGTGGTCAATCACCTAACCGCCATGGGAGCCGATATCCAGGGCACAGACGACGGTATGATTATCCATGGCGGCAGGCCGCTTCACCGTGCAGTTATTGATTCCATGCTCGACCATCGCATTGCCATGAGTTTTTCTATTGCCGGCAGTCTGGCCGAAGGAGATACAGAGATTATCGGTGCAGAAACCGTAGAAATTTCATATCCGAGCTTTTACTCAGATTTCCAAAATCTTGCCCGATAGAGAATATGAGTTTATGCTCGCTTTACTATTTGTCAATATTTTTAGTCTAATATAGAAAAGGCTAAAGAATTATCTTGTTCTGAATTCTTTAGCCTTTTCTCATTTTGAAAGATTCTAAACGCACTCTATTGCTCTTCGTCTAACCTCGCATTAAACTCCTCAACGGTCATCGGCTTCGCATAGTAAAAGCCCTGCGCCGTATCACAGCCACATTCGCACAAAAACTCTGCCTGCTCCTTTGTTTCCACACCTTCTGCCACCAAATCCAGACCGATTGACCGGGTCATCTGTATCGTGTGCTTTACAATGGTCTGTCCACGGTCTGAACCGATAAAATCCTGTAAAAATCCACGGTCAATTTTTATGACATCAAACTGCGTATCCTTTAATGTATTCAGCGAGGAATATCCTGATCCAAAATCGTCCATCAGCAGAACAAAGCCATTCTCCTTCAGCGTGGCAATTCCAGAAATGGTATCCGTATCCTCTACCGTTTCGGTCAGTTCGATTTCCAGACACCGCTTTGGTATGTTGTACCGCTCCACCAGATTATTGAGAATCGTGATAAAGGTACCGCTCTTCAAATGCCGTCTGGACACGTTTACCGACACTGGAAGAGGCTCTAATCCCTTATCTATCCAGCTCCGAATTACCTTGCAGGCTTCCTCCCAGATATAGGCATCCATCTTGGTCACAAAACCGTTTTTCTCAAAGAGCGGAATAAACTCCATCGGCGATATCATTCCCCGCTCCGGCTGTATCCAGCGCACCAGCGCCTCCGCACCAACCATGCGGTTTTGTTGAATGCTGTACTTCGGCTGTAAGAACATGACAAATTCATGGTTTGCCAGTGCTTTTTCCATATGATCCTCCACAAATTTCCCATTCAGGATAGAGCTTCCCATCCCTTCCTCAAAAAATTCAATATATTTTAATGCATTATCCTTGATACTCTGTCTCGCCAGTGCTGCCCGGTCGCCAAATTTGCGCAGCCGCTCATTGACATCTTCCACCATTGCCACGCCAAACACCAGCCGGTAAGTAATATCTTTATAACCCAACAGATTACGATTGATCACCTCAATAAAATCAATAATATCCTGCTTCGTCCCATAGGCAGTCAGAATCATAAAAACATCTGCCGTCAGGCGGGCATAAAGCTGATTCTCATTACAGATAATCTTCAACGACTCCAGAAAATAGTTTAACAGCTCGTCGCCAAATGCCTCACCATATAATTCATTGATAGCCTTAAATTTGGCGACATCAAACTGGATTAAGGCATATTGGCCTTCCGGATCCTTTTTGATGATTTCATTTGCCACACTGATAAACATTGCCGGAGAACGGTCATTTGTCATATTCTGCGCAAGCTGCAGGCGGTAAATCTCCTCCGCATCCAGCGCACAGACGACCACATTCATGCCGACAATTGCCTCTGTCTCATCTTTTCTTAAGAAACATTCTATCTTATGATAGCTGTAAATCTTCCCGTCTGCGCACATATGTACGGAAACATTGATCCGCTCCTCTTTCACCGGCACAAAATCTTTGCTTCCCTTCATTCCCGATTCAATCTTACGCCAAAAAACATGGTAGGCCGCTTTGTCTTCCTCCTGCACATACTCTGACAATCCCTCCAGCGCATTTGCTATACTCTCTTTGCCTGCAAAAAACATAGAGTTCCCATTTATAATCTTCCAGCCGTGATGTATATCCCAATACATAACCAATACGTTATTCATTGACATAATCACATCCATCATATCCCTGTTTGAAAATGCCATAGCCGACTCCTCCTACTTGACAAGTGAAAACCATCCGAAATGCTAATCAACTATATCTTAACAAATTTTCCTGTCCTTGTCATTAAGAAAGTAATTTTTTATCAGCCATAGAATTTTCTTCTGGCAAATTAAAAATTGTAGAATACTGCCAAAATATGCTATACTGTTTTTGTTGTCCCACCGATACCTGGCAACGGGAGGAGGTGTT
>JAMPAW010000202.1 GCA_023666975.1 Clostridium sp.
TCTTTCATTTTTCCGCTCATTAATTCGCTCATAATTCGCTCATCTGAAATGAGCGAATTATTTTCTTCACCAAAAAGCAGCTTCAAATACTTATCACACGCCTTGCAAAGCACCATAATCCCCGATGCACTGATATTATATTCCGGCAAAGGAGCATTATATTTTGCACATGCTTCTTTGATTTTTTCAAATCCCCGCCCCCATGCTTCAATCATACCACTCATAAAAAATACATTTGCAAGTTTAGGATTATACGGTTTTGAAGAATGTTTTTTAAACAATTTATCCGCTGAATCCAAACCCTCTGGCATTTCTCCATCGTTCCAAATATAGATTTTGTCTTCATACACACTAATCTGTATTGGATTGCAGCTGCTGTAATCCTTGTGAACAATGGCATTTAGCAAAATCTCCCGAAAAGCATCCGGATGAAACATAAACTGCTCTATTCTCTGTATTCCCTCATAGGTAATCAAAGCCTTCATGTATTTCGTATAAACCAAATCTACCGTCTTATCCACCTGTTCTATCAAAGACCCATGCACTTCGTCCTGATATTTTAAATCTGCATCTGACTGTGCAAAATAGCCTATCTTCACATATGCGCCTGTAACCCATTTTTCCGGATCTTTGTAAAATGCCAGCATTGCAGCCCTGATTAAATAACCATCCTCATCAACCAAGTGCAGATTATCCAGTAAAATAGAATCTTCAACTCTCGCTTCCTCTGGCGTCAGTCTGCTACGCCTGACGGCTTTCTCTTTGAACAGTTCTATTGCTTCTGTTCTTAAATCTTCTATCTTTAATTTAGGAACCGGCATACCATCCCATGTCCTGCCCTGTGCTTTCAGGAGCGCTTTATCCAGTTCTTTACCGGTTATTGTTCTCATCGTACTGCCGGAACGATAAAAATATTTACCATGATAACTGATGAGGGAAGGGTACTTGTCCACAATAATTTCAATGTATTGCAACTCATTCTCGTACAGCAGATTGACATCGACTACGATACCCATTGTATCTGTAATCTTATTTGGAATAGCCTCTAATAATTTTTTCCTGTCTTTATCACTGAGCCCGACAACGTCTCCGTTATCGTTTTTGCCAATATACAATGTGCCACCATAGGCATTTGCATAACCACAAATCCACTCTAAGAACTCATCATGCCATGATTCTTTCCATTCTATCGTCTGATGTTCTGGCATATTCTTCACTCGCTTTCTATCATAATAAACTTATTAAATATATGTATTATCATTGTCCTTTTATAGATACTATCTCCAAAAAATTTTGACATATCAAAGCTTTTTATCTTTAAAACCTTCTAACGAAAGTAAATCCACTATAGTGACATTTGAACTCGGCGATGCATATTTAATATTATATGCTTCAGGAATGGGATAACACAACTGTATATTCTCATTTTTTAAAGCCACTATTCCGGCTGCCACTGTAGATAATTTTGTATTTAATGGAGCTAAAATATAATTCATATCCCTATTTGAATTAATTATTTTTTCTATGTTTTTAACTGTTTCTTCGATATTTATACAAGAAAAATTAAATTGCTCATATTTTTGTAACACTTGCAAATTTTGCGCCCAATCATTAAATCTTTCTCTATACTGCAAAATATAATCCTTATGATTATCGTTAGTTGAATCACTACAAATGCCAAGAGATAAGCTATCTGGTTCTAACATTTCAACAAGCCCGGTGATTCTCTCCTGTTCAAATCCTGATAATACAATTAAGTGATATTTATAATTCGGATTCCAATATCCCGGATATCCAACTACATTTCTTATATCTTTACACCCCTTGCTCAACCAATCGGAATATTTGTCAGCTCCATTATATAAAAATAAAACATTTTTAAAATTATTTTTAGAAATATATAATGCCTTAATTAAAATCAATAACACTTCATGAGTAAATGTAGAGATATCTATTACAATTTTATCAATCTGCAATTCCCTCAGTTCCTTCATCAATGCGTATACTAAATCGGCTATTTTATCAGAACGTTTTAATGAAAATTCTATTTCTTTGCTATTTTTTGATATGTTTTTAATAATATCAAAATGGCTTTGATTAGTTTCTGCGGTTCGTCCATAATTATTTCTTAACACCCATGTTTTCACTATTTTATTCTGATCTATAACGCTAGGAATTGATAAACATCTTGTTTCAAAGCTAGCAAAACAAATAAAACCCACTTTATCAGGCACAAACATATTTAATTCATCTAAACTCTTTTTTAAAATTTTTTCCATTATTCTACTCCATAAAATCTGAAATACTTAATTGAGTAAACTCATTATCTTTTTCATTTTTATCAATATATTTTAATTGTTTCCCTGAATATATTGCTTTTCTCAAATCATCATTGGTTACAAATAGATATCCTTGAAACCCTGTAGGGTCCAATCCAAACACCGGTGCAAAACACCGATTCAATATATAAAGATCTGTTCTTCCTCCTCCGCTTTTTGTTCCAATAGTCTTTTTTTGTAAAAAACCTAATCTCACACCACGTTTAAAAACCTTTCTCAATTCTTCATCTACCATACGCGGATTAGATAATGCAATTGAAAAAACTTTTCTTTCTGCTCTCCCCGAAAAAGGATTGTCTTGGTCTCCGGAAACTAAAATATCATAAAAGGTTTTCCCCATAGCGTTAATTAAGTTACCTAATTTATCTGCAGTGCTTAATGGTTTATCTGTAATTTCAATCGGATTATCTACTGCATCTTCTGCATCCATATTCCTTCGCAATTCTTTAAACAAATAATATTGTGCTCTTTCTCTTAAAGCACGATTTTGCACATTTGTAGAAATCATTTTCACATTCTTATCTTGATTCTCACTTAGCTCCATACTATACATTAAAGCAACCGTATCCAGCAAATATCTTATATTACCCGATGATAAATGAATAATATTCTTTAATCCTGCATACCTAAAAGTACTTGTTGCTTTCCTTTTCCCGCCTAAACTTCGTATGTAATTGGGTATCGCATATCTTCTTATATCATCACTTCTATTATATCCTCTTCCATCTATACTATATCCCTCTTTAATTTTTTTCGCTTCCATTTTTATTGCATCTTCTTGTACTTCATAATATGGGAAGAACTTTTCAAGTGATTTTTCCATTTCACGAATATCACTATTGGGATACATTTCTTCTCCCCAATATAATTGCAATCTCTTATACAACACCATTATTGCCTGTTTGTAATAGTTTCCCTCTCTAAAATCTGTTGTATAAACTGGTGAAATATCGACTTCTTGAAAATCATGAGGAGCTTCGACAAAAACTCCTGTACTTGTCACAAAAGTTTTATATACTTCCTCCTGAGCAGACACTTTTATGGATATGGTTGGTTGGGTTCTGCTAACCAACCATGAATTTAATATCTGTGTTTGAATTTCACTTAAGTAATCCGCATCATCTATAAATAACAGTAATTTTTTTCCCTTTGGGAATCCCGGTAAATCTAATAAACCCCGAAACACTGGTACTAAAAATTGTCCATATGAAAAAAGCGGCAAATCGTATGAAACATTTTTATTATCAACATTGTATAAATTCAAAATATATCTTTTAAATTCGTTTATTTTTTTGCACATATGAAAATACAGCATAGAAAAAAAAGTCTTTTCAGAACTATAATCAGGCGTAAGCTCATCATTGCATCCACATATCTGTAAATTTTTATAATATATATTTTCAAAAAAATGTTTATAATTCATTATATCAAATTTATCTTTATCATATATTATCTTGCTTAAATTTAAAAAAGTGTGCATAAGTACATGCATAACCAAAAAGTGTTCATTCAGCATATATGGTGCAAAATAATGATCTAGTTTTTGTAAATCGGCTAATGCCAACTCTGTTTTCTTGACAGGCAATGAAACAGCTAAATATGGTAACTCGGAAAACTTTTTTCCTTCTCTTATCATTATAAAGTCACACAAAGAACATCTAATTAACATACTTTTACCGCAGCCTCTTACACCAGAAATCATAATATTTCCAAGTCCTCTAACCTCTGGTCTATCTGCATGTAATTCCACAAAAATTTCATTAGCTTCCTCTGCTGTCATCTCATCCGGTACCATCACCGAAAAAGGATTATCTTTATCTCTCATAAATACCTCCCTAATTTGCCTGTCTACTACACAAATTCTTTTGTAATTCTTCCCCAGTAACATACTTTATAATATTGTCATGCCGCTGATTTTCACCTTTTTCTCTATAATATTCTAAATTCGCATAATTTTTGTCAGGATACCCTTGTAGTGTAAGCCTAAAAGGGGGAATAATATCTTTGATCTCATCTTCGCCGTCAAAAATATGTATCTCGATATCTAAGGTTGTTATGCGTATCACACCTTCAGAATACTTTCTACAATATTCTAGTTCTATCATCATTTTCTGTAATCTATCTAATATTTCATCATATAGGTACACATTTCCTTTAGGCCCCGGAATCTTTTCCTGGGTTTGTTTATATGAAATAGAATATATAAGTCTTATTGTATCTCCTTTTATCGAAATAGGCGTTAGTGACTTTGAATACGCATGAAATATTTTATTTGCATCTGGAATATCTATTCCCTCAAAATCAGATCTACACAAATCATCAGAAACCTCATCTGCAAACCTCAACACCGCAGCAAGAACCTGTGGGCGTATACCAGCGCTACCGTATGTATAGCTTTTATCTACATATCTTATGGTGTCCTTATCCCCATCTACATAACCGCCATGAGCCATTGCAATCGCTCTAATCATCTGTCTCTCCGTTGGTGACATCTCCAAACGCTCAACCATTTTTGCCATTACCTCTCCAATCTTTCTTTCATGTTCTGACCGACCTGTAATATTACCTAAATCATGGAAATGTATTGCGTACATTAAAATAAACATTTCATAACCAGTTAACAACCATGGGTCTAACATTATATCAACCACATGCCGCATCACTGAATTAATATGCTCTGGACCATGATCTGTCAGCAAACCATTCCCCGAAACGGCTATACCTAAATCTACATTTTTGTGGTATTTGTCTATAAATTTTTCAAATGTTAAAAATTTGTCTAGCCAATCACAGGTTATTGTAGGAAATTCATATTCCAAACCATATTTTGATGCCACATGATGTTCTTCGCTCTTCACTTTGTCTTGAAAATAATATCTTAATCCATCATTCTTTTTATATTTAATCATAATGTACTCCTAAGCTATATTAATCTAATTTTAAGCCAAATTCTTCTATCAATAAATTAGCTAGATATGTTGCCGCCTTTCTATCAAATTGAAAAGATTGACTAATCTTTTCAGGATTCTCACGTGCTGGCTTTCCATATGTATCTATCTGTAAATATTTTTTGCCATTGTTCTCAAAAACTGTATATGTTGCGTACACTTGATCATGTACAATATTTCTCTCCTTATTTACTTTCGTCAAATTACTAATATCTATTTGAGCCATATATTTCCTTCTTTCTCATCTTGATCTTCAAGTAATACCCATTTTTACATCAA
>JAMPAW010000203.1 GCA_023666975.1 Clostridium sp.
CAGCCGCAGCCAGCGCCGCAGCCGCAGCCGGCACCACAGGTGAAACCGCAGCCAGCGCCACAGCCGCAGCCGACACCACAGGTGAAACCGCAACCGGTGCCACAACCGCAACCGGTAAGAACGACTGCAAACTTTGTGCCTGAAGAAGAATTGACACAGGTTACCGGCGAGGTTGAAGATAGAATTAATGAATCCAATATGCTGGATTCAGAAGATAACTATAGTACAGGTTTTGATTTTGTCAGCGATGACGAACAGACCACAGCGGCTGGCCAATATGATGAAGATACAGTAAGCGGTGAGGTAGAAGAGAGAATCAATGAAGCGAATATGATTGATTCCGAGGATAACTATAACACAGGTTTTGATTTTGTCAGTGATGATGACCAGACAGTACAGTCCTATAGTGGAACTGGCGCAGATGAAGAAGAAACCGTTACCGGTGAGGTCGAGGAGCGGATAAATGAAGCGAATATGATTGATTCTGAGGATAACTACAACACAGGCTTTGATTTTGTCAGTGACGGTGAAGTGGAAGAGCCTGTGTCAGGTTATGATACCTCTGCAGCTGCACAAGCTGTGGAAGAGACAGATGAAGATACCTATGTCGGCGAAGTGGAAGATCGGGTAAACGAAGCGAATATGCTGGATTCGGAAGATAATTATGATGATGGTTTTGACTTTGTTGTCGGCAACGAGTCAGAGGAAGAGATTCCAACGATACTACCAAATTTCGGTGGTGTAAGCGGAGTGGGCGCATCTGACGGTTTGGGATTCCAGTCGAACGATTCCGCATCTCTTCATATTGACCCCTTCGGAGAAACGGCCTCGGCAGAGGATGATGTCTTAGTCGGTGATGTTGAAGACAATGTGAAGCAATCGAATTTAATCGGAAATGCAGATGACGAAGAGGAAGGATTTAATTTCTTGTAATATGGAACAGTCAAGGGAAACAAAGTTAAACAGGAATGGGATTGCAGGGAGTTATCTGCCTGCAATCATTTCTTTTATTCTATTACTGAGTATTGATCAGGCAACAAAATATTGGATTACCAAAAGCATGGAGTTACATGCATCGATACCGGTGATTAAAGGGGTTTTTGAGATCCATTACATTCAAAATCCCGGAGCAGCATGGGGAATTTTGGCTAATCAGCAGATACTATTTTATGTGATCACTGTGATTGCAATGGCTGTGGGAATTTGGTTTTATGTTCGATGTAAACAATCCGGCAGTTTTCGCGATTTGCGGGCATTGATAATCTTGATATTAGCCGGTGCAGCGGGCAACTTTGTCGACCGTCTGCGATTCCGATATGTCATTGACTTTCTCTATTTTAAACTGATTGATTTTCCGGTATTCAATGTCGCTGACTGCTATGCGACTATCGGTTTTGTTCTGCTGACTGTTCTTATTCTTTTCAAGTATAAAGAAGAGGATTTTGAACATTTTAGAAAGTGAGTCTGGCATATGTATTACAGCTTAATGTATGATAAACCTTTAACCGACGGGACAAGAGAGCGCATTGATAAATATATCAGTGAACAGATTTCGGATTTATCGCGTTCCTATGTTAAACAGTTGATTAACGAGAACCATATACTGGTCAATGGAAAGCCATGCCGGGCGAATTACATATGCAGGACAGGCGACAGGATTGAAGTGGAGGCTGCAGAGGCAAAAGAGCTGGAGGTTACGGCTGAGAACATTCCTCTGGAAATCCTTTATGAAGATGAGTCAATTGTTATTGTCAACAAACCGAAAAATATGGTTGTTCACCCTGCCGCAGGTCATGAGAGTGGGACTTTGGTAAATGCTTTACTATATCATTGCCAAGATTCATTATCGTCGATAAATGGTGTTATACGTCCTGGAATTGTCCATAGAATTGACCGCAATACCACGGGCATTCTTGTGGTTTGCAAGAACGATTCCGCACATAGAAAGCTGGCAGATCAACTAAAAGAGCATTCAATAACACGAAAATACCATGCCATTTGCCACGGTGTGTTTAAAGAGCCGGAAGGAACCGTGGATGCTCCGATCGGAAGACATCCGGTTGACCGAAAAAAAATGGCTGTCAATCATAAAAACGGAAGAGATGCTGTCACCCATTACCGAGTGCTAAATACGTTAAAAAATAACTTTTCTTATATTGAGTGTATGCTGGAAACAGGAAGAACCCATCAAATTCGGGTTCATATGGCATCCATAGGCCATCCTTTGCTGGGGGACGACGTGTATGGTCCCAGAAATCCCGGGATAAAAGGCTTAAGAGGGCAGACGCTGCACGCAAAGACTTTGGGATTTATTCACCCGGATACTGGTGAATATATGGAATTTGATTCAGCGTTACCGGAATACTTCCAAAAATTGCTGGATACATTATTAGAGAAATAGAAATTCGTCAAAAAAGGTGCTGCGTTTCGTTGAAATTGCACGCCTTTTTTGCTATAATAGAAAACAGTTGGTTATGAAAGGATGGGAGGCTTTCATATGGACAGGTTGGAGATGAGAGACAAACTGCAGCAAAAACTTCCGGCAAAACGCTTTGAGCATTCTCTGGGAGTAGAATATACAGCAGGAACAATGGCATTCATATATGGTGCAGATTGTGAGAAAGCGATGATTGCCGGATTATTGCATGATTGCGCCAAATATGTTTCCAACGACAAGAAAATTTCCAAATGTGAAAAACGGAAAATACCGATTTCTCCCTGTGAATACAAAAATCCTGAATTACTGCATGCCAAACTTTCGGCAGTATATGCAAAGGAGAAATACGGAGTCAAAGATAAACAGATTTTATCGGCGATTGCCTGTCATACTACGGGACGTCCGGGTATGACATTGCTGGAAAAGATTATTTATATTGCAGATTACATTGAGCCGAATCGTAATATGCTGCCGGAAATGGAGATTATCCGCCAGGAGGCATATACAGATTTGGATAAATGCCTGTTGCATATTTTATATAATTGTGTAAATTATCTTGGCAAGAAGGGGGCAGCCGTGGACCCGATAACGCTGGAAACTTATCAGTATTTCAGCAAATTAGAGAAAACAAAAGGAGAGAGCGATGACAAGCAAAGAGTTGGCAAAAACAGCAGTAGCCGGTTTAGAGGACAAGAAGGCTGACGATATACGGGTGATAGATATCTCAGAGGTTTCTGTGATCGCAGATTATTTCATTATTGCCAGTGGTTCTAACCGCAATAAGGTTCAGGCAATGGCAGATAATGTGGAAGAGAAGCTTGCCGAGGCAGGAGTGCAGCCACGGCAAATTGAAGGATATCAGACAGCGAATTGGATTTTGATGGATTTCAATGACATTATTGTACACATTTTTAATGAAGAAGACCGTTTGTTTTATAATCTGGAAAAAATATGGTTAGACGGAAAAATTGTTGATTCATTAGATTGACCGGAAAGATAGTTTGCATGACAATAATCATTAGCGAAACAAAAGAGGTATAGTTTACCAGTGGGGGAATATGGATAGAGAATTATTAATACGGAAAAATAACTTGGAAGTCAATAAACTTGCAGCAAAATGTCTGCGCATTACAGTATTATTTCTGATATCTTTGTGGTTGTTCACGTTATCGGATTATTATAGCTTTGACAAATACACGACAACCATTATCTTCATCAGTTGTCTATTGTTATTGCTGATTCCTTCTGTGTTGGTAAATGTTATTCATCTGGAAAAGCAGTGGGTAAAATATTATGTTATTCTGTGTACTCTGGCCGTTGTTTTTTTGCTAAGTTTGTTTGTCGCATATGATTTTGTTGTTTTGCTCATTTTGACTTTGTTGATTGCAACGTTGTACTGTGACAGAAAATTAATCGTCATCACTACACTGGTCGATTGTTTCTGTGTATTAGGAACGCTGCTTTTACGTTATTATTTTATTGAGTGTGATGATCTTTTAAAAGAATACGACAGTCTGACCAGTGCATTAATTTATGGAGGATTTCTTCGGATCGTTTTGATTTTAGTGGCGACCCTTTTCTCTTATTACATTGTAGACCGCAATATGGTAATGCTCAATAAAACCATTGAAGCGAATAATGATTTAGTACATAGCCAGGAGGAATTGATTTACGCTTTTGCAGAGATATCCGAGAGCAAGTCAAAGGTTACAGGAGAGCATATTCGGAGAGTATCAGAATATATGAAGGTTCTTGGCCGAGCTTCCGGATTTACCACGGATTATGTGGATAAACTGGCTGTTGCCGCCATGATGCACGACATCGGTAAATTGATGATTCCGGAAGAAATATTGGATAAACCGGATCGGTTAACGGAAGAAGAATATGCGATTATGAAAAATCATGTTCTATACGGAGAGGCATTGCTGGCAAAGTGTCCGGGCGATATCATGCAGATTGCGAAAACGATTGCTTTAGAGCATCATGAAAAATGGGATGGTTCCGGTTATCTGGGCATGAAAGGAGAAGATATCTCCTATATCAGCCGGCTTATGGCTGTGTGTGATGTGTTTGATGCCCTTACCTCGCAGAGGTACTATAAGGACGGCTGGTCCTTGGAAGAGACCTATAATGAAATTGTCCGATTAAAAGGTATCCATTTTGATCCGGATGTCGTTGATTTATTTGTCGAGAATTTTGATGAATTTAAGGAGATTCTGCAAAAGCTGCCTGACCGTGAAATTTATTAGGATTTGTTTGTCCTGTGTATACCAATAATAACAAATTAGGAGAATGACTATGGTTTCCATTATGAATGACTACATTGCAAATATCAAGTTATTATCCGATGATGTGACGAAGGGGATATTTGCAGGTGCACTTGTTGATCAGCCCAACGTAGTGAAAAACAGCATTTTAGTTAAAGCAAATCGTTATATTGTAGATATCAAGTTACAGGAGTTTTCGATTGAACAGGCAGTTGCCGTTATGAATTGTTTCATGGAACGCACCAGATATCATTATTCGGCTTATTTTGTTCGGTTTAACGAAGGGAATCTGGTACGATATCGCTATGCTTCCTGCAAGGAAGACAAGGAAGGCTTCTATTGTGATGTCGTTATCAGTTGAGCGAAAAGACCGGACAGTCACAGATTGATAAAAACAGAGTCACAAGATGATTAGCGAGGGGAGAATTGCGTACATTGCCTGTGGCTCTGTTTTATCTTGAAAAAATATCAAAAGGTACGGAATAGTCCAATGACTTTACCTAAAATGGAAACATCGTCAACAATAATAGGGTCCATGAAATCATTCTCTGGTTGCAGCCGAAAATGACCGTTTTCTTTGAAAAAACGTTTGACGGTAGCACTGTCGTCTACTAACGCTACCACAATCTCATTATTTGATGCAGTAGGTTGTTCCTCTACCAGAATTAAATCACCGTCAAAAATTCCGGCATTCACCATACTGTCTCCTTTGACCTTCAACATAAAAGTATTCTTATTATGCAGATATTCAGGAGGAACCGGAAAGTAACCGTCAATATTTTCAACTGCCAGAATCGGCTGACCTGCAGTCACCTGTCCAACAATA
>JAMPAW010000204.1 GCA_023666975.1 Clostridium sp.
ACAGATTGAAGCACCTGCGTTTCCCATGCAGACATCTTCCATGCCACCTTTCAAAATAATCCTTGCTTAGTGCTTACACAAATATTATAGCAGAAAACCAAATGAATTACACTATTTTCTTTCCGCAGACATCCAATTCTCTGCATGGTTTATAATACACTTTTCTCCAACTCCTTTTCCATCCGCTCCCTGGCTCGGAACCGGAACAAAGGTTTGTATTTAATTTTCATTTGCCAACTCTAAAATATCTTCAATAGAGTATCAGGCTGCTCATATTTTTCTTTTGTGTAATCTCCCTGCCCGCCATTATCGTATTCCTCAAGATATCTGGCCATTCCAACGGGCCCCAGAGCCTTTACCAATGCTTCTGTCCCTAATCGCCGCACCTCACTGGCCTTAACTATTTTCATTGTCTGACTCATCATAACCAAATACCTCCATTACAAATTCAATCGGATTTTTGATATTTGATCTATCGTCAAGCAAACGATTATAGCAACAATTATCCAGATACACCTTCAAAAGATTTACCTCCTGCTTGCTTCCGTCTTCACATGATAATAATAACAAATATTTTCTAAAGTTACACCAATAATTTTGTATCGACTTTAATGCTCTGCTCTTCAACGGCAACATTTAACTCCCTGCACTTCTCAAGAGCCAGATCATGCCCCTGCAAAGCAGCCTGCCTATACCAATATTTTGCTTTCTCCATATCTTGGGATACCCCTATGGCATCCTCATAAAACCAGGCCAGATTGCACTGCCCGTCTCTGTCCCCATGCTCCGCAGCCCTTTTCGTCCAATAGAGAGCCTGTTCTAAATCCTTCTTAACGCCCAGCCCTTCGTAGTAGAAATATCCCACCTGACACTCTGCCAGAGGATAGCCCTGTTCCGCCAGCGCCAGATGTCCTTCAAAGCATTTCTCATACTGCTGTGTGTTAAAATATTTTTCAATCAGCTCGTTGCAGGCGTCTAATTCTCTGCATGGTTTATAGTATGATTCTGACATCTTATGGCTCCCTCCGCTAACTCTGAATCCGCCTTCAAAGCACTCTGAAAATACTCATACCTGTCTCTTCAAGATAACACTCCGTCATAGACATAAGTATCGAAGCTGGATTCACTCTGATTTGTAAACAAAGCCTTCAGCTGCATGGCTGTCTGATCACAGTCGTCCGCCTCAAAGTAAATTGATTCTGCATATGATAGGGATTGCAATATAATTCCATGGATCCGATAACAATATCATTAACATAGACTATGACACGCTTTTGCTTGATTTCAAGCTGAACCCCTTCATTTCCGCCTCGCAACTGCTTCCCCCCCCAAAATACAGTTCTCTTGTTAAATTTCTAAGCCATTATAGAACTTTAATAATTGAATCCGTTTCTAATTTCATTACATTTCCAGAACATTTCCAAAGCTTTGTTGCCATGATAACATAATTACTCACAGCCTTTTTTGTAATATCGCCCTGTCATTATCAGATATTTTCAAGGCTACCATCGCTTGTTCTGCACTCAATTTCATGCTTTCCATTAAATTCTTCACAGCCTCATACAAAGTATCCAGCCTTTTTCGATCCGCATATCTCTCAACCGCTTCACACATAGCTCTTCGACCTCCTTCTTCCTCCTTAAAATGCTTCACGCCTTTAGCCAGTTCGGAATAATACATATCCTTTGATTCCCTGCATCCAAAATCATGCATCAGCTTTCCGACTGCATCATTTCCTTTATATCCGCCATTCACATAAATGATATGAGAACCATCATCAAAAAGATCGTCTATTTCCTCAAAATGACGATTGATCGTATAAATTGGAATCCCATACCCAAATATATCTGCCTGTGTAATAAACACCATGTAAGAATCCTGAAGCTCCGAAAACTCCTGTCCCTCTTTCAGCATCCGGGAATCCATCATGCTGCTGTTAAACCTCGCACGGCGTATATGTGCGCCTTCCGGTTTCTTTTGTACCTCCACATTATAATTCTTGCCTGTGCTGTCCTTTGCCAGAATATCCAAACGAATATTCCGTCCACCCACTATCGGATTCTGAAATTCTCGTTGCCCCACCACATTTATTACCGTAATATCGTCCCGTTTTAATATAATCTTTAGCAAAAGCTCCGTAGCAGGAATATTACCATCAAAGACCATAGACATCAGATCACCATCAAATAAATCCATATCATCGACAATCTGCTCTACCGTTCTGTTATCCAGCTGCAATTCTTCATTTGTCATTTGCTCACCGCCTTTTCAAACTGTAACGCCACACTGGATCACACTATCATTATAGCAAAAAATCCAGCCATTTACACTATATTTTTTCTGCTATTAAGTTAGTTTGTTTTTCTGTTTTTCTCTCCACAGATTGCAGCAGCTGACCAAAAGCAACTGATCAAATTCCATATCAGGGTTGTCCGCTTTAAAAATAAGCTTTATAATCGTATTAAGGATATCCAACGAAAAAAGATAAAAATATCATTCTGTGTCATCTTGCAACAGGAAACGAATTTCCGAGGCTAACACCGGAATATAGAACAATTCTTCTTCGGAAGTCCATTGGAAAAGGAGCAGCAACTTTGAAAATTATCAAAAATGATGAATTGACAATAAGAAACAAATTTACCTTTATATCCTTTATTTGCAGCGTGTTGGTTATCTATATCCACACATATAATTTAGATACTTACGGCATAGCAGAAGGAGCAGGGGGGTGATTGAGAGAATAACATTTGCCATCGAAAATTATTGGCCCAATGTCTTACAAATAGCCGTTCCTATGTTCTTTTTTATTTCAGGCATTTTATTTTTTAAATCCTTTACAATTTCAAACCTTGCAGGCAAATGGAAATCCAGATTATTTACGGTAGTTCTGCCTTATATTATTTGGTGTACGATTTATTATATATACTATGTGGTTATAACAAATATTCCGATAATAAGGTCTCTGATGAGCACCCCCAATATAGTCAGATTTTCAATTTCCGAATGGGTAAGGTGGCTATGGGTCAGCGAATATTATACCCTTTGGTTTTTGCAGGAGCTTATCATCTTTATTGCTGCGGCTCCTGTCATCTGGCTGTTACTCAATAACCACCGGAAAAAATTTCCTACGGGATTAGTTGCCTTAATTGCACTGATTTTGATCAAACAACATTCAGCGATTAATATTCCATACACAAGCGGTCTTGATATCTATCTGGTTGGAAGCTATATCGGGCTTAATTGCAGGGAGTTATTGGCTGTCAGGAACAAGGTGCTTGCTGCAATATCCTTGCTATATGTCATTTTCACATTAGTTACGGCATTCCGATTCTGGAATATTATCACGGAGATTTTACTTTTTATTGCAATATGGTTTGCGTGCGATCTCCTCCCGCTCGCAGGAAAGAAACTTCCCTGGTGGATGTCAATTACCTTCTTTACATACGTTGCTCATGATGCCTTTTTGGAAGCTTTTGAAAAAATTATACTTGTCATATTTGGGAAAAAGGCAGTCTTTGCTTTATTAGACTATCTCTTCGCTCCCATCCTGGTCGAGATCGTTTTAATCCTGATTGCTTATCTTCTAAAGATGCGGCTGCCCATGTTATGGAAGATTCTAACAGGGAACAGAAACAGCGAAACTTCAAATGAGAAAATATAGGTAAAACGTAAGAGCAGAAATTCCGTTGAAAGGACAAATCTTTTATGATAAGATAAATTGAATATGTTATCGGCTTGTTACAAATTATCACTTACATCACAGGAGACGGCAGGGAGGACGAAATGACATTACAACTATTAGTGGCTGCCGTAAACAGGGCGCCCGAAGAGCTTGCAGAAGAGATGCGGATTGACAGCGACGCCGTCATTGTCAGTCAGGGCGATCACTACGGATACGAGGAGCTGACATGGCGGGGACATCGGCTCCGTTTTTTCTCCATGGCGGAACGGGGAGTCGGCTTGAGTCGCAATTTCAGTCTGCAGCGCGCCGACGCGGATGTGGTTTTATTTGCCGATGAGGATATTATCTATGAGCCGGATTATGCAAAGACCGTCCTGAATGCCTTTGCAGCGCATCCCGAGGCGGATATGCTGCTTTTCAACGTGCAGGCTATGCCGGGGCGGGAAACCTACCGCAACGAAAGCTTCGGCCGGGTGCGGTGGTATAATTGCGGACGTTATCCGACATACAGCTTTGCAGCGCGCCTTAAGCGGCTTCACGAAGAAAACATTACCTTTTCGCTGCTGTTTGGCGGCGGCGCAAAATACAGCAACGGGGAGGACAGCCTGTTCCTGCGGGACTGTCTGAAGGCCGGGCTGCGTATTTATAAGATACCCGTATGCATCGGGCATGAAAAGGTGCGGGAATCCACATGGTTTACCGGCTACCATGAAAAATTTTTTTATGACAGGGGAGTCTTGTACCGATACCTGTACGGCGGCATGGCGCGTCTGATGGCCCTGCGTTTTTTGCTGGTACACAGGAAAACAATCTGTTGTGAGATCCCATGGAAAAAGGCCTACCGGATCATGAAGCGCGGAATCAAACCGGCAGCATGACAAAATCAGGCTTTTCGCGACCACCGACGGGAATCAGCCCTCGCGGCATTTGTCAGACCGTGGAGCATGGCTTTATACTCACTGTAAAAAAGTGCCGCAAGCGGCACTTAGAAGAATGCTTCGCATTCTTCCCTTGCTACGACGAAGTTTCCTATAGAATAAAAAGAGGATGGCAAATATGAGGACTCCTATGTTCAGCATTATCGTGGTTTCCCTGAATCCGGGCCACAAGCTGGTGGATACTGTGAAAAGCATAGCGGGACAAAGCTATACGGATTATGAAGTGATCGTGAAGGACGGGGGCTCCGAAGACGGCTCTTTGGAGGCGCTTCGGGAATATTTGTCCGGACAGGGCCGTCCGGCGCAGGGAGCGGTTTCCGGAGGCGGAAAGGATACCCCTGCAGATGGGGCGGCGCCGAAAAGGTTTCCTGCAGTGCGCATTTTGGAGCAGGCGGACGAAAGTATATACGATGGGATGAACCAGGCGGCTCAGGCGGCCTTGGGGGAATATTTGTATTTTTTAAACTGCGGAGACGTGTTTACCTCCGGGACGGCGCTGGAACAGGCGGCCGGAGAGATCGGCAGGCATTTGGAAGCGGGCGCTTCCGCGAGGAACATTTTTTACGGGAACATTTTTGACGCACTGCGGCGGCAGGCCGTGTCCTCCAATCCTCATATAGACGCCTTTGCCTGCTATCGGAACGTTCCCTGTCATCAGGCCTGTATTTACCATTACAGCCTGTTTTCCAAACGGGGGTATGAACCAAAGTACCGGGTGAGGGCGGATTATGAACATTTTCTGTGGTGCTATTTTTCGGAAAAAGTAAGACCGCTGTATATTCCGGTAACGCTGGCCTCCTACGAGGGAGGCGGTTTTTCGGAAACGCCGGAGAACCGAAAATGTTCCGCACGGGAGCACCGGGAGATCACCGCGCGGTATCTG
>JAMPAW010000205.1 GCA_023666975.1 Clostridium sp.
CCTCCTTTTTCGTGTATAGTTTATTGTAACAGATGGTGCATAGATGTGTCTACTTATATAGTATAGATCCATTTACCACAAATCCCAAAGTGCCTACGCAGCTTACAGGGAACAAGCGGCAGAATGGGAGAAAACTTACGGAACAGGCAACCATAAGCAGGATAAGGAAAGCGTACACAAACGATTACAGAATTACCAAAGAGAAAAAACAGACCGACAAGTGAAACAGACCTCAAAGAGCAAGGAAAGAGGAGCGATATAATGAATTTTCCCAATATATATACTACTATAAATTATCCATAAGTGATGGTATAAATGTGGCAATTATATATACATTATTTTTATTGTGATGCTATATATATTTGAATCAAGTGAACATGACGGAATTGGAAAAGGCTTACTTACTAATTTTTAGTCAAGAAGTCAAAAACCTGCCGTAAGCAATGGGGCATCAAATTTGAAAATCCCCAAGGGGCGGGGTATTTGACCCTCGCAGCATTCACCCAATGTCTGTAAGCATCCATTTGGATCGTTGCTTGTGGGAATAAAATTAATTCATACGATATATTCGAGATACTCAAAAAATGAGAAAAGCCTTGAAAATACTGGGTTTTAATAAAAAATTTAAAAAGCCAATAAATTAATGAATGATTGATAAAACACAAAATATTGATATATATTAGAATGAAAATACTGTATATAGTGTTTTTGGAAATAATGAAATTATCGAAAGACTCGATATATTCAAAAAACAGATTGACTTAGATACGTTTGTGTAGTATTATTGGTATATCAAAATGTAACAGGAGGTATTTGTATGTTAATTTATAATTTGGATTCTTATGAGAAGATGCTTGGAAGCATCAATGAAAAGGCAATTGTTAGTGCAGCGTCTTGCATATCTCAGTGCACTGGTTGCAAGTGCACTTGTAAATGTTCATGTTCGGGCGGGGTTATTGCAGATTTAGATTGGGAGGAAATGTAAAATGAGTGCAAATAGTGTGGATTACGCAAAGATGTTTGGTACAATTTGTGATGAGGCAGTTGTTATGGCTAAGTGTGCTTGTGTAGCATGCAATTCATGTACATGTGGCTGCTCTTGTCGTAATATTCCTGATTTAGATGAGCTTGATTGGGAATAAGAATTATTGATTGCAAGAATAGTGAATATATGAATAACGCAATTCAATAATTAAAACAAAATACAGTGGAGGAAGTCCAATGGTTAGGTTATCAAGATATGCCCATACGTTTGATTTAGGTGATAGTGTGGCTTTATATCATTCCTTAAGAATGAAACCAGTATATTTGAAAAAAGATGCGTATGAGAGCTTACAGGCATGGCTTGTAGGCTCTTTTTGCGATGATTACCCAGATCCACCGGAGGAACTAAAAGCTACAGTTGATGAATTAGTAAAATATAAGATATTAAATCATTCTGAAGAGGATGATGATAAGATATTACAGTTTGTAAAGAGCAGAATTCCTAGCCCAGCAATCAATGTATGCTATATGATTACAAGCGAACAATGCAATTTGGCATGTAAATACTGCTTTTTAGGTAATAATGATGAATGCAAGAGAAGCAATTTCTCATCAGAAAATATGTCCAGAGAAACTGCCGATAAAGCAATTGAGTTCTTTATTAATCAGATTAAATTATCGGGATTAGACTTTGAGGACAATAAACCAGCGATTATTTTTTATGGTGGAGAACCTTTGGTAAATTATGATGTTTTGGTTTACATTGCAGAAAAGATAAATAGTTTAAGAGATGTGGAGAAGTGTGTAAAAAACCTTGAGTTGTCTATGGTTTCAAATGGGTTATTGCTTTCGGAAGAACGTGCTTTAAAGTTAAAAGAACTTGGAGTTGCAATTGCTATTTCTGTTGATGGATTTACAGAGGCGGCAAATAGCATGAGAGTTGATGTTGCGGGAAATAACGTATTCAATAAGATTCTCAAGACACTTGATATGTGTAAGAGAATAGGTGTTGATGTTTCGCTATCGGTTACTCTTAGTGAAGAAACAATTAAGAATACAAAAGACATACTAAAGCTTGTTGATAAATATGGCGTTAAATCATTCGGTTTCAATATTATGATGTCAGATGAAAACTTCGTTGTTCCTCAGGAGTATAATGAGAGGGCAGCACAGTTTATTCTTGATGAGTTTGTAGAGTTGAGAAAACGTGGTATTTATGAAGATAGAATTATGAGAAAATTGAAAGCCTTTTCTAAGGCTCAGGTATATTTCTCAGATTGTGCAGCTACAGGTGGAGGACAGATTGTAATTGCACCAAATGGTCAGGTTGGTATTTGCCATGGTTGTTTACATAATAAGCAGTATTTTATTACCAATGTAGACGATAAGGAATTTGATGCGGTAAAGCATAAGGACTTTATTGAATGGTCTCAGTTAACTCCTGTAAATAAGAAAGAATGTCAGGATTGTGCTGCATTAGGTATTTGTGGTGGTGGCTGTCCAATAAATGCAATGCACTTGAAGAAAGGAAATACTATTCATGATTTGGATGAGCGTTTTTGCGTTCATTCTAAAATGACATTAGAGTTTCTTATTAAGGATTTATATAGAATTATAAAGGAGTAAGAGCACATGAGTGATAGCATTGTTATTGAAGGCATAGAAACAAATAACCTTAAAAATATTGATGTCAAAATTGTTAAAAAAGGCATTAATTTAATAATTGGTCCTTCAGGCAGTGGAAAATCATCACTTGCATACGATACTATTGCGCAAATTGGTCAGCATGAATTTATGACAATGTTTGCTGATGAAGTAAGTGAGCCTTCCTATAAAGTCAGAGCTTTTTCAAATATGGTTGCTGCAGTACCAATAAAACAATCTAATCATAACAACAATTTGAGGTCAACAATAGGTACTTATTTTGGACTCAATAGAAGTATTGGTTTGATTTATGCAGTGTTGCTAGGTTTTTCTGAAGATTTCTTTGTGCTTAATAAGGAAAGTAATTTATGTGAGAATTGTCATGGATTGGGATATGTAAGTCAGCTTGATTATAATAAAATTGTTGATTTTAATATTTCACTAAAAAATGTTCCATTTAGATGCTGGAATAGATATAAAGATTTTTATGCTCAAATGATAGTTAATTTTTGTGCGGATCATAAAATTGATAGTGATAAAACGTTCAGAGAACTCAATGACAAGGAAAAAAAAGTTCTTTTATATGGTGAAAGCGGTGAAAAGTATTCTATAAGATACAAGAAAACTAATGCTTTTTCAAGAAGAACATCCAAATTTTATGGGGTGCTTACTGGAACTCCTATGCTTCCTAATTGCGGAATTGGAAAATCGTATTATTCTGAGTTTGAATGTGAATGTTGTCATGGAAGAAAATATGGAAAACAATTTGATGAGTATAAGGTACAAGGGCTTTCTATTGGGGAGTTCATGACAACTGATTTTGCATCGTTACAGCCTATAATTAACAACATTTCAAAGGAAATATCTGATGATAGACTGGCATTTACTATAAAAAACTTGAAAGCCTTTATTGATAAAGCGACTGAATTAAATTTAGGGCACCTATGTTTTCACAGAGCTATTCCAACATTATCAGGCGGAGAACTTCAACGTTTACGAATGGTACAGGTTTTCACTACTCAATTATCGGATTTGGTTATAGTGTTGGATGAGCCTCTTGCTGGGCTGTCTGGAGAAGAAAAGAAATCTATATTTAAGAACGTAACATCGCTTGTAAAAAAGCATACTGTAGTGATAGTTGATCATGGCGACATCTTTTACAAGGTTGCAGATAATATAATTGCTTTAGGAGAAAAAGGCGGAAATGCTGGCGGTAAATTAATTGATGTGGATAATTTCCTTAAGCAGCAAGGAAGTATTGATAAGTTTACACCCGTTTCTGTTAAAACTCAAACTAGTGTTGAGTTGAATAGTTCGATATATAAGTATAGAGGTGTGAAAGTATCATTTGCAGATAATTGCATGAATCTCATCACAGGTTATTCAGGGGTTGGTAAATCAACTTTATTAAGAGAGTATCTTCCACAATACTTTGAAAGTTATTTATATATCAACCAAAAGCCATTGCTTGGAAATAAAAATTCGTGTGTTGCTACAGTTTTAGATATTTCGAATAAGATTTCTGAACTGTTTTCAAAAAAATATAAGAAAGATAAGAAATTCTTTTCTAGTTTGACAGGAAATGATGGTATGTGTCCGGTATGTGCAGGAGCAGGATATATTGAATATGGCGATGATTATCATCAAAGTACGAGAATTGAATGTCGAGAGTGTGAAGGAACAGGATTTAATAAAATACTTAAAAAATATAAGATTAAAGGCTCATCAATATTTGATGTATGGAAGATGACATTAGATGAGGCAATAGACTTCTTCGAAGATACAAATAAAACAATTTCAAAGATATGCGCAACTGCATCAGAAATTATGCTAGGTCATTTGTGCATTGGTCAGGCGACTTCAACTTTGTCAGGCGGCGAGAATATACGAATAAAAATTATGAAAGCATCAAAATCAACGGCAAGAGTTATTGGTGTTGATGAACCATTTAAAGGGTTAAGCAATGTAGAGATTGACGCAGTTGCAAAATATCTGAATGAAATTAGGAAA
The DNA here is from genome assembly GCA_023666975.1 of Clostridium sp. The sequence goes on from JAMPAW010000205.1 coordinate 4,639, forward strand.
AAAGATAGAACGTTAATCGTGATTGATCATACGACAGGTGTTGATTCATATTTTTCTCAATGGATAAAGATAGAAAACAAAGGTGGTATTTTGATTGGTAAGATACTCAAATAGAGTGAAAGGTATACACATGAATAATACAAATTCTGTAAGAATGGAATATTACAAACATCGCATTGAGCAAAAAAATGATGGCTATGATAATGATTTCAAAGGTTTTAGTAACGAAGTTGAAGAAAAAAGGAAAAAGAACCTATTTAACTTTCTGTTAAGGAAAGCTGGTAGTAACAACACAGATATATAGAAATCAATAATAGAGCATTCTGTTTTTAGTTTTCATTATTTTATTGGTTACAGTTTTATGTTTCAGGTGTGTTTTGTGTATGGTTTAACTCTGTATGTAAATGTTAATGCAAGGTTGTATTGTGTAATAATATATTAAATTTTATAGAATTATGTGGCACCGTTTCTTTTATATCTAAAGTTTAGGTGTTATGATACGAATTAGTTCTTCAAAAAGTTTATTGTAAAAATTACTATCGGAGGCAGATTTGTGAATAATAAAAAAATGGATATAATAAGCGATATGGAATTTACTTCTCTGTTTCAAAAATCAAAAAAATTAATTGACAATGCCCGAAGCAATATGGGACAAATGGTAAATACCATTACAGTTATTACAAGTTTTTTGTTAGGACAGTATATTGTCGAACAGGAACAACAAGGGCAGGAACGTGCAAAATATGGTTCAAAGGTGATAGACTCATTATCTTCTTATCTTACAAAAGAATACGGAAGGGGATTTTCCAGAAGTAATGTTGCGGGAATGA
>JAMPAW010000206.1 GCA_023666975.1 Clostridium sp.
TATCATAGAAGACCTGTTTCTTAATATCTATTTACAGAAAAACTTTCATATTCTCTGGCCATATTAATTTGCCATATTTTGACGTGATCATCTCTTCTTTCGTTTTTCATAATTTTCATTCAATAGATGAGTATAGAAATATATTTACACTCATAAATGAACATTTAGCTGTTGGTGGGAAACTTATAATAGCAGATTTGATTGAGTTAGGAGATTGTTTTCAAAAAAAAGAATCACAAAAAGCACTTGTAGATCTTATGAGAAATCATGATTTATCGGATAATGAAATTGTAAAGTGGCTTGGTATATTGGAAATAGAGGATTCACCATTAACAATTTCTGAAGAAATAAAACTATTAAATCAAAGCGGCTATGAAATTATAGATACAAATACATACGATAATAATAATGCCATATTCATGGCATATAAAAAATTGGATATAATTCAATTGAAAGCAGAATTACTATTGTCCGGCGTCCAGCAAAATGATTATGTCAAAAAATTGTATTTACTTCAAAATCCGCAGAATGTTTGGAAGACTGGAAATAATGGTATATTTATGACAATAAATAATTTAGATGTATTAATAGGTATTAATCATAAATCAAATCATGATTCGGCGTATAAGATTATTTGTGAAAAAGATGAGTTGTTTCTTACAAAATATGATATTAAGCTGAAGGTGAATATTCAACCAATAGAGTTTCCAGAATGGGTTTTTATAAAAATACCAGAATTAAATAATATATCTTTTTCAGAATATTTTGTTTATGAGGGAAATGGTTTTTTACATTTAGCTTATAAGAGATGTTCTTTTTCGAATAAAGAAAAGTGTAAATTTTGCGCCACGCAAAGGAGAAAGGGAAAAAGTGAAAAAAATGTAGAGGAAATTTGTATTGCGTTGTCATCAGTACTTCCACAGATACCTGATAATATTCATATATGTTTAGGTGGAGGAACATATATTCCGCTTGAAGAAAATATTGAATATTTCAGCACAATTATTAAACATATAAGAAAATATAATACAAAAATTCCTATTTGGGTTGAAATGGTTCCACCTAAATTAGAAGATATTGAGCGGTTAATAGATGATGGGGCGACAGCTTTTGGATTTAATATCGAAATTTGGAATGATGATTTGCGTCATAAAATTTGTCCTGGTAAAAGTAAAATAAGTAAAGAACACTATCTTGAAGTATGTAAATTTGTTCTGGATAAACTTGGGTGTAATAGTGTAGGTTCTTGTCTGATAGTGGGATTAGATGCGTATGAAAATACAAAAAAAGCAATAGATGTCTTGGTCAAGACGGGAATTGAACCGTGCATTTTGCCTTATAAAATATATAACAGAACAAATTTAGATGGGTATGAAGTTGCTAGTTCATATGAATATGATTTTTATCGTTTAAGTCAATATGCATCCCAAACGGCGATGAACAAAAATATAATCTTTAGTGAGAATCAAGGATGTTTAAAATGTACATGTTGTACAATAATGCACGATTTTCAAAACATATTGTTATAAGATTAAAAGCAAAGGAGAATTGATTATGAAAATTGGTATTCTTGAAAAAACGAATTTTAGTGAGGAACAGATTTCTAAACTTAGAAAAGTAGGAGAGGTTGATTTTTATGAGGGATTATCGCAAGATGAAGCCAATAAAATAGCGATAAATTATGATGTTATAATAGTTAATTGGTTAGATCCGACACCATTTATAATGAATATGAAACCAAGATCATTAATCTCATTATTGTCAACGGGCTATGGTTGGATAACTAATATTAAAGAAGCATATGAAAAAAGAATATATGTTTCTAACATTCCTGATTATAGTACAGAGGCAGTTGCAGAACATTTGTTGGGAATGTTACTTGGAGTAAGCAAAAATATTTTTTCAACGTTTAATAAAGCTAATAATAATATAGTTGGATTTGAGTTAAAAAATAAAGTGGTTGGAATTATTGGGTTAGGTAACATTGGAAGCAGATTTGCTGAAATAATGAATTTCTTTGGGGCTGAAGTTATAACATATAATCGTACAAAGAAAAATAATCCTATAGTAAGAAATGTTGCATTGAGTGAGTTGCTTGAACAAAGTGATATTATTTGTATTTCCTGCTCGGTTAATGATAACTCAAAAGATATGATAAATTTGTCTAATATTAAAAATATTAAAAAAGGAGCAATTATTATTGGTTCGACATGGGGGATTATTGAAAATGATGCAATGCTTTTTGCAGTAAAAAATGATATCGTAAGGGCAGTGTCGTTAGATGCCGCAATTGAAGGGGGGAATAGTGTCGAAGAAGAAATAAAAAAATATAGTGATAAAATTTTTTTGACACCACACATTGCATATAACACATTAGAATCAGAAAACAGGCAATTAGATATCTGTATTAATAATATAGTGAATTATATTAAAGGAACCCCTCAAAATATAATCTTTTGAAAGGAATTGTTAAATGGGGCAGGAACAAAAGACAGAAAGTGATTTAGGAACGAAAATTAGAAAAATATTAAAATCAGTACGGTCAGCTTTTGGAGGATTAGTAACAGTAGTTGCGGCAGTGCTTTATGTATTTGCTGATAAAGTATTTGATGCTTCTGGTGTAATTTATAAGCAAGCAATATATATTGTTCTAATTGGGTATTTTTTGTTTTTTTTGGTTACGTTAATTGTTACTGCGATGTTTAAAATTCGGTCTACTAAGCAAGAAATATATGAAGATGTTGTGAGTGATTTTCGTGAAAATTGCGAAAAGATAGATACTGTTACTAATCATATATGTCAAGTAAACGAAAAATTAGAAAATTATACGGCTGCTTTAGCGCAAAATATTGAAAAGGAAAGAAGTCTTATTACAGAAATTGAGATTGGTCAGTTTGTATTAAATGGAAAAGAAGTAATAGATCTTGAAGCTTCTGTCGGAAATTTCGAAGGTCAGATTAGAAAATGCAAAATATATATACAATCGTCATTATTTGTTTTGGAAAAGGGTCCACTTGAGGATACTATTCTGTGGAATTTGAGAAAAGGAGTAAAATATATTTATATTATTCCTAATGGAGAAGTATACATAAATGATTATTATGAAATGTTATGTGACTGGTATAGGTTATTTTCGCAGTTTTTAATTTCAAAGGATGAATATGAACGAGTGCAAGCAGTGTTGAATAATGAAGGTAAATATAAAAAATACTGGTGTCGAGAGTATCAAAAAATTTATGAAGAAGCGGGGAAATTATGGAACAATACAGGAATATCTGAAAAAAATAGAATGGAAAAAATTGATAAATATCGTGAAGAATGTAAGAGAATTTTTAGAACTCTTATAGAAACTCATATAAATGATGAGAATGAGTTTTTCATTACTGTGGCTGCTTACGAGATTAGGAGAAATAACTGGGAGGCAATAATAAAGCTTCCAACACAAAATACAAATAAAGAATATTATGCATTTCAAATTCCAAATGAAAATAATGCCGAAATGACCAATTTTATTTATAAGTTTCAGAGTAGGTATAAGTCATGTGACTATGATCCTAATATTTTATCTACATTAGGCGGTAAAATGAAATTAGATTATTCTCGAATATTCAATTGATGGAGGGTGCGATGATAGAATATTTACCATGGTCTAAGAAAGTGTTGAATGAGTCAATGAAATTGCAAAGAGCGGGAAAAATCCCTACGTTAGACATTGAGTTGACTGCCAAATGCACCGGTGCTTGTTGCATTTATTGTGATTCAAAGCCGAATGTATGTGCGTATGAGCAAGAGGGTGAAATTAATTTCCCAACTATTGAGAAATTAATTTTGGATGCAAAAACACATGGTCTAAAGTGGATTTATACATGTGGATTAGGGGAACCGCTGGAGGATAAGAAATTTTGGAATATGATTCATTTGCTAAGATCAAATGATATTAGATTATCTATGTTCTCAAATGGTATTTTTATACATGATATTCATGTGGCTAAGGAGCTAAAAGAAAATAACGTTAATATTATTTTGAAGATGGATACTTTTAATGAAAGTAAGTTTGATGCAGTGCTTGGAGGAAAAGATATAGCAAAAAAAGTATATGCAGCCAGGGACTTGTTATTGCAAGCTGGATATGGAAAGAAAAATAAATATACAGATTTAGCATTTTCAATTGTTCCAACAAGTTTATCGGTTGACGGGCTTCCTGAAGTTGTTAGCTTTTGCAAAAAGAATGGAATTTTTGCCTCAATAGGAGAATTAGAGCAAGCGGGCGAAGTAATTAATAATAATCTTAATGATACCCTTGGTATTTCGTCAAGTGCAGTTGCACGCTTAAAAGAAGTTGCGGACGATTACGCAGAAGGAGATTATATGCGTCCAATTTGTCCTTGCATCATTACGGGGTTACATATTGATAATCTTGGAAACTGCGTTGTTGATGAAGATACGGGATTAAACTGTAAGTGGTTTCTTCTTAAAGAACCTCGTATTGTTAAAATCGGAAATATTCAGCAGGAGAGTATTATTTCACTTTTTGAACGAGTTAATTTATATCGAAAAAGTTGCTTTGAAACAAAAAGCGATTTGATAAAGACGTCTTGCAGTGTATCTTATACATTTGGAGGATGTGGTGGAAATCCAAAAGATATAATTGAAATAGGTTTGAAGTGGTATGAATAATGTTTCGATTATTGGAGCAGGGCTTTCTGGATGCGAGGCAGCCTTGCAGCTTGCAGATTTAGAGTACAATGTATGCTTATACGATTTGAAGCCAAAGGAGCTAATTGAACCGTATAAGCTTACTTCATATGCAGAACTTGTATGTAATAATTCTATTGGTAATGTTAGCGAAAAATCGCCAACGGGTATATTGCTAAAAGAATTAAAGTTATTTGGTAGCAAAGTACTTAAGATTGCTGAAAAATGTCGTATTGATGATCCTACTTTTTTTGCGGTTGATAAAAAGCTTTTTTCAAAATTAGTTACGGAAGAATTATGCAAAAAGAAAGTAAAAATTATTAGCAAACATATTGATTCGTTGCCTTGTGATGATAATGTTATAATAGCAACAGGTCCCTTAACTGACAAATTACTTATTGCAGATTTGGCTAGCAGATTTGGTATAGAAATATTTCACTTTTCTGACGCAAGTAGCCCTGTAATTGATATTAGAACTGTTGATTTGAATAATGATAGCGTACAAAAGGTAACCAATGATCTGTATGCTATATCAATTTCAACTCAGGATTTTCAGTTATTTTATGAAGAATTAGTGCAATGGGCTAATCAAAATGTTGTCAATAGTATTGATAAGAGTATAAATTATGAGAAATGTCAATCAATTGAGCAATTAGCCAGCCTTGAAGGGAGTGTAATATAAAGTGTGTAAGTTACCGGTAACCAAAACCAGCCTTGAAAGGAAAAAATAATTCGCACTAATTCCATAGAAGGAGAGCCTCTT
>JAMPAW010000207.1 GCA_023666975.1 Clostridium sp.
CATTTAATAATTTAAATGTTTGATCTTTCACCAGTATATCAATCGCTTTCTCTTCTCGCTTTGTCTTTTCCTCCAACATTAAATTTAAACAAAATCTTTCTTCATCAAACACATTAATTTGTGGACATTTGGGTGACATCAAATACATCATACAGTGCTGCATTAACTTCATCGCAATCGTTTCTGCATTCTTATTTACATGTTTACGATACACCGGCAAATAATTTACCAAGCTTATTTTTGTCATATTATCTGAAACATCACTTACTTCATTTAAGCTATCATCTATATCCAAATTATCCAGTGAAAAATCAAAGGATCGCTTAACCCATACCCCGTCATCTTTAAAAATACTCTCAACCTCTGTCTTTTGGAATGCCTTCAACCACGAAAAACGTCCAACCCCTTTACCGCCTTTATCGGCACGATAGGCAGAATCCGACTGTAAAAACGAGCGCATATTATTCTCATCTAATCCAACTCCGTTATCTATTATTGTGAAGCCGATAACGTCATTTATGCTACTGTCTATTCCATCGATACTCGCAACTTGTTGAGGTTCTCTTATAATTTGAATATCAATACGCCCCTCAAAATCCTCTTTACTTTGTCGCTCCTCAATGGCATAAATAGAATTTACCACTGCTTCGTATAACGGAATCAATGGCTGCGTTTTAGGTAAATCAAAATTTTTAACTCTCCCCACCAAATCTATTGTAAACCCGGCCATAATCTTCTCCTTCTCTCGTCTATATTTATCTGTCTCTACAATTTATATATATGTTTCACTACCGTTTGCTGTTTACGGCTAAAACCTCTCTTCCAGCGGCACCCAGCTTTCATCGGACATATCATCAACATACTCCGTATTATTGATAAACAGTTCTTCCTGAGAATCTCTCACAAATCCCCAATGTAGTTTATATTTTTCTGCATACTGCTTAAATGCGTTGAATTTATTACCAATCTGCAGATCAATATTTTTACTGTGACCTGACACCTCACCACCTTTTGTTTCAATTATCCAATCTGTGCCATCTTTTAAATGTACAACATAATCCGGATAAAATAACCATTGTTTTAAGAGCGCATCTGTATATACAACCGATAAATATTGCTGTCCGGTGTCGCATTTTTATAAAACCATTCTACATTCTCATTTGACTCGCAATATCGCTCAAAGAGCCTCTCAGGTAAACTTCTTGTCTTATCAGTACAAAATTCATTCGTATACTCTTTGTAAGCATTCAATCGGAACAGCATTCGTTTTTTAACTTCACTGTACTTATACACTTCCATTTCGGGAATAGTAAACGACGTTGTCTTAGGTTTCAACATGAACGACATCTGCGCTCCACCCATCTGGGCAGTAACATTTTTGAAGTCTATCTTTAATTGTTTCGCATTATTGATTACAAATGCATAAAAATCTGAGTTATCCAACTCAATAAGTTTATATTTTGTCTTCTTCCCCTTGCTGAACATTCTCCGCAATATATTCTTTACTTTCTGCGCCTGCATCCCAGTTACTTTCTTAATTTCATCAACAGAATGTAACAAATATATGCCATGAGAATGAGTATTCACAGTGGTCTTTATCCTAATTTGATTCTTCGCTCCACTTCCCACTAAATCTTCCGTTGTCCGAAAAACACCCTGCAATATTTTACTATCTATCTCATGGCTAAAATTATAGCCACCAGCTTCAAGATTTTCCCTGTTTACGCGCTTATCACTCCCAAGAGAATACTTATCTTTAAAATAATCATATACCTTAACTAATGTCTCCCGTTCCCCCAATCCATCAAAATCAAGATTACGCAACTCTTTTGTCAGCGTAAAGCCTTTCGCCTCATCCTTGAGAAATAACCGGCGTACCTGATATACCTTATCCAGTGAAGAAAGCAGACCCATTTTATACTGTGTGTCCAAAGTATAAATATAACAGTAATCAAGTGTATTTATACCATAATGTTTGTGTTCCGGCATTCTCCTGATTCGTCCAATTGTTTGGATTTGAAAATCCTCGCTTCCGCCTTCACGGAGCTTAACCAATATCTTTGCGCGTGGACAATCCCATCCAGTGGAAATCGCCTGTTTCATAAGCAAAAATGCGGCAGAACCGTCCGGATTTATAAGATCATCTCCTACATTTTTTTCATCACTCATCCAGATATTGACCATGCCATTATCGTAAGTATAGCCCATATCTGCTAATTTATCTTCTACTGCCTTAATCGTTTCAGGTTGCCCCATCGGAAATTGAATGAGAACAAGCGGTCGAATATTAACACCCATTAATTTATACGCTTCTGCCACTTCTTTTCGCTTTTCATCAGCCAAATCCAGCAGATAATCATAATCATTCTGAATCTCTCTGCTCTCATCTACACCCTCATTAACATAGATAGCACGGGTAATCAATCCCGCATTAATAACCTCTTCCTCCGGTATTTCATAATATTCCTGATGTGATACCTTATTTGCGGTAGCGGAAACACGAATAATATTTTTTGCATTAAATGCACTAATAACATCATCTGCCTTTTTCGTATTATTCAGATGTTCCTCATCAATAATAACAATAAATCGTACACCCTCTCTATGCGCCTCTGCAATCTTCTCAAACAGATTGGAACGCTCACTATCCTTTAGTGCTGTATTACCTTTTTTCGTCACCAGTTCCCAGTTGATAAATGTAATACTCCCCGCTTCAAAACCGAACAGCATAGAATGAATCAGATTTCTCGTGTCACGCTGTGGTGTGAGAGCGTCCATACTATCCTTACTCTGTTCTTCCAAATTTCCTTTACCCGGACAAAGCCACACAAATGCAGTATGACCATCTGTATTTTTCAAGTATTCATCTATGTATTTGATAAGAATGACCGTTTTTCCTGCTCCAGTAGGCGCTTTTATAGTGATAACCTGCTTACTGCCTATATCGGAAGTCTTATCAATCAAAAAATCCACGCAATCATTTTGGAATTCAAAATCTTTGATGCCGTTTACCATAATTCTCCTGCCTCCCGAAGTTCAAAATCAAAATAGCAATCCGGAATGATATAGATATTTACGCTCTGTAGCATCTTTTCTTGCGAAGTGGAAAAAAGAACATCCTGATTGATAAAAACAGCTTGCAAATCTGCGTAATCAGCAAAGTGCTTTTCAAAATCATCCATTTCCTCATCATTCATGATGATAACATACCTTTTATTGTCGATTTTGATACCATATTGTAACTGTATCATTTCTTCAATATGTTCCAATAAATCATCATAGATTTCTTCGCTATCTTTAGCCACAAAATCAGTTTTGTAGTATTTTAAATTAGCGGGTAATCTTTCAGAATACTCGCTACCATCTACACGTTTTCCCGTTATAACCGTTTTCAAGCGTTGATAGGTAACAGCTTCGCAAATATTGTTTTCATTGTTTGTGCAAAGAATAAAATGACGACCTCCACCATCTTCTTGATTTAATTCCATAACCGCCTGCCCGGTTGTTCCAGAACCCGCAAAAAAATCAAGAATAGTTGATTCTTCATTAGCAGTAAACCTCAAAAGATTTTTTATAATTTCCACATCCTTTGGATTTTGAAAAGCAGTCTCCCCCAAAAGACTTCTCAACTTTTTTGTCGCTGCACGCCCATCTTTATAAAAAATACTATATGGTGTCGAACCTTCATTATCAACCAAATATGTTTTTTTACAAGGAACACTACTTTCGTCTACACCAAAATGTACTAGACCTTGGGCAATTATTTCATCCATTCTCTCTTTTGTTGGATAAACCCAACCTCTATTTGGGATTTTAACTGGCTTTTGGGTAATTGGATGTAATACTTCATATTTAGGACCTCCGCCACCTGGCCATGAAATATCAGAAGGAAAATATATTCCATTTTCATCTATACAATTATAATGCGAATGATTTTTAGCGGGATGATTGTTAGGTAATGCTTTATACCAATTTCTCAACTCAATAGTCATCTTCTCATAGTTATTTCCATAGGCTTTTTTTATCCTTGCATATTCCTTATATATATCATCTATTCCTTGTTTCCGCTCTTTCCATTCGACTTTTTCTCTTTTTAAATAATCCAATGAGTTAGCATAACAAAGTATATATTCATGTGAAACAGATATATACTTTGAATCATTCTTTCTACCTGCTGCCCAAACTAAATTAGCCACAAAATTTTCTGCTCCCAGTATATCATCACATATCAGTTTTAATTGTGCTTGTTCATTGTCGTCTATGCTAATAAAAATACACCCTCCAATTGTCAATAATTGTTTCGCAATTTGAAGTCTTTTCTTCATAAACGAAATCCACTTTGAATGTCTGAATCCATCTAACACATCAACAAAACTATCATCGTATCTAAAATCTTTACTCCCCGTATTATACGGCGGATCAATATAAATTACATCAATCTTCCCTCTATGTGTTTTCTCCAGCAACTTCAAAGAATGCAGATTATCTCCCTCTAAAAGGAAGTTATATTCCTCACTATCCAGATTTCCAACAATCTCCCGCTCCTTTACTTCCGTAAACACTGGAATATGTGTCTGCATTTTTACATCCACTTCTTCCTCATGTTCTTCCCATACAAGACCATATTTCTTAGAAGTAAGTTCCTTTTCTATCTGATTAATTGCAATCAAAGACTCATCATCACTATGCTGCTCTTTCAGTTTCTCCAGGAAGCTTATCATTTGCTCTCGCTTAATCTGCGACAAATTTGCCATATTTCAATCTCCTCATTTGCTGATTTCTGAGTATTCTTTTTTACTAAGGCATAAGTAATTCAGATAACAAGACGAACACTTTTCCTTGCTGCATTTTTTCTCCAAATGATTTGCTCTGATATTTTTTGCAGCTTCCTTTATTTCAGTTGCGACATCATCCGTCAACCCTTCCGTAACCCGAACTCTTTCATTCTCTGCATTATCCAAATTCAAAATTTCCAAATAGTCCGCCTTGTGTCCAGTAAGTTCCTGATATCCTAATGCATATATACGGAGCTGCTCTGCATTTACACACTCTGTCACATCTCTGTCCGCTGTTTTAAAATCTACAATGGTTGTTTTCACTTCTCCGGACAATTCCCGTCTTTTCACCAAGTCAATACGTCCATTTACCTTAATCCCATCCCCCATATCAAGCTCTATATAAGCCTCTGCCATTTCAATATTTTTGAAATCTGCCTCGTTTTTTACAAAGTAGCTGTCTACTGATCTCTTTGCCCCGGCGAGCATATTCTCTGCCAACTTTTCATTTGCATAAGGCAAATAGAAAGTTTCATCAACAATTGACGCAACTTCTTCTCTTGTGAGGTCTCCGCCTTCTATATACTTTCGATGAATATTTCTCACAATATTATGCATAGCAATTCCATGCCCCATAGAGGCAGCAAGGGGCTGAACAAATCCAT
>JAMPAW010000208.1 GCA_023666975.1 Clostridium sp.
TTATATGAAGGATCTTCTGTATGGAGGCATATTTGTAAAAGAAAAAACAGCACCAGACGGATTTTATCTGGATGAAAATGCTTATTATGTCATGATTGATACTGATGAAAAAACTTATGAGATTGAGAATGAAGCTGGTAAGGGCTTTTACAATGAAGCTTTTAAAGGCAATCTCAAGATTGTAAAGACTTCTTCAGATGGTCGTGTTGAAGGCTTTAGCTTCCAGATTGTTGGCGATAATTACAATGAAACATTCAAAACTGATGCTAATGGTGAAATCTTCATTGAAAATCTTCGTGTCGGCGAATACACTGTAACGGAATTAGAAGACAGTGTCAGTGCCGGATATAAGCGTCCTGATCCTGTAACAGTGGAATTGGTAAAGGATGAAACACTGATTGTTAATGTCCATAATGATAAAATTACAGTAGATGTTCCGAAGACCGGAGATGATAGTAACTTGTGGTTATGGTTCGGTCTGACAGTTTTAAGTTCATGTGGATTTATAGGTACTATTTGCTATTTACATAAAAAGAAGAAGCAAAAGAAAACAAAATGAAATGGAGGATAAATTATGAAATCAAAATTAGTTAAAAGCGTTGTGTTTATTCTGTCCATCGTATTATATTTCTTTTGTTTTCCTATTACTCCAGCTTATGCTCAGTCGCAAGGAACAGATGGAAATGAAATTCAGGTACTTGAGGCTGAAAAACTGGAAATCCAGCTTGGATCAGAATGGAGTGGCGTTGAGTTCAAACTGAAAACAGATGCCGGTCTTTATCCTGGAACAATTACTGTCGGAGACGATGGTGTGCTCCGGACAGAAATCGGTGGCAGCAAGTCCTATATTCTTACCTGTATGAATTCTTCTGTATCAGTACCAAAGCTAGTGCAAGCCCCTGCCACAACAGAGCTGCAGACAGATGATGATTCTGGTAATATAGTTTTAGATGTTAATAATAATCAAAAGAACATGATTGCAGGAATACCCGTATGGCATATCGTTCTGTTTTGCGGTGGTATGGTTATTGCAGTAGGCATATTGATTGTTATGCATGTAAAGAAAAATCAAAGAGAGTCAGATTACGATGATGAAGATGATTAATCGTCATACTGACTAAAAAAATAAAACCGAATAAGAATATTTTGCAATATAAATACAAGCATATATTCCTATAAGGCTTGACAATGAGGTGGTGATTTGCTATACTATAGTCGTGGCAAGGGCTTGCGTTCAGGCTCTCGGTACGTCTGTGGTATGGCGTTAGACCTGTTCAGAGAGAACAGGGAACCGTTACGGATTTTGCGCATTGAGCAATTCATAATAACGCAAGTTAATTGAATATGAAAGCCGGAAGGCTGCTTAAATACTTACAGAGTCAATTTACTGGATATGAATTTAATTTCAGTAATTTGGCTCTGTATACCTTTTTGCAGACCTACCGGCTTTTTTTATATCCAAAGAGGTGAAATAAATGAAAAAACAAAAGAAGAAAAGAAAGGGATTTAATTCGGGACAGATGCGCTGCCCTTATTGTGGAAGCACAGTTGTTTATCGCAGTGCAGATGGAATCTATCATGATAACAGTAAAAGAACTATGCTTTATGTTTGTTCACATTACCCGGAATGCGATTCTTATGTCAGGGTACATACAGGTACTAATATTCCGGTTGGCAGTTTGGCTAATCATGAATTGAGAACGCTTAGAAGAACAGCACATCATTATTTTGATCAGCTATATAAGTCAGGATACATGACAAAGCAGGATGCATATCAGTGGCTTGCTGATTTAATTGGTGCACCGTTATCACAAGCGCATATCGGATATTTAGGTAAATATTATTGTAAACAGGTAATTGAAGAGAGTTGCAGATTACTCAATAAGCCAAGCAGAACGAAAGGGAATAATCAACATCAGATAATTAAAGGAGGTGCAGTTGCATCTTGAAGTTAACATATGAAGAACAAAAAAGGGTGAAGGAAAATACAGGTCTGGTATATAAAGTTATTTACTCTAAACTCCATCCTCCGTATAAGGTCGGTATGTATTCGTTTGACGATTTATTTCAAATAGGATGTATTGGTCTTTGTAAAGCTGTTGCAACAGATAAAGGTGGAGTTTTTTCAACATACGCATATCGTTTAATATGGAATGAAATTTGTGATGCCATGATTTATTCTACAAGACGTCAAACAAGAGAGTCGGTATGTGATGTAACTCCATATATTGCTGCTGAACCTGAGATCTCTGAAGAGATGTTTGATTTCAGAATGGATATAGATGCAGCGCTTAATACTGCCAAATTGGATGCTCCACCGTCCACAGTCAAGGGAATTGAAGCAATACGCTTAATGGCAGCAGGATATACCAGCAGTGAGATTGGAGAACAATATCATGCTTCTGCAAAACTGGTTTGTGCATGGGTATCCAAAGCAAGAAAATATTTGAAGAGTCGTCCTGAAATTATGCAGATTGCATCAGTTTATAACTTGGGATGATATATAATAATGGGATGTTGAGAGCCATTTGGCTTTCAGCATCCCTCTTTTTTTATTTTGGAGGTTTATATGAAAAAGATCAAGAAAAAGTCATTGAATTGGCTTATTCCACTTGTAATAACGCTTATTATGCTTGTTTTATTAAAATGTATATTTCTTATTGGATATGTGCCAACTGAATCTATGGAACCGACTATAGAGAAGGGGAGTTACATTATAGGAATTCGCTTATATCAAGCATTGGAAAAAGGTGATATTATCATTTTTCATCATGATGATAAATTACTGGTAAAGCGTATTGTGGCAGTTGGTGGTGAGTACATCGAAAGTGGTGGTGAATACATATTGGTTCCTGAAGATTGTTATTATGTTCTTGGAGATAATTCGGAAAATTCATATGATTCCCGGTACTGGATTAATCCGTTTGTTAATTGTGATGATGTTGAGGCAAAATTGTTTTTCGAACAGAAAATTTGAATATAATTATAAAAGGCAGTATTCTGAATTAACAAAATACTGCCCTTGGATATGTAATTATTGCCAGATTGCAAATGGAATAATCTTATAGTAATGCTTGTTTTCCTTAATTAATTCTCCAAATACATAAAAATTAAAATGTTTTGCTCTTTTAATTTTAGTAGTTAAATGTCTAATGCTTTTCTCTATTTTGTTATTCGATATATGCATTAAAATACCATAATCTAAATTTTTCATAAAATTTATACCATAATAGTCATCTGCATCTATATAACTTGAGCAGTGAGTATGTATAAAATTGGTATTACCAGTCTCCAAAACAAAAACAGAATCATCATTAATAGTTATATAGCGATCTTCAATATATGGGTATTTGAATAATGATATTCCAGTAGTGTTATTATAAATATCACTTAAGAAAAATGTTGATTTACCAACAAAATAAATGCTTTCATTATCCATTTTGTTCTTATCAATAATATCATTTATATTTATAATTTTATCGTGTTTAAAATTGTTGGTAAGAATTTGAGCTTTTTTATATATTGATTTGACTATCTTTACGTTGTTGCTGGTACTGGTAGATTCTTGTCCATCAATATTACTCTTTAAGACATTTAATAAATTTGATTTTACTCCAGCATTGATTTGTTCTGTGTCTATTGATGAAATGAATTCTTCTTCTATATTGTCAAATATTTGTGAGTATAGCATCTCAATTATTTTTTTATCTAAATAGATAAAAGTATAACAATCTTTCATATATACCATGCTTTCAAATTTTATATTATTAAAATACACTATAAATTAAAAAATTAATGATGTATTTTGTCAATATGAACTGCAAAAAAATATAAAATTTAGGCGAAATTATATTTATTTTAGAATGATTCTTTATATATCATAGGAAATTTTATGTTTTAAGAATGATAAATTTCAAATAAAAAGCCTTGTA
Organism: Clostridium sp.; assembly: GCA_023666975.1. Next base: position 3,933 of record JAMPAW010000208.1, read on the forward strand.
GTGTCAAGGCTTTTTATTGTTGTTAATTATGTATATATGTAGCAATATTGAACTGCTAATTGTAAATGATATAATTATAGAATTCTTCTTGAATTTTATAATTATAATATGTTTCTTTGATGCTACAAAACTATCATTGTTCTTGAAAGCGTAGTTAATTTTATCAAGAAAATATTTGATAATTATTTGAATGATAATCGTTAATAATTCATTGTTGTCATTATTTTTTTCTGAAGTATTATAGTTGTTGTAAACTATAACAAGCGAGTATGAATCCGGAGTGTTCATATTTTCAGCCATAAAGGTATTGTTATTTTGGTATCTTGTAGTGTTAAATAATAAACCTAAAATCGCAATAATAACAGATATAACAGCCATTGCCTTAATAAATTCTTCTTTTTTCATAATAATCTTCCTTTATATTTATTTTTATAGCAAATAAAATTTACAAGGCAATTCTCAATGACATAGTTATATGGTATAATATAGCAACCAGTTGATTGAGAGATTAAATCTTATTGCTATGTTATAGATATAAATCAAATTAATTATGTTGGATATGGCCGCGACATGGACATTTTTATGGCAAAAGGAGGAATAATAAATGTTACTTGGTGATGTACTTCAAATTCTAAAAAAATATATTGAACAATTCGGATATAAGCGTGCTGAACTTTACGCATTACTTTTTGAAAATTTTACAGGTGAAATCGATGATAATTATGACGATACAATTGGTAAGGTTTTTTCTAACAGACGTCCATTGTCTAAAGAATTAACAAAGATTTTATGTAATCAAAGTAATTTCTTTGACTTTTGTAAAAATATAAATGACAAATATTTATGTTTCATTGGAAATCATAAAGGTATTTATACAGAATTAGAAGAACTAGTTAGTGATTGTGCTTATTTAAAAAATAGTGATAAGCAAAAATTACTGGCCTCGATGAATTACAGTGATTCTCAAGAATTAGCAAGATTTATAGGAGCTTGCATAGTTTGTGGCAACTACAATGTTAAGCAACACAAATCATCTAAGCCTAAAATAAAGGATGAATACGTTCTTAATATTGATTTTATGTGTTTAAATGAAAATGCTGAAGACTTGATTTTTGAAATGGATTTATGGAGAGCTTCTCAACGTGAATACATAGAATCTCATAGAATAGGCAGAAGATTTAAATCATTAAATATCATAGAGCAATTATTACCAAAGGGGTACATTTCTGATAATAGTACTTTTCATGCTTTGGCTAAAACTGATAATGGTGATATTTATCCATTGGTAGATATTTGTAGTAATTCGAATGAGGATATTGCTGTTGTTGGTGTTGGAGGAATTGGAAAAACTACATTTTTACAGCAATTGCTTTCAGAGGAATTTATTCGAGCAAATGGTTCAAAAAAAGAATATAGAAGTGGGAGCCCTATTCCTTTTTTTATTGAATTAAATCATTGCCCTGAGGATATTGAAAAGTGGTATGTAAGTGCGTTAAATAAAAC
>JAMPAW010000209.1 GCA_023666975.1 Clostridium sp.
GCAAGACTGGGGCTGGAAACGGTTATTTTTACCGTCAGTATTGACAGCGTGGCCCTGATGCCCTGTAATCCGAATATCGGAGGTACTTCCAAAGGACATCTTGTGAGGGAGCTGGATGCTTTGGGCGGCGAGATGGGAAAAAATATTGACAAAACTTTTATACAGTCGAAGATGCTGAATGTGTCAAAGGGGCCTGCCGTTCATTCCCTCCGCGCTCAGGCAGATAAGGCGGAGTATTCCCGCTCTATGAGAATGGTTCTGGAAAATCAGGATCATTTGACTTTAAAGCAGGCTGAGGTCTGTGATCTTTTATGGGAGGAAATATCAGATGGATCTCTTTCGGAAAGAAAAGTAACCGGCGTCAAAACCTTTTACGGTTCAGTGTACGAATGCAAGGCCGTGATCCTGTGTACGGGAACTTATCTGCGCGCCAGATGCCTTTGCGGAGAGTCCATCACTTATACGGGGCCCAACGGATTACAGGCTGCCAATCATTTGTCGGATTCTCTGGAAAAAATGGGGATTCCCTTAAGGCGCTTTAAGACGGGTACGCCTGCCAGAATGGATAAGCGGAGTATTGACTTTTCAAAAATGGAAGAGCAGTTTGGAGACGAGAGAATTGTTCCGTTTTCTTTTTCCACGGATCCTGATTCCGTACAAAAGGATCAGGCCTCCTGCTGGCTGACTTACACCAACGAAAAGACTCATGATATTATTCGGAAGAATTTAGACAGGTCTCCTATTTACGCCGGTATTATAGAGGGAACCGGACCCAGATACTGTCCGTCGATCGAGGATAAGGTGGTAAAGTTTGCGGAAAAGGAAAGACATCAGGTTTTTATAGAGCCGGAAGGATTATTTACAAATGAAATGTATGTGGGAGGAATGTCTTCTTCCCTGCCGGAGGATGTGCAGCTTGCCATGTATCGGACGGTGCCGGGTCTGGAAAATTGTAAGATCGTCAGGAATGCCTATGCCATAGAATATGACTGTATCAGCGCCGGGGAATTATATCCCACGCTGGAATTTAAGAAAATAGAGGGCCTTTACAGCGGCGGCCAGTTTAACGGAAGCAGCGGGTACGAGGAAGCGGCCTGCCAGGGGTTGGTTGCGGGCATTAATGCCTCCATGAAAATATTGGGAAAGGAACCCCTGATTTTTGACCGGTCGGAAAGCTACATAGGCGTTTTAATCGACGATCTTGTGACAAAGGATAACAGGGAGCCTTACCGTATGATGACTTCCCGGGCGGAATATCGGCTGCTGCTGCGTCAGGACAATGCGGATCTGCGTCTGCGGGAAAAGGGATACCGGGTGGGATTGGTTTCAGAGGAAGACTACCGCTTTGTGTTGGAAAAGAAAAGAATGATAGAGGACGAAATCAACCGCCTGAAGAATACCTTTGTGGGTGCGGGTAAAGAAATACAGGATTTTCTGGAATCCAGGGGAAGCTCTTCCTTAAAGACCGCGGCCAGTCTTTCGGAATTAATCTGTAGACCGGAGCTTTCCTATGAAGCCCTGTCGGAAATCGACCCGGAACGCCATCCTTTGCCGAGAGAGGTAATCGAACAGGTGGAAATCGAGATAAAGTACGAGGGATATATTGTCAGACAAAAGCGTCAGGTAGAGCAGTACAGAAGGATGGAGAAAAAACTAATTCCGCAGACGATCGACTACGACGATATTCCTTCTCTGAGAATTGAGGCGAGACAGAAGCTGAAGCTTTTCAGGCCTGTTTCCGTCGGACAGGCCTCCAGAATTTCAGGGGTTTCCCCTGCAGATATTTCCGTCCTTTTGGTTTATATGGAATACTGCGGAAACAGTGGAAAGTGAGAAGAATTGCAGAATACAGAAAGGCACAGTTCTATGAGTCAATATGACACGTCACAATTTGAGAGTGATCTGCAACAGTTGAACGTCTCTTTAAGTGAGGCACAGATCGGTCAGTTTTTAAAATACTATGAACTGTTGACGGAATGGAACGAAAAGATTAATCTTACCGCGATTAAGGAATATTCCGATGTAATGAAAAAACATTTTATAGATAGTATTTCTCTGGTCAAAGCATATGATGTTTTCCGGGAAATTTCCGTGATCGATGTAGGTACGGGAGCCGGTTTTCCGGGATTGGCGCTGAAGATAGCGTATCCCGGTTTACGGATAACTTTGTTAGATTCCCTGAATAAACGGATTCATTTTCTGGATACTGTGATTTATGAACTGGGATTGTCAGAGATCAAGACAATTTACGGACGCGCGGAGGATTGCGCCAAATCCAATCTGCTGCGGGAAAAGTTTGATCTTTGCGTTTCGAGAGCCGTGGCAAATCTTTCTACCTTATCGGAGTATTGTCTGCCCTTTGTAAAGGTGGGAGGAGCGTTTGTCTCTTATAAGTCGGAAAAGTTATTTGAGGAAATGGAAAGCGCAGAGAATGCAATTTCTATTTTGGGAGGAAAGGTAAAGGAACAGGTAGAATTTATGCTTCCTGATTCCGATATTTACAGAAATCTGGTTGTCATGGAAAAAATAAAGGAAACCCCGAAAAAATTTCCCAGAAAGGCAGGACTTCCGGCAAAGAATCCTTTGTAAAACGGTTGACGGGTAAATAAACAGAACTGGTTGTGATTTTATTTTGGATGTAACTGTCAGGAGGTACTTGACGGTTTAGAAATGAGGAAAAATGCAGGGATATAATTTAATCGTGGTATTTTGCGAAAATGGTGAAAGAATGCTCATGTGTAAAAGGAGAAAACCTCCCTATCAGGGCTTGTCCAATTTTGTGGGCGGTAAGATAGAAGTAAACGAGAACGGGCTGGATGCGGCGTACAGGGAATTGGAGGAGGAAACGGCGATTACAAGAGAGGATATTACGCTTTTACACTTCATGGATTTTACTTATCATTTGGATGACTGTTATTTGGAAGTTTATATCGGGAGATTGAATAAGCAGATAGATGTCAGGGGAGACGAAAACGAATTGTACTGGTCAACACTTGACCATGATTTTTTTAATGTGGAAAAATACGCGGGCGAAGGAAATATCGGGCATATTATGTTACATGTGGAAATGTTGAAGGAACAGCAAGCTTTCAGTAATGATTGATATTCTAAACCGGTTCGACAGAAGTGATGCATATAAAGAGCGGAGGATAATCAGGTTGTTCATATCTAAATTTTTAAATTGCAGCGTGGAAGAAAAAGTGACGGATATCGAAAGAAAATATGAAATAAAATTGCCTGCTCAATATAGGAAGTTTCTGTGCAGATATAATGGAGGATACACTCCAAAAACCAAATTTAACGCAGGAAAAATATCTTCGGATATAAGATTTTTTTGGGGCGTCGGAGAGGTTAAGTTCAGTTTTGATAATATTGAATTAGGAGAATGGTTAGAAAGAGATGTTTTTCCTGTGGCCTGCGATTCGTTTGGAAATTATATCGTGATTGGTTTGAATAAAGATAATGCCGGTAAAATATATTTTTGTGATCATGAAAAAGGAAACAAAGCAGAGTATATTGCAGGGAGTTTAAAGGATTTTCTCAGGTGTTGTAAGAGTGAGAAAATCAGCGAAGCTACCAGACGTTCGGTTGAGGAGAGAGAAGAGGCATTAATTGCAAAAGGAAGAGGTAATATTATTACGGATGATTTGAGAAAACTGTGGCAAGAGGAAATTAATAAATACGGCAGTATGGTGCAGGAAAAAGTAATAATAGATTAGCTGACTTTTACAGAAAATCGCTAAGCAGATCATGTACGAGCTTGAAAAATTGTATTTTTCAAATCATTCTTCTTAGAAGGTATAGCTATGTGGAAATATGAATGTGTCACAAGACATGAATTTGAATTAATAAAAGATAAAATAGAGAAATTTATTGTGTTACTTGGTGGTAACGAGGTGTCTGTTGACTTGCCTTATACGCAAAGAACGGTTTCACATTCGGGAACCGATATCGTAGAAAATATTTCTGTAAGACCGGTTTTTGAATATAAGGAGCGGTATTACAGAGTTGATGAAGTGTGTTTTTCAGGTAAACCGTTTATTGTTATAGAATGCGGAACATATGATGAACTTATGAAGAATATTATGGAGGATGCAGATCCTTTTCCCTATGATTTGACAGAGGATGAATTGCTAAATGAGGTAAAGTACTCACTTGGGATTGAAGCATATCCTAAAGGATGAATTATGAAAACACTTTTTCGAAAAGGATATTTTCTAAATATAGTATTTTCCCTTTATAAGATTTTTCAATGTTTCACGTGAAACATTTTGAAATATATTCTTTTTACAATACAAGATAATGTTTCACATGAAACATTGAAACCCAAGATGTTGTAGCATAAAATCGTGAAACATTTTAAAATAATCTGTGAAACATTTTTTTAAAGAAACAATCAAAGGAGATTGGTAAACTATATATTGTGGTTGCGGGTCTGCAATACATAATCGCACGGATAAACAGCAAAAACAACAGAAAAAGTAAATTTTTGAAAAAGAATTTGAAGAAGTTTCATGTAGATATATAAACGGATTAGTGCTATAATTGAAAAGCAAAACGAAAGAAGGGAAAAATATATGGGAAAAATAATCGCAATAGCAAATCAAAAGGGCGGCGTTGGAAAGACGACCACTTCAATAAATCTCTCCGCGTGTCTTGCCGAAAAAGGGAAAAAGGTGCTTGTAATAGATACGGATCCGCAGGGTAACACTACCAGCGGATACGGTATAGACAAGAATGATTTGGAAAATACAATATATGAGTTAATTTTAGGAGAATGCTCCATCAGAGATTGTATTATCAAAGACGTGGTTGAGAATGTTTCTCTTCTTCCGGCCAATGTAAATCTGGCGGCGGCGGAGATTGAGCTGATCGGTATAGACAGAAAAGAGTACATATTAAAAAATGAAGTGGATTATGTAAAAGAGGATTTTGACTATATTATCATTGACTGTCCTCCTTCTTTGAACATGCTGACGATTAATTCCATGACTACGGCGGACAGCGTTCTGGTTCCGATCCAGTGTGAGTATTACGCGTTGGAAGGACTGAGTCAGCTGATTCATACGATAAATCTGGTAAAAGAGAGACTGAATCCGGAGCTGCGGATGGAAGGTGTCGTATTTACCATGTATGATTCCCGGACAAATCTTTCCTTACAGGTAGTAGAGAATGTAAAGGCAAATTTAAAGCAGAAAGTTTTCAAAACTTTGATTCCCAGAAATATCAGGCTTGCCGAGGCGCCGAGCTACGGTATGCCGATTAATAAGTATGATATGAAATCCGCAGGCGCGGAAGCTTATGTGGCGCTGGCGGAGGAAATTATTGAAAATGAATAACCGATAGAAAAGAGGGGTGAATATATGGCAGTTAGAGGATTAGGAAAAGGACTCGATTCGTTAATACCCAACGCGGTAGGCGAAGCA
>JAMPAW010000020.1 GCA_023666975.1 Clostridium sp.
AATAAAGCATTTGAATTTTACGGTTTGAATGCGGAATATATTCCGGTAGATAATATGATGGTATATGAGAATTTTAAGGAGTTAATCCGCAACTGTAACAGTACACAGTATACGAATGTGTTAAGCCGGACGGTTATCTCTACGATCTCCAAGCAGGATATTTATAACAAGAGAATAGATACTTTGTTAGTGGAAGTTTCTGCTTTTGTGAAAAAGGTCTGCCGTTATATTGAAGAAGAGCCGACAATGAAGAAAAATATGCAGATTTTGGGAACAGGTTCTTCTCTTAGTGATAAGAGCAATGTTTTTGAAGGATTATATGAGTATAATCTTGTATTTCATGAATGTGGAATTAAACAGTTGGTCAATCAGGACCTTTCTACACGTTCATGGGAGGAAAAGTACGAGATACTGGATTTGCTTTATACAACACTTAATGTCGTTTTCGACGGCTACAATGTCTATGAAATTTCAAACCGCATTGAACACCAGTATGTAGAGCTTACCTGGATTGGCAATTATGTCAATGCCAATCCGTCAATGCTGAAACTGTTTTTCAGTGTCAAAGAGAAGATTAAGGCATTTAAGATTCGTAAGAATGCGATTCTTGAGAAGAGTAAGACCAATTACGAAATCAAGAAGTTATTAGAAGACAGACAGAAGCATCTGGTCTTCCTGGCGGCTGACGATATGATTAGAAATGGATTAAATAACAAAGATGTCCGTATTCTGAGTAATACGTATAATGAGGAACGTTCCAAGAAAATGTTCCATGAATCTTTTGCCAAGATTAATCTGCCGTCTCGTTATGACAACGTAAAGGCTGAGGCAGGCGGAGGTAAGTTTGGTTTTGGCAAATCGTCATCCGCTTCCGGAGGAATGGATATCAACAAGCTTTTGGCTAACCCACAGATTGAAGATATGGTATGTAAGTCTGAGTGGCTGTGGAATCAATACAGGGAAAAAGGCAAGGATAGACCTACGGAGGAAGAAGTGACATATAGCGTGGCCTGTTTGATTAAAGTGGTGGAACTGTTAATTGTCCGCAAGACGAAAAATATTGGTGCTCCGGCTGCGGCAGCGCCGAATAAAAAGGTGATTATTACCAAGACCGGTAAAGTGATAGAGCTTTCAGACGAGTCGGGCGATAAACCGGTGAATAGTAAGAATAATAATCCGACGGTTATTGAGCATATCCATAATATCGGTGATTATTTAAAGGATCGCAGCCCCAAAAATATCGAGTACGTACAGGGATATATAGAGGATTGGGTAGGTCTGCTGATGCAGAATAAGTTTGACCGTGATTCGCTGTTGTCTGTTTTTGATGCAGACGAGGTTCGTGCGAAGACGCTTCAAACCATCAAGAAGCTGACAATGGATATGACTGCATTATAGGCAAACACATCTATCGAAAAGGGGAAGAAGCTATTCCCCTTTTCGATGTTGTCACAGGAATTGTTTAGTGGAGGAGAATATGAAAAATAGAGAGAATAGAGGGTTTTCATTAGTAGAATTATTAATTGTTATTGCGATAATCGCTGTCCTTTCCGGCGCACTTGCACCGTTGTTGGTACGCTATATCAATAAAACAAGACTGGCTACTGATATTGATAGTGGAAAAACATTAGCAACCGCTCTGACGAGTGCATTGGCAGACGATACCGTGAAAGACGCAGCAAGCGCATATAGCGGCGGGCCACATGCCGTCTCGCAGATTGCTGATGGAGCGTTTAAAGATTCGGTTTTTTCTGTTTTGGGAACGGACGAATTAGTAGGAAAAGCTAAGAAAGATGTGGACGGTAATGCATTTGCCCATCCGGAATTCTATTTTACGCTGGATATTGATACAGGAAAAGTTGAAGTGTATTACGGGGATACCTCAGATGATTATCAGATATATCCGGTTACCGGGAGTAAATTGGTTGCTGATTAGGTTTTAACGTTTGGAAAACATTTTAGCATTCAGTTTCGGATAAAAATATTTAAAAATATGAAAATAGCTGTTGACAAATATTTTTTCATTTGATATATTAGTACCTGTCGTTAAGATATGCGCGAGTGGCTCAGCGGTGGAGCACCTCCTTGCCAAGGAGGGGGTCGCGGGTTCGATCCCCGTCTCGCGCTCTTTGTGAAAAAGTCTGGAACTTTGCAATGGATAAGGTTCTGGGCTTTTTGTTTTACAAAGAACGATACAGCGGATGATAATGGTGTAATATGACTGTGCAATCTAAAGAGGGCATCGAAATGTTTGGATATGTAGTGGTGAATAAGCCGGAGCTTAAGATAAGAGAGTTTCATGAATACCAGTCCTATTATTGCGGCCTCTGCAGGACGTTAAAGCAGCGGTGGGGGCTGCGGGGACAGATATCCTTAAGTTATGATATGACATTTCTGGCAATGTTCTTAAGCCTGCTCTATGAACCGGTAGAAGAGGAACGGACAGAGAGATGTGTGGCACATCCCATGGAAAAACATAGGGCAAAGCATAACGCAATGATCGATTATGCAGCAGATATGAATTTGATGCTCACATGGTATAAATGTCAGGACGACCTTAAGGATGAGAACAGACGGTTAAGGGGAATATACGGCAAAAGCCTCAGCTCTGGAATTGGTGAAATGAGGAGCATTTATGAAAGGCAATATCAGGCAGTGCATGATAACATGCAAAAACTGCTGCTCCTTGAAGAAGGACGCTGCGAGGATATCGATCAATTGTCAGGCTGTTTTGGCCATTTGCTGGAAGAGATTTTTGTTGTCAGGCAGGATGAATGGGAAACCTGCCTTCGCAGGATAGGATTTTATCTGGGAAAGTTTGTTTATATTATGGATGCCTATGATGATTTGGAAGAGGACAGCCAAAAAGGCTGTTTTAATCCGTTTTTTAATAGAGGACATACCGAGGGATTTGATGAGTGGGTAAAAGAGATTCTGACAATGGCAGCAGTAGAATTTGCCGCAGCATTTGAGCGGCTTCCTATCGTTGAGTATGCGGATGTTCTGCGGAACATCATTTATTCCGGCATATGGACAAGATATGAAGCGGTTAAAAAGCAAAGAGCGGAAGTTAATGGAGGCAAATCATGAAAAATCCTTATGATATATTGGGCGTATCGCCGGATGCGTCCGAAGATGAAATTAAAAAAGCTTACCGTAATCTGAGCAGAAAGTATCATCCGGATGCAAATGTGAATAATCCGAATAAGGAACAGGCAGAGGAGAAGTTTAAGGAGGTACAGCAGGCCTATCAGACCATTATGGACGGGAATAACGGAGGTTTTGAGGGCTTTGGGAGTGCGTTTGGCGGTTTTGGAGAATACTACCGTTCAGGAAGAGGCACTGATGAAGACGAGCAGGAGACAATATACTTAAATGCGGCGATGAATTATATTAATGGAAGAGATTACCAGTCCGCACTTCGTGTTCTCTCCGAAATCCGCACGAAAAACAGCAGATGGTATTATATATCAGCTATTGCAAATCACGGTGCGGGAAATCAGGTAACGGCGCTTCAACATATCAGAACGGCTATGGAAATGGAGCCGGGCAATATGGAATACAGGAGATTTTACAATATCATGCAGGGTGGTGGAACGTGGTATGCCGGCCGGGGAGCTTCGTATGGCATGCCGACGGTGGACGACACAGGCTTTTGCTTTAAACTGTGTCTGGCAAACATTTTGTGCAATCTCTGCTGTGGGGGAAACTGTTGTTGTTTTCCACGTTTGTATTATTGATGGAAGCTTTGTCATTATCCAAAGAAAATGCCAGAGGGAAGGAGAGAAAGCATGATGGAAAAGGAGAGGATGGCCGTGCAGAATGAGGAGTATCGTGAATATAACAGCCCGTTTTTTGCGATGATGTCGAGGATGAAGTATATTAACAGGTGGGCATTGATGCGCAATTCCTATCCGGAAAATATCAGTGAACATTCTCTGGAGGTGGGGATGCTTGCCCATGTTCTGGCACTGATTAGCAATAAGCGGTTTGAGAGAAATCTAAACGCAGAGAGGGCAGCTTTGATTGGAATGTATCATGATTGTACGGAAATTATAACCGGAGATATGCCTACCCCGATAAAATATTACAATACTGATACAAAAGAAGCGTACAAGAATGTTGAAAAGAGGGCGGCGGAGGAATTGCTTGATATGCTGCCGGATTACCTCTACGAAGAGTATAAAGGGATTTTTTTTCCGCAGCCGGGAGAGGAATATCTGTGGAAGCTGGTAAAGGCTGCAGACAGTTTGTCTGCCTATATCAAATGTATTGAAGAAGAAAAGGCCGGAAATCGGGAGTTCGACAGTGCAAAGGCAACAATTTATGAAAAGATTGTGCAGATGGACCTGCCGGAGGTGAGGGTATTTTTGCGGGATTTTGCCGAGGCCTACAGAAAAACCTTAGATGAATTAAAAAAAGATTGATAGACATACATGGAAAAAAAAGGTATAATACTTTTAATGGCAAAAAGTCGTTTTACTAAGTCAACAACCCCGGTTAGATGTGAATGGGTTGAGAATTGGAGGGTTTTATGAAAAACATTTTATTTGTAGCATCAGAGTGTGTTCCATTTATTAAGACCGGAGGTCTGGCAGATGTTGTAGGTGCGCTTCCCAAAATGTTTCCGAAAGAGGAATATGATGTTCGTGTGGTAATTCCGAACTATACCTGTATTCCGTGGGAGTACAGGGAAAAATTTCAATATGTGCATCATTTCTATATGGATTTGGGCAGTCGCTTTGAAAATGTCCATGTGGGTATTATGACCTGTGAACTGGACGGTATAACTTATTATTTTATCGATAATGAGTATTATTTTTCCGGTTGGGCGCCATATGGCACCATCCGTTTCGACATCGAGAAATTTACTTTCTTTAGTAAAGCGGCATTGGCAATTCTTCCGGTTATTGATTTTAAACCGGACGTTATACACTGCCATGATTGGCAGGCAGGACTTGTACCGGTATATTTGAGAACACTGTATCACGATAATCCGTTTTTCTTTGGAACGAAGACGGTGATGACGATTCACAATTTGAAATTCCAGGGTGTATGGGATGTAAAAACATTTAAATATATTTCCGGACTTCCGGATTATGTATTTACTCCGGATCGTATGGAATTCCACAAGGACGGTAATATGTTGAAGGCAGGTATGGTTTATTCCGACTATATTACTACGGTCAGTGATACTTATGCCGGAGAAATTCAGACACAGGAATACGGTGAGAATCTTGACGATGTTCTGCGCTTCCATAATCAGAAACTTTGCGGTATTGTCAACGGTATTGACTGTGAGGTATATGACCCGAATACAGACGACAAGCTGTTTAAGAAATATAATGTTAGAAGCTATAAAAAGGGTAAGGCGACAAATAAAGTGGAACTGCAGAAGGAACTGGGACTTCCTGTGGACGAGGGCAAATATATGATTGGCATTATATCCCGGCTCACAGACCAAAAAGGGCTTGATTTGATTGACTGGGTGATGGAGAAAATTGTAGACCCGTATATGCAGTTTGTCATTATCGGTACTGGTGAAGCGAAATATGAGAATATGTTTAAGCATTATCAGTGGGTATATTCCGACAGAGTTTCTGCCAATATTTTCTATTCCGACGAGCGGGCGCATAAACTCTATGCGGCAGCTGATGCAATGCTTATGCCATCCAGATTTGAGCCTTGCGGATTGACACAGCTGATTTCCCTGCGCTATGGTACTGTGCCGATTGTTCGGGAAACGGGAGGACTCAAGGACACGGTTATTCCTTATAATGAATATGAAGGAACCGGAACCGGATTTTCCTTTGCCAATTATAATGCGGATGAAATGTTAAATATTATCAATTATTCCAAGGAGATATACTACGACCACAGGGACGACTGGAACAAAATGATAGTGAGAGGAATGAAAGAGGATTTCTCATGGGATAAATCCGCACAGAAATATATGCAGCTCTATGATAAGATACTGGGTTATTAAGATGAAGTAATATAGGATATATTTAAGAAATATCAATGATGACGGTGGCACGTACACAGTAGTTTGGAAACGGTGGCAGGTTATCGAAGAAAGAGGAGAGAGAACCATGATTGACATTAAATTTTTGCGTGAAAATCCTGACGTTGTAAAGCAGAATATCAAAAACAAATTTCAGGATGAAAAGCTTCCTCTGGTGGACGAGGTTATAGAACTTGACGAGCAAAGCCGCAAGGCGAAGGGTGAGGCAGATGCACTTCGTGCAGAGCGCAATAAAATTTCAAAACAGATCGGAGCCTTGATGGCACAGGGGAAAAAGGAGGAGGCTGAAGAAACCAAGAAACTGGTGACGGAACGTTCTGCCGAACTGGCCGCACTCGAAGTGCAGGAAAAAGAATTGCAGGAGAAGATAACCGGCATAATGATGACCATTCCCAATATCATTGATCCCTCTGTACCGATTGGCAAAGACGATAGTGAAAATGTGGAGATTGAGAAATTTGGTGAGCCTGTGATACCGGATTTTGAGATTCCCTATCATACGGAAATCATGGAAAAATTTAATGGTATTGATTTAGACGCTGCCGGAAGAGTGGCGGGGAATGGATTTTATTATCTGATGGGAGATGTTGCACGACTTCACTCTGCAATTATTTCTTATGCCAGGGATTTCATGATTGACAGAGGTTTTACCTACTGTGTACCACCTTTTATGATTCGCTCAAATGTCGTCACCGGTGTGATGAGTTTTGCGGAGATGGATGCGATGATGTATAAGATTGAAGGAGAGGATTTGTATTTAATCGGGACAAGTGAGCATTCAATGATCGGTAAATTTATCGATACAATTATTAAAGAAGACCAGCTGCCGAAGACGATGACCAGCTATTCTCCTTGCTTTAGAAAAGAAAAAGGCGCTCATGGCATTGAAGAGAGAGGGGTATACCGTATTCATCAGTTTGAAAAACAGGAAATGATTGTCGTATGCAAACCGGAGGAAAGTCCGATGTGGTTTGATAAGCTGTGGCAGAATACCGTAGACCTGTTCAGAAGTCTGGATATCCCTGTGCGCACTCTGGAGTGTTGTTCGGGGGATTTGGCAGACCTTAAGGTGAAATCCGTGGATGTGGAGGCATGGTCGCCAAGACAGAAGAAGTATTTTGAAGTGGGAAGCTGTTCAAATCTTGGGGACGCACAGGCAAGACGACTCAAAATCAGAGTAGATAGCGGAAAAGGTAAGTATTTTGCCCATACGCTTAATAATACTGTGGTAGCTCCACCCAGAATGCTCATTGCATTTTTAGAAAATAACCTCAATGCGGATGGTACGGTGAATATTCCCAAAGTGTTGCAGCCATATATGGGAGGCAAAGAAAAACTTCAATGAGCATCGGAAAAGGTATGTTTAATATGCTTATACATGGATTTCACGGCCGGCGGCATTGCTTCCGGTTCCGGGGAATACATGCCGATAGTACGTCGTAAAGCGGGCCGGAACGGATAGACATTTATATTGTCGGGAATCTGTAATCCCGGAAGGGCCAGTCCGGATATCATATACAGCCCTAATCCAGCAGCGGCCATGGCAATGGCACTGGAATCATCGTCTGCCTGGCAGCAGGATTGAACGGCAATCCGATTTTCATCAAATAGCTGAAGAATATCGGTATTCTTACTGTGGCTGATAAAGCGGCAGTCAGTTAATTCTTTATATTCAATGTAGCTGCGATGTCTAAAGCGGAACTGCTTTGGCGTGACGCAGAAAACTTCGTCCTCATATACAGGTGTTAAAGGAATATGCTCATAGCCGGTCAGCGGCAAAAAACCGAAATCGATTTTGCCGGTACTGATCCAGTCGCAGACCTCATCTGATGTTCCCTGATAGACGGTGAGTTCAATGTCAGGATTGGCTTTGGAAAAATCGGTAACAATACTGGGAATAAATCCCTGGCAGAAGGAGGAAATCGTTCCGATGCGAACAGTGCCTTGGCACTGGCCGTTAAATGAGCCGATTGCCTCTTGCAGCCGAATATCGCAGTTTAATACAGCGGCTATATATGGCCGGAGTTTCGTTCCATATTCTGTCAGCGTGGCACCGTTTTTGCTGCGGTAAAAAAGCGGATACCCCAATTCTTTTTCAGCGGTAGAAATCGCATGGCTGATGGCAGAGGGCGTCAGATTCAGAATCTGGGCGGCCAGCCGGAAGCTGCCCTGTTCTGCGACAGCTTGAACTATCTGATAGGTAAGCAGTGTCATGGGGTTTCATCTCCTTTGTCGGGGAAAATCAGCTCCAAGTCTGACGGAATAAGAGTCATCAGAGCGTCTGCGTCCGTAGCATTTTCTGTTAACAGGCGGTTTGCCTGTGCAGAAATGGCAATGTCCAAAAAGTTGCGGATATCTCTCGCATTTCCGAAATTGGCATCCTTGTTGAGAACATAATGGCGTAATTGTTCCATTAGATACGCAGAGGCTTCCTGGCTTAGTATGTAGTCGGTTTCGGTACAGAATTTAGTGAACACTTTATATAAATCGTCGGCGGTATAGTCGGGAAAAAACAGTGTCTTTTGAAAACGGGACTTAAGACCGGGATTGGAATTCATAAAATTATTCATTAAATCAGGATATCCAGCGACAATCACAATCAGGTCATCGCGGTTGTCTTCCATCGCTTTAACCAGCGTGTCGATAGCCTCCTGTCCAAAGTCACCGCCGGGCGTCTCATTGGCCAGGGAATAGGCTTCGTCAATAAATAAAACGCCGCCTTTAGCGCGGTCAATCACTTCCTTCACTTTGATTGCCGTCTGGCCCATATAGGCAGCCACCATTCCTGAACGGTCCACTTCAACCAGATGTCCTTTGGAAAGGATTCCAAGGGAACAATATATTTGCGACAGCAGACGGGCTACCGTGGTTTTACCCGTTCCGGGATTGCCGGTAAACACAAAATGCTTAGTGACCGAAGGTGCCTTGAGTCCGCTTTTGTTGCGCAGTTCAACAATTTTTAACAGGTTGATTAGATTTTTGACCTCGGTTTTAACGGAGGCAAGACCGATTAGGTCATCTAATTCCTTTAACAGAGAGTCTAAATCTGCCGCAGTTTTATCACCGCCGGATACATTGCCGACAAAAGGAATTTCTGTCGCTTCTTCGGAGGTCTGTTTGTCCTCTCTTGACCGTAATTTGAACGGGATGCTGTCGGGACGTGAGGGTGCAACTCCTCCGCTTTTGGTATAGGAGCGGATATTGCTTTCCAACATGAAGCGGTAGCGGGTTAACTGATTTACCTCTTTTACATCCATATGTTTACAACTGGATAAAAAATCTTCACCTATCGCCTGAAAAGTTAAAATGTATAGTTTTTGGATATCATAATATTTGGCTTCCTGAACGGTAAAGTCATCCTTTCCGTATTTCAAAAAGTAGTGCATAGAGGCCGGAGGATGGTTCAAAAAATCTTCTCTGGCTATATTGCTGCTGATGGCAAACTGCTTCATGGTGCTGTCATCAAAATCATATCCTAAAGATTTGTTAATGTAGCGGATTTCATCTTTGGCGACTACATGGTCGGCAATCGTAAGAAAGATTAGAAAATTACGCAGGTCTATACGCAGTAATTCCTTGACGCTTTCAGGAGTTGTGTTTTCCTGCATGAGCCTGCGGTCAATTTTGTCCGCAATCGACATGATAGTCGTATAAATGTCCCGAGTTTCTGAATCCATGATTCCCTCCTGAAAATATTAGTATTTTAAGTCTGTTTATATAATATCAAAAATGGTAAAGGGTATCAATAAAAAAGTGAATCAAATTCATGTTAAAATTTATTGGAAAATATACAGATATCGGAAAAGTGGCAATTGTTTTTTTTCGGTTTATATTGTATACTGATTTCATTTGATAGATAAGGAGGCGTTATCGTGAACGACATGAAAATAAAAAAGTTTATCCAGTGCGGACTGATTGTGGCACTGCTGTGCCTGCTGGTCATTCATTTTCAGGGCATTATCGGCTGGGCGGGAAATATTCTGTTAATTGCATATCCGTTACTGCTGGGGTGCGTTATAGCGTATGTGTTAAATATTTTAATGGTGCGCTTGGAGAAA
This sequence comes from Clostridium sp., assembly GCA_023666975.1. The sequence goes on from JAMPAW010000020.1 coordinate 10,084, forward strand.
ATCTATTTTCCGCATAGTAAAAGTAAATGGATTAATCAATCCCGCAGAGGGGTTTGTATTACCCTTTCCCTTGCGCTCTTGATTTTGATTGTGATCTTTGTCATGTATCTGGTTATTCCGCAGGTAGTGGACTGCTTTGTGATTATTTCCAAGGACGTGCCGGAAGTGCTGCAGCGGGTTGTGCAATTTCTGATTGACAAATCAGACGAACTGCCGACATTACAGCAGCAGCTTCAGGACATTAATCTGGATTGGGGAAATATTATTAATAAGGTGTCAAAAGGTCTGCTGACAGGAACGAAGGGCGTGCTCACTTCCGCTACGACAATTGTTGGCTCTGTTGTAGGAGCGGTTACGAATGTGGTAATTGGATTGATTTTCAGCTTGTATGTACTGGCCTGTAAAGAGGATATACAGGCAAAAACAGCCAGAGTAGGCAAAGCGTTTATGCGGAATAAAACCTATGAAAAGTGTACCTATGTACTGGGAATTGTCCATGAGAGTTTTTCCGGTTTTATTGTAGGGCAGGCTACGGAGGCTGTGATTTTGGGTGGACTTTGTGCAATTGGAATGTCGATTTTGAGACTGCCGTATGCGGCCCCGATTGGTGCGCTCGTGGGACTGACGGCACTTATTCCTGTGTTTGGTGCATACATTGGTGCCGTGCTGGGTGCTTTTATGATTGTGACGGTTGTTCCTAAGCAGGCGCTGGTGTTTTTAATCTTTTTAGTTGTATTGCAACAGATAGAGGGTAATCTGATTTATCCGAAAGTGGTAGGTTCTTCTATTGGCCTGCCGGGTATATGGGTGCTGGCCGCAATTATTTTGGGAAGCGGACTTGGCGGTGTTGCCGGTATGTTGGTCAGTGTGCCTGTGGCAGCCTCAGTTTATAAGCTGCTGCGCAATGCCACGTTAAAAAGGGAAACGGAGGGAAATGGTCTGCCGGATGCAAATAAGCCGATATGATACAGCAGCCTGCGTGTCTGCGCGCATTGATTGCCATGGTCTGGCGGAGAAAATACTTGAACAATCATCAATAAGATGATAAGATGAAAAGCGTATGTAAACAATAATATAAAGGATGGGAGAGAAAAATGTCAGGACATTCAAAGTTTGCCAATATTAAACATAAAAAAGAGAAAAACGATGCGGCAAAGGGAAAGATTTTTACCGTTATTGGAAGAGAAATCGCTGTGGCCGTGAAAGAGGGTGGTGCGGACCCGAATAATAATTCCAAGCTCCGTGATGTAATCGCCAAAGCCAAGGCCAATAATATGCCAAATGATACCATTGAAAGAGGAATCAAAAAGGCTGCCGGGGACGCAAATGCCGTCAACTATGTATCCATTACCTATGAAGGATATGGACCAAACGGTACGGCGATTATTGTCGATGCGCTTACGGATAATAAGAACCGGACAGCATCGAACGTGAGGAATGCTTTTACAAAAGGCGGTGGCAATGTCGGAACGACAGGCTGTGTCTCCTTTATGTTTGACAAAAAAGGGCAGATAATCGTAGATAAAGAGGAATGCCAATTAGAAGCAGATGATTTGATGATGATGGCTTTAGATGCCGGAGCAGAGGATTTTGCGGAAGAGGAAGACAGTTTTGAAATTATCACCGCTCCAGATGATTTTTCGGCTGTGCGTGAGGCTTTAGAGAACGAAGGCGTTGCAATGGTTTCGGCCGAAGTGACGATGCTTCCGCAAAACTATGTGGCGCTTACCAGCGAGGAGGATATCAAAAAGATGAATAAAATTCTCGATCTGCTGGACGAAGATGATGATGTGCAGGCGGTTTACCACAATTGGGATGAGTAGGAAAACATGGGGTGGGAAAAAAGTAAGTCTTGAATTGACTGGCTGTTTGCAAGAAGCATTTGGAAAAACAAAAGGAGATTAAGATAAAATGAAACTCGGGATTGTAGGACTTCCCAATGTGGGAAAAAGTACATTATTTAATTCATTGACAAAGGCGGGCGCAGAATCGGCAAATTATCCGTTTTGCACAATTGACCCGAATGTGGGTGTCGTTCCTGTACCGGACGAGCGAATTGATGTTTTGACCAAGATGTACAATTCAAAAAAGACGGTTCCGGCGGTAATTGAGTTTGTGGATATTGCGGGACTGGTAAAGGGTGCTTCAAAGGGAGAGGGACTTGGCAACCAGTTTTTGTCCAATATCCGTGAGGTGGATGCCATTGTGCATGTCGTGCGCTGTTTTGAGGACGCAAATGTTGTGCATGTGGACGGAAGCATTAATCCGTTAAGGGACATAGAAACGATTAATTTTGAATTGATTTTTTCGGATATTGAGATTTTAGACAGAAGAATTACCAAAAGTGCAAGAGCTGCTAATAACAACAAAGAAATTGCGAAAGAAGTTGCTTTCATGAAGAGGATTAAGGAGCACCTGGAAAACGGAAAACTTGCAATCACCTTTGAGGCAGACGGGGAAGATGAGGAAGCGTGGATTGCAGAATATAATCTTCTCACCAGAAAACCGGTTATTTTTGCAGCAAATGTATCGGAGGACGATTTGGCAGACGACGGCGCAGAAAATGAATATGTTAAGGCGGTAAAGGAATATGCCGCAGAATATGCTTCAGAAGTGTTTGCCGTATGTGCGCAGATTGAACAGGAGATATCGGAACTGGAAGATGATGAGAGGAAGATGTTTTTGGAAGATATGGGTCTTTCAGAATCAGGATTGGACAAGCTGATTCGGGCAAGCTACTCCTTGCTGGGACTGATTTCCTACCTCACATCAGGAGAGGACGAGACAAGGGCATGGACGATTAAGCGCGGGACAAAGGCACCGCAGGCAGCCGGTAAGATTCACACGGATTTTGAACGTGGATTTATCCGTGCTGAGGTTGTGAATTATAAGGATCTGGTAGAAAACGGTTCCATGACATCGGCCAGAGAAAAAGGTCTTGTGCGCTCGGAGGGCAAGGAGTATGTCGTACAGGACGGAGATGTGATTTTGTTTAAGTTTAATGTATAAAGGGAGCAGCGTTTATGTATGAGATTCGGTTTCCTAATTTAGGTATTGATTTGAAGAATGTGCTGGATGGGTTTTATATAGGAAATTTTGAAATCCGTTTTTATGGAGTGATTATTGCCGTGGGCTTTATACTGGCATATCTGCTGATTGCAAAGGAGGCAAAAAGAACAAAACAGGACCCGGAGCTTTACCTTGATTATATGCTCTGGCTGGTTATTCCGGCAATATTGGGAGCAAGGATTTATTATGTGTTGTTTAGTCTGGACGATTATATCAAAGAAGGGCAGTCGCTAAAGGATACCGTTATCGGTATATTGAATATCCGTGGCGGAGGGCTGGCTATTTATGGCGGTGTCATCGCCGGAATCATTACGCTGTTGATTTTTGCCCGACGCCGTAAAGTGAATCCGCTGCTCATGCTGGACACCTGCTGCATGGGTCTGCTGGTGGGACAGATTTGCGGGAGATGGGGGAATTTTTTCAACCGCGAAGCCTTTGGCGATTATACGGATTCTCTGTTTGCAATGGCAATTCCGGCAGACTGGTTTGGCGGTAAGAATTTTCTGCTGACAACGGTTAATCGCGGTGTGATTACGCAGTCTATGCTTGATCATGTATTGGTCGCCGGGGGCAAAGAGTTTGTACAGGTACATCCCACTTTCCTCTATGAGTCTTTGTGGAATTTGATGGTTTTACTTGTTATCTTCTTATATAGAAGATACAAAAAATTTGACGGTGAGCTGTTTGCCATGTATATATGGGGATATGGGCTTGGCCGTGTGTGGATTGAAGGATTAAGGACAGATTCCCTGTTTATACCGGGGCTGGGGATAAAAGTATCCCAGTTGTTGGCGGCCGTTTGCGTGCTGGCGGCGTCAGCCTTTATCATTTACAAAAGAGTGAAAGCTTCAAGGCGCGGAACGGAACAACAGGACGGATAAACAAAATATAGAACCGCTGTGCGAGAGGATATGCTCCTTTCCGGAGACGAGTGGAAGAAAAACACTTGTCGTTCGGAAGGAGCATATTGTTTCGTACAGCGGTTTTTTTTGTGGAGACAAAAACGGTTGAGTGGGAGGAAATCCCACTTTTTTCTTTTGCAGTATGTCCCCCTGAGGAGGGGGAATGAACCTTAAACGATACTGCACAAAATATAGATGCAAAATGAGAATTAAAACACAATATATTGTTTTTTGCACAAAAAAATAGAAAAAATGAAATCAAAAGTATACTATTTGCACAAAAAAACGAAAAAAATTTTGGGTAAATTCACAACGGATTAAGGGGGGTTTTGCGAGTTTTTGTTCTTGCATTATGTAATCCTTTGCGTTAAAATAGTGGTTGTAAGTGGTGAAAAGTGGTAACTAGTGGCGGATTGTGGTGGATTTGCCGAATACATCATCACTTTCGGAGGAAGCACAAGCTGGCGAGAGGAAGGTGAGGACCGTGTCCAAGGGATTAAAAGGTGAATATAATCATTCCGTTGATGCCAAGGGCAGGATGATTGTACCTTCCAAGCTGAGAGAACAATTGGGAATGTCCTTTGTGGTAACAAGGGGAGTAGACGGATGTCTTTTTGCTTATCCCAATGACGAGTGGGAGATATTTGAAGGCAAATTAAGACAGCTTCCGATGACGGATAAGAGCGCAAGAAAGTTCAAACGATTTTTCGAGGCCGGGGCAACGGATTGTGAGATTGACAATCAGGGGAGAATCCTGCTTCCTGTCGTACTGAGAGAATTTGCAGGCATTACAAAAGATGTCACGATTGTGGGTGTCGGTGAACGTGCAGAAATCTGGAGTAAAGAGAAATGGGAAGAGGAGAACGATATTGATAATGTTGATTTCGATGAACTGGCTCAGGGAATCGAAAGTCTGGGAATTATTATCTGATTGCCGGATAGTGGGGAGGATATACGTTGGAATTTTCACATAAGTCAGTGCTGCTGGGAGAAACGATTGAAGGATTACAGATAAAAGAAGATGGAATTTATGTAGATGGCACCCTTGGAGGTGGAGGACATGCTTTCCGTGTATGTGAACGCTTGTCCGCTAAAGGTTGGTTCATAGGAATAGATCAGGATGCAGCTGCCGTTGAGGCGGCAGGCATCCGGCTATTACCATATCAAGATAAAGTAAAGATTGACATTGTAAGAAGCAATTTTCAGAAAACCCCTCAGGTCCTGCGTGGGCTAGGCGTTTCCAAAGTCGACGGTATTGTTTTGGACCTGGGGGTATCCTCCTATCAGCTGGATACACCGGAGCGGGGGTTTACCTACAGAGAGGACGCGCCTCTCGACATGAGAATGGATCAAAGGCAGGAAAAGACTGCTAAAGATATTATTAATGACTATCCGGAAATGGAACTTTACCGGGTAATCAGAGATTACGGCGAAGAGAAATTTGCCAAAAATATTGCCAAACATATATGTCGGGCAAGAGAAAACAAAGTCATTGAATCCACTGGCGAGCTCAATGACATCATAAAGGCTGCTATACCAATTAGAGCTAGGTCTGCAGGAGGGCACCCTTCGAAAAGAACATTCCAGGCTATCAGGATTGAATTAAATCAGGAACTGACCATTCTTGAACAATCCATTGACCAAATGATAGACCTGTTGAATTCAGGGGGCCGAATTTGCATCATTACGTTCCACTCGTTAGAAGATCGGATAGTAAAGAGGATTTTTAGAACAAACGAAAATCCTTGCACGTGCCCTCCCGACTTTCCTAAATGTGTTTGTGGGAAAGTATCCAAAGGAAAGGTAGTTACCAGAAAACCGGTATTGCCTTCAGAGGCAGAAATTGCGGAAAACCGCAGAAGCAAAAGTGCAAAGCTGAGGATATTTGAGAAAGCATGATTGGTATTTAGTATAGATACATGAGAAAAAAATACGGGATATCACCAATGATAAAACGTATTTAAAAGAGGGGAATGAAGCGATTGAATCAAAGATATGATCAAAGAGAATATTATATAGAAGGCAATGCGGCAAGACAGTTGAAGCCGATGCCGGAACGAATTGAACGCCCACGGCGTCAGGAAAGAGAACAGCGTCCGGAAAACGAACGAGTAAAGCGCAACAGAAGCAGAGCAAAAGCATTTGACTTGCGATATACGGCTGCACTGGCTGCGGCAACAATATTTCTGTTTGTATCCTGTGTCAACATGTTAACGATGCAGGCCGATATTACGGAACAGCGCAGACAGATTGCCGTGCTGGAAAGCAATTTGAATGAGATGACGGATACAAACAATGAGATAAGTAAACAGTTGGAAAGCTCGGTCAATCTGCCAGAAATTTATGCAGTGGCAACCGGAGAACTTGGAATGGTGTATCCCAAGGCGGGACAGGTTGTATCCTATGAGGCGAGCAATCCGGATTATGTGAAGCAGTTTATGGATATACCAGAAAAATAAAAACGGGTGATAAGATGGCAGCTAAGAAAAAGCGGTTTCTCGCAAGAATGAAAATAAAGTTAATTGTTGTAATCGTTTTATTTACGGTGTTTCTGTTCTTTTTGATTTTTCAAATTGCGAGAATCAACTTAAAGGACGGAAAACGATATGAGAAAATTGTGCTGGCGCAGCAAAGCTATGACAGCATTGAGATTCCGTATCGCAGAGGAGATATTCTGGACCGCAACGGAACGCAGCTGGCCACCAGTGAAAAGGTTTATAACCTGATTATGGAACCCAAAAATGTATTACAGAGTGATGAAGTAAAGGAAGCGACAATAGATGCGCTGACGCAGTACTTTAGTATTACGAAGGACGAGATCGAAAAGGCATTAGAGGATAAATCCTCGCTGTATAAAAAAATGCTGAAGAAGCTTACCTATGACCAGATAAAGCCCTTTGAAGAATTTATTGCAACAAAGGAAGGAAAAGAAGTTAAGGGAATCTGGTTTGAGGAAGAGTATCAGCGGTATTACCCCTACAATTCCCTTGCCTGCCATGCGATTGGCTTTACGGTCAGCGGCAATGTCGGACAGGGTGGAATTGAGGGTTATTACAGCAGTGAGTTAAATGGGGTTAACGGCCGGCAATACGGTTACCTTAACGATGATATGTCCGTGGAGAGGACGACAAAAGAGCCGGTAAACGGGTATAATCTTATTTCTACCATTGATGCCAATGCGCAGACGATTGTAGAGAAGAAAATATCCGCTTTTATGAACGAAACGGGTGCCAGAAATGTATCCGTGCTGGTAATGGAGCCAAACTCTGGCGAAGTGCTTGCAATGGCAAATTCAAACAGCTTTGATTTGAATGAGCCATATGAAGACAGTGCGATACAGTATCTGTTTGAGAATAAATATATCGACTATCTGTTAGATGATCAGTCGGTGAGAGCATATTTTAAAACAGATGAGGACGGCAGCTTGTCGGAAGAAAAGGCGGCACTGAAAGCAGTATTGGAAAATAAGGATATCGCAGCAACGGATAAAATCAACAGCCTGACAGAAGAGTTCCGGCTGCTGTGCATGAACAAAGCGTGGAGAAATTATATTATCTCTGACGGTTTTGAACCGGGTTCCACCTATAAAACCTTTAACATTGCGGGTGCAGTGGAGGACAGTGTGCTGTTAGGCGATGAGACGTTTTTCTGCGGCGGCGAGCTTGAGGTTGAGGATTACACGATCAAATGCCATAACCATAACGGACATGGACAGGTGACGATCGAACAGGCATTGATGCAGTCCTGCAATGTGGCGTTAATGCAGATTGCCCAGGCAGAAGGGCGTAATACCTTTTCAAAATATCAGGATGTATTTGGTTTCGGGAAGAGGACCTATGTAGATTTGGAAGGAGAAGCGAAAGGGCTGATTTATGACGAAGCCGGATTGAATCCGGTGGAGCTTGCGACCTCTTCCTTTGGACAGGGACTTACGGTGACGATGATGCAGATTGGAACGGCATTCTGTTCCGTGATCAATGGTGGAAATTATTATGAACCGCATCTGGTAAAGCAGATTGTCGATGAAAACGGAGGAATCATCAACAATATTGAGCCTACCGTTTTGCGGAAGACGATTTCGGCAGAGACATCTGCATTTATGCGCAATGCGCTTTTTGAAGTGGTAAACAACGGTACAGCGCAAAAGGCGAAGGTCGAGGGTTACACGATTGGCGGCAAAACAGGTACGGCGGAAAAGCTGCCGAGAGGTAACAATAAATATCTATTGTCGTTTATCGGTTTTGCGCCGGTGGAAAATCCGCAGCTTGTCGTATATGTGACAGTCGACGAACCAAGCGTGGAGGATCAGGCAAATTCGGGTCTTGGTACGATTATTGCGCAGTCTATATTTGAAGAACTGCTTCCTTATATGAACATTTACCAGTCAGAAGATGTACAAAAAAGCGGCGATCCCAATGTCGGAGATGAAGTGGCAACGCCGGTATATGATGGAGCAGCACCGGATAATGAACTTGCCGGACAGGATACAGAGGCAGGCGGGGAAAATCCGGAAGACGGAACACAGGATACGACAGTGCCGGAAACAACGGCACCGGAGGATAGCCAGGATAACGGTGGAGGCGAAACACCTCCGGAAAATGCCGGTGATAGTACTGCTGCGGAGGGCGGAGCGGACGCCGGCAATCCGGAACAGACGCCGGCACCGGAACAATGATATTCAGTTTGGAACCGCAGGTGGCAGGTTCTGTTAGATTGTTAAGGCATGGGTTGCTTGGGGAGAAGTAATTCATGCCTGGGTTTTCTATTTGAAAGGAATATCCGATTCGGGTTTGTAATATGTTAATAGTAAAGAAGTCACAGGAAGTCCTATGCATAAGACATTTACTCGAAAAAAGATAGTTGTTTGTGCTTTTTTCATCATTGCGGCATTGATTTCGCTTGTGTTTAGAATGGGTTATTTAATGGTAGCCAAATCGGAATATTATCTGGATAAAGCGGAGGCGTTACATGACCGGGAGCGCAGCATTAAAGCAAAGCGCGGCTGCATTTATGACCGCAACGGTGTGGAGCTGGCAGGGAATAAACCGGTATGTTCGATTTCGGTAATCCATTCGCAGATTACTGATGAGGAAGCAGTGGTAAATGCGCTTTGCAGTATATTGTCACTTGACGAGGAGACTGTAAGGAAAAAGGTTCAGGCAAATACTATCCGGGAAAAAATTAAGAGCAATGTGGATAAGGACACTGCCGACAGCCTGAGGGAACTGAATCTCGACGGAGTGATGATTGACGAGGATTATAAGCGGTATTACCCTTTTGATTCGCTGGCAAGCAAGGTGCTTGGCTTTACCGGTTCCGACAATCAGGGAATTGTAGGACTGGAAGTGGAATATGAGGAGACACTGGCGGGAATACCCGGAAGCATTCTCACGCTGACGGATGCAAACGGATTGGAAATTGAAAATGAAGCGGAGAGCAGAATTGAACCGATATCGGGGAATAATCTTTATACGACGATAGATGTTAATATACAGAAATACGCTGAACAGGCGGCAACAAAGGTGTTGAAAGCAAAGCAGGCCAAAAGGGTGTCCGTGGTATTGATGAATCCACAAAACGGAGAGATTTATGCCATGGTCAATGTGCCGGAATATAATTTGAATGAACCCTACAAATTAGTATATGTAGAAGATTTATACAGCAAGACGGCAGCGCAGGACACGGAGGAGACAACGAAGGAGGAACCGGGTCCGGAGGAAGAGCAGGAAAAGGAGAGCGAAAGCCGCAAATCAGAGGAGCAGATGACGGAAAAGGAAAAACAGGATGCACTGAACAATATGTGGCGGAATTTCTGTATCAATGATACTTATGAACCCGGCTCCACGTTTAAGCTGGTGACTGCCACCGCTGCTTTGGAAGAAGACGTAGTGAAACTGGAGGACACGTTTAGCTGTCCGGGTTTTCGGATTGTCGAGGACAGGAAAATCCGCTGCCATAAGGTAGGCGGGCATGGAACAGAGACCTTTAAGGAGGGAATTATGAATTCCTGCAATCCGGTCTTTATGGATGTAGGAGCAAGAGTGGGCGTTGCCAATATGTATAAAAATTATCAAAAGCTGGGGCTGTTTGAAAAAACGGGAGTGGATTTGCCCGGAGAGGCCTCTTCGATTATGCATAAACAGGAGAATGTCAAGGCCGTGGAGCTGGCAACGATGAGTTTTGGCCAGTCCTTTCAGATTACACCGTTACAGCTGTTAAGGGCAGCCAGTGCCGCAATAAATGGCGGGACGCTGATTACACCGCATTTTGGCATGTATGCCGAGGACGAAAACGGAAATCAGGTGGCCGAGTTTTCCTATGCAGCAAAAAGCGGGGCAATCAGAGAAGAGACTTCGGAGACGATGAAGGAACTGTTAGAGGCTGTTGTGTCTGAAGGCTCCGGCAGTAAGGGACAGGTCGAAGGCTATCGCGTCGGCGGGAAAACGGCAACCTCGGAAAAACTTCCGCGGGGGAACGGAAAATATATCTCTTCCTTTCTTGGATTTGCACCGGCAAATAATCCCCAGGTTATCGGTATCATTTTAATTGATGAGCCGGTCGGTATCTATTACGGAGGAACCATTGCAGCTCCGGTAATGTCGGAAATGTTTTCCAATATTCTTCCGTATCTGGGCATAGAAGCAGATTATTCCGAGGAGGATACCGAGACTGTGTTTTCCGTCGATTTTGAAGATACTGTGGAATAAAAATATCGACAGTGTTACAGGAAGGTTGATAAAATGCAAAAAAAGAATTATACTACTAGGGTTAAAGAAATTACAAAAGGGTAGGAATGATTATGAAAATGGATTTTACAGTGTTAGCACCAATATTAATTGCATTTGGTATCAGTATGGTTCTCTGTCCGATTCTGATACCGTTTTTGAAAAAATTGAAATTTGGACAGTTTGTCCGGGACGACGGGCCGGAATCCCATTTAAAAAAGTCGGGAACGCCGACAATGGGCGGTTTGATTATTCTGTGCAGCATTGTCATCACCTCGTTTTTCTATGTCAGGACGAATCCGGTAATCCTGCCGGTTTTGTTTGTGACATTGGGCTTTGGTCTGGTAGGATTTCTCGACGATTACATTAAGGTGGTGATGAAGCGTTCAATGGGGCTGCACGCATGGCAGAAGATGATTGGACAGTTTCTTATCACTGCCATATTTGCCTGTTATCTGGTAAAATATACCGAGGTTGGAACGGCGGTAATCATTCCCTTTGGCGGCGGATATGAGTGGGATTTGGGCTTTTGGTATTATCCCTTTTTGTTCTTTGTCGTTATCGGGACCGTGAACGGAACCAATTTCACGGACGGTTTGGACGGTTTGCTGTCCTCCATCACCGTGCTGACGGCTACGTTTTTTACCGTGGTCGCCATTGGCACTGCGTCGGGACTTGAGCCGGTTACCTGTGCGGCAGTGGGAGCATTGCTGGGATTTCTCGTTTATAATGTCTATCCGGCGAAGGTGTTTATGGGGGATACCGGTTCTCTTGCTCTGGGCGGTCTGATTGCCTCGACGGCAATTATGTTAAGGATGCCGATTTACATTGTGATTGTAGGGTTTATCTATTTTGTCGAGGTGCTGTCTGTGATTATTCAGGTTGTGTACTTTAAAAAGACGGGTAAGCGCATATTTAAAATGGCGCCGATTCATCATCATTTTGAACTTTCCGGCTGGCCGGAGACGAAGGTTGTTGCCATTTTTGCCATTGTGACAGCGATTCTTTGCCTGGTTGGCCTGGTGGCACTTTAAGGAGGAGATTATGGATTATCATAAAAAGATACTGATTATCGGTACAGGGATAAGTGGAATAAATGCAGGCCGGTTACTGTTAAAAAAAGGAGCAGAGATTACGCTCTATGATGACAAAACTTCTCTGGATACCGCAGAGCTTCTGTCGCATTTTGAAAAGGCGGAAAATATTCATGTCGTGTTGGGGGAGCTTAGCGGGGAACTTTTTGCGGAAACGGAATTGGCGGTAATCAGTCCGGGTGTGCCTGTGGATTGTCCTACAGCGGAGAAGATAAGAGCGTGTGGTATTCCGATTTGGAGTGAGATAGAGCTGGCCTATCATGCTGGGGCAGGAAAACTGGCGGCAATCACGGGAACGAACGGTAAGACAACAACAACGTCACTGGTAGGAGAAATATTTAAAGCATATACGGACAATAGCTTCATGGTAGGCAATATCGGTATTCCGTATACGGAGGTGGCGCTGCAGATGGATGAGGAATCCTATACTGTAGCAGAGGTTTCTTCTTTTCAGTTAGAGACGATTGTTGATTTTAAACCGCATGTCAGTGCCGTTTTAAATGTGACACCGGATCATTTAAACCGTCACTATACAATGGAAAATTATGCTTCGGTAAAGCTGGACGTCTGTAAAAACCAGAGTGAAGAGGATTATCTGGTGTTAAACTATGATGATGCGTTGACAAGAGCGATGGCAGATGATGAGCGGGTGAAGGCGAAGGTGGTATTTTTCAGCCGGTTGCATCAGTTAGAAAATGGTGTCTGCTTAGAAGGAGATATGATTGTATTAAGGGAAAACGGTGCTGCGGTTAATGTTATCCGGCTGGACGAATTGATTCTGCTTGGCGCACATAATGTGGAGAATTATATGGCGGGGATTGCCGTTGCGCATTATATGGGAATCCCGCTGGAAACGATCGTGTCTGTGCTGAAGACGTTTAAAGGGGTGGCGCACCGTATAGAATTTGTAAGGGAGGTCGACGGTGTCGCCTATTATAACGATTCTAAAGGGACGAATCCCGATGCCGCAATCAAGGGCATTCAGGCAATGAACCGCCAGACGGTTCTCATCGGCGGCGGATATGATAAAGGGGCAGAGTTCGACGAATGGATTAATGCCTTTGACGGCAAGGTGAAAAAACTGGTTCTCTTCGGCAAAACCGCAGAAAAGATAGCGGCAGCTGCCAGAAAATGTGGATTTGAGGAGTTTGTGTTTGTGGACACCTTAGAGGAGGCGGTTAAGTGCTGTGCCAAGGAGGCAAAACCGGGAGAGGCTGTGCTGCTGTCACCGGCCTGTGCAAGCTGGGATATGTTTGAAAATTATGAACAACGCGGAGATATGTTTAAAAAATATGTAAATGAGTTAGGAGCATAATATATGGCAAATAGAAATCCTCGTAGAAGAAAAAAAAAGAAATCTCTATTGGGGAAATTGTTTCCGAAGTTGTACAGGGGCAATTATTTTGATTACTCTCTGTTGTTTCTGGTGATTTTCCTGGTGATATTTGGATTGATTATGATTTACAGCACCAGTTCCTATACAGCGGAGTTAAAGGAAGGTGTACCTACATATTATCTGGTCCGGCAGGGAATCTTTGCAATATTTGGCTTTTTTGCCATGCTGATCGTGTCCTGTTTTGACTACCATTATTGGAAAAGACTTTCCGTGCCGCTGATTGGTTTAGGAATTGTTTTGCTGCTCATCGTGCTGGTCTGGGGAATGGTTTCCCATGGCGCAGCCCGCTGGATTAAACTGGGTCCTATTTCTTTTCAGCCGTCGGAGCTGGCCAAGATAGCCATTATCCTTTATACTGCTCATGCAGCTACTGATAATGCGGCAAGGATTGGCCAATGGAAAAAAATGGTGCAGGTAATGCTGCTGCCAATGATTACGATTATGCTGATTGCCAAGGAAAATCTAAGTACAGCGATTATTTGTGCGGCAATTACCATTATGATTGTCTTTGTTACCAGCCCCAAGATAAAACCGTTTGTTGTGCTCGGCTTGTTTGTCGTTGCCGTGATGGGCTGTTTTCTCGCTTTCGCCTCTTACCGTCTGGACCGTATTAAAATATGGCTGCACCCGGAGGATTATGAAAAGGGATATCAGACATTGCAGTCACTATATGCGATAGGCTCCGGGGGACTGTTTGGAAAGGGTCTGGGACAGAGCATACAGAAGTTAGGGTTTATTCCGGAGTCCCATAATGATATGATTTTTTCGGTTATCTGTGAAGAACTGGGATTGTTTGGCGCCGCCTGCGTCATTGTGCTGTTTATCTTTTTGATATGGCGCTGCGTGGTGATTGCGGTCAATGCAAAGGATTTATACGGAGCACTGATTGTTGTTGGCGTAGTCACGCATATTTCCGTACAGGTGATTGTCAATATTGCTGTGGTTACCAATACATTTCCGCCAACCGGAGTACCGCTTCCGTTTATCAGCTACGGCGGAACGGCGCTGGTGGGGCTGTTGGTAGAGATCGGACTGGTGCTTTCTGTGGCGAGACAAATTCCGATGCCGAAGGAATATTAGTGGTTGTCCTTGTGTCACATAATGAATGCTCCCGCATATGATATTATATATGTTTGGGATTGGATGTGGCTTTCTTGAAGGCAATTAGTGTAAAAGAAGCGGTCAGACTAAAGGGAACAATCAGGATTCAGGGTTCAAAGAATACCATATTACCGGTGATGGCAGCAACACTGCTTACTTCCGGGATATCGGTGATTCACAATTGCCCGATGATAGAAGATGTGCAGGTGATGTGCCGCCTGCTGGAGTGTTTACATATCAAAACCCGCTTGGAAAACAATGTGCTGACCGTGGATACGACGGAAGCCGCTTATGAGCCGCTTCCTTATGCTTTAACGGGAAAGCTCCGTTCCTCCGTTTTACTTTTAGGTCCTATGCTGGCCAGATGGCAGAGGGCGGAAATTGGCATGCCGGGAGGCTGCGCTATTGGTCTTAGGCCTGTGGATATCCATTTGGAAGGCCTGATGAAGATGAATGTAGACGTGAGCCTGCATAGAGAGCAGTTATCCTGTAATACGTTTTATCTGCAGGGCTGTGAATATCATTTACGCTTTCCGAGTGTGGGAGCGACGGAAAATCTGTTGATGGCGGCAGTGGGCGCAAGGGGAAGAACCATTTTGCGGGGAGCGGCAAAAGAGCCGGAAATTATCGAGCTTTGCAATTATCTGTTGTCAATGGGTGCCCTGATTGAAGGGGTGGGAACCGACGTACTGATTATCAAGGGGACAAAGGAGCTGACTGCCAGTGATTATTGTAACGTATATGACCGGATTGTTGCCGGAACATATCTGCTGATGGCGGCAGCAATACCGAGCGATATCCGGCTGTCCGGAATTGATGATATCCATTATCTGAAAAATGTAATTAACACGGCCTCAAAGCTGGGAGTTAATGTGGTTAAGATTGAAGATTGTTTAAATGTGCAGTCTTTTGGCAAAGTGGAGGCGGGCAGCTTTCAAACCGGAATCTATCCGGAATTTCCCACTGATTTACAGCCGGTTCTGCTGACTGTGCTGCTGAAAGCAGAACAGAACAGTACAGTGACGGAGACCGTGTTTGAAAAGAGATTTGGCATTGCCCGGGAATTAGAAAAGCTGGGGGCGTCCATTCAGATCAAAGGGCAGACGGCACTGGTTTCCGGCAATGCCGAGCTGCAGGGACATACCGTGAAAGCAACCGATTTGAGGCAGGGGGCGGCACTTGTGGCAGCCGGTGTTTTGAGCAGGGGATATACTACGGTTACGGATATTGGCTATATTGAACGCGGATATGAGAACATTGTCAGGGATTTGCAGTGTCTGGGAGTTGAGATTACCTATGTATAAAAAAGAAAAGCAGAGCAATGTGATAAAATTTAATCCGAAGCGGGGAAGGATTCTGGCACTGGTAATCGCAACAGCTGTACTAGCGGCTGTAGTGGTTCTGGCCACATGTTTTAAGATTGAGGAAATTGAGGTGACCGGCAATAAGCACTACTCTGCCGAGCAGATACAGGATTATGTATTGTCGGAAGGGTATATCAACAATACTTTGCTGCTATCGCTGAAAAACAGATTCTCGCCAATCGAGGATATACCTTTTATAGCGAGGATAGATGTAGAGGTGATTAGTGCACATAAGGTTGCTGTTAATGTCTATGAGAAGGCGATGGCCGGATGTGTAGAATACATGAATCAATATGTATATTTTGACCAGGACGGCTATGTGTTGGAAATATCGCTGACTAAGCTGGAAGACGCACCCTGTATCACTGGTATGTCTTTTAAGAGTATGGAACTGGGAGAACAGCTGCCGATAGATGATGAAAAACGTTTCCGCATTATTCTGAACCTGACCCAGCAGATTCAAAAATATCATCTACAGATTAACTCAATCCGTTTTACATCGGAAGGCGAAATTGTGATGAAGCATGGGGATATCCGGATTGAATTAGGTGACGGCAGTAATATTGAGGAACAGCTTACCGATTTGGGACAGATTTTGAATGAGCTCGAAGGAAAAAAGGGAACTTTGGACATGAAGGATTTCGATACGGCTTCAGGCAGGGCTTCTTTTAAGCTGAACACGGACCCTTAGAAGAGCGAAAAGGGCTAAAAATCGAAAAAAATATGAATATTCGTAAATTAGAGGTTGATTATTTTATCAAAAAACAGTATTATATATATGTATGTTTACATAAATTTATTCACGAAAAAAGAAAAAAATGTATAAGGAGGATGTAACCTTGCTTGAAATAAAGACTTTTGAAGAAAAAGGACCTGCTAAGATTTTGGTAATCGGAGTGGGGGGAGCTGGTAATAATGCAGTGAACAGGATGGTGGATGAGAACATCAACGGAGTGGACCTGGTGGCCATTAATACAGATAAACAGGTGTTGGCGACATCAAAGGCGCCGACCAAAATTCAGATTGGCGAGAAGCTGACAAAAGGTCTCGGTGCAGGGGCAAAGCCTGAAATCGGAGCCGGAGCGATCGAAGAGAACAGAGAAGAGATTACCGAGCTGGTGAAGGATGCGGACATGGTATTTGTGACCTGCGGTATGGGTGGCGGTACCGGAACAGGTGCGGCACCGGTTGTCGCAGAGATTGCCAAAAGTCTTGGTATTTTGACCGTGGGTGTTGTGACAAAACCTTTTTCTTTTGAAGGCAAGCCTCGAATGAACAATGCTTTGGCGGGTATTGACCGCCTGAAGGATAATGTGGATACACTGATTGTCGTTCCGAATGATAAACTGTTGCAGATATGTGATAAGCGGACAACCATTCCGGACGCATTGAAGAAAGCCGATGAGGTATTACAGCAGGGTGTACAGGGTGTCACCGACCTGATTCAGAGTCCGGGAATTATTAACCTTGACTTTGCGGATATTCAGTCAGTAATGCGGGATAAGGGTATTGCGCATATCGGTATTGGCCGGGCAAGCGGAGAGGACAAGTCCGTGGATGCAATCAAACAGGCCATGGAGTCACCGCTGCTTGAGACGACAGTTTCCGGTGCAACGGATATCATTATTAACTTTGCCGGTAATATCGGTATGATTGAGGCGTATGATGCCGTTAATTATCTGACAGAGGCGGCAGGTGAAGATGTAAATATTATATTTGGTACGGTTGATAATGAAACCTTGGGCGACGAGGTGAGCATTACGATTATTGCGACCGGTATTGAGCAGGCAGCGAAGAGAAATTCGTACGGAAGCTTTGCACAGAATACTGCGTCGGCCTTTGGCAGGCCGGTACAGGCAGTACCGATGCAGCAGGCAGCGCCGGCACAGCCGGCAATGGGTAATCCGATACCACAGCCGGCACAGCAGATGCAGCAGCCTCACCAGCAGCCGGCAGCGGTTATGCAGGATACGGTACAGACCGGTTATGCGGCAGGACAGCCGACACCTACGTTCAGTGGACAGCCGATTGCAACTCCGCAGCCCAAAACTGCAGCTAAGCCGTCCTTTCTAAACGGGGCTCAGGGCAGTGCGGCGGCAGGACAGCCTCAGCAGACAGGGCCGGTAACCACGGCAAGACCACAGGCACCGCAGCAGGATAGTGACGGAAGTATTAAGATTCCGGAGTTTTTAAAGAGAAGATAATCATAAAGGGATGAATGGTTACTGCGTTTATCCAGAATAGACTCAATTGTCGAATAGGCAGTGAGAAGCCGACAGGTATATGCTTGTCGGCTTCTTTTCTATGTATTCGACTTTTTTTGATGTTGGCATAGTCTATACTTTTGGTAAAGAAGCAGGAGGAATGAATTGCAGATTACAGTCTATCTCGATATCATTTTTGTGATTAATTTCATTGCGGATTTTTTTGTGCTATTTCTTACCGGAAAAATATTGAGACAAAAAATTTTGTGGTGGAGATTGATTGCCGGGGCAGCGTTTGGTGCAGGAATCCTCCTTTTCTTTGTCCTGATGCCTGGCCTGTTAAACGGACCGGTCGGGATTTTGGGCTGTATCGGAGTCAGTATGGGAGCCGTTGCCATATCCTATGGGAGAAGGCAGGGAGGATTAATTCGGAAATGGTTCCTATCCACCACGATGATGATTCTGATTGGCAGCCTGATGAATTATTTGCGATACCTTTTAGGAGCAACGGTATTGCAGCTGGCAAAATGGTTACTGCTGTTTATGTTCAGCAGTATCATTATTTTTGTCCTGTTGCACTGTCTGTACCGAACTGCTTCGCAGACACAGAATATCTATTTGATTCTGGTAAAACACGGAGAGCGGATGGCAGTGGACCAGGTATATATGGATACCGGTAATTTTCTCTGGGATCCCCTGTTTGAAAAGCCGGTTATCCTGCTTAGTGAACGATTTATAGAGAGTCTTCTGACACAGGAAGAAATGGAGATAATTCAACGATATAGGGAAAGTGGAAAGCTTGACTATGCAGCCTTGCCTTTGGGGGCGCTGCAGCAAAAAGACTGTTTTCACGAAATTACATATGAGAGCGTGGGAGAATCATCCGGAAAACTGCTTTGTCTGCTTTTGGAGGAAATTGACATTCAGGGCGGAGGAAACACTCTGAAAAGACAGCCGGTGGCCATTGCACCGGCGAGGCTGTTTGAAGGAAAAATCTACCAGGGATTGCTGCATCGGGAATGCATCTAAGTAATTGGAGGATTAAACAGTGAATATAGTGAGTAATGATAAATTTAGGCTTACCATGATGAAGAGTATGGCGAGTATGTTTTTTGCGCCAAAAAAGGAGATACACTATATCGGAGGGGCGGACATTCTCCCCTCTCCGCTGGAACCGGAGGAAGAGCGTGAACTGTTAGAAAAATTGGGAGAATATGATGACACAGAGGTGAGAAGTATTCTCATCGAAAGAAATCTCAGGCTGGTAGTTTATATTGCCAAAAAATTTGACAATACCGGAGTTGGAGTGGAGGATTTGATTTCTATCGGAACGATTGGGCTGATTAAGGCAATTAACACGTTCAAGCTGGATAAAAAGATAAAGCTGGCTACCTATGCTTCGCGCTGCATTGAAAATGAGATATTAATGTATCTTAGAAGAAGTGCTAAGACTAAGCTGGAGGTGTCCATCGACGAACCGCTAAATGTGGATTGGGACGGAAATGAACTTTTATTGTCCGATATTTTAGGGACGGAAGAGGATATTATCTATCGCGATCTGGAAGAGGAGGTTGACCGGGAGCTTTTAAAAAAGGCCATGACAATTTTAAGCGACAGGGAAAAGACGATTGTTGATTTAAGATTTGGCCTTAACAATGAAAAGGGAGAGGAGATGACACAGAAGGAAGTGGCAGACCTGCTTGGTATTTCCCAGTCGTACATATCCAGGTTAGAGAAAAAGATTATGAAGAGGTTAAAAAAAGAGATGTTGAGAATTGGTTCTTAACGGCAAAAATGTGGAAGATTTTGCCGGACGTTCAATTGTATAAAACGGAAGTCATTGGTGAATCCTTAAAGCTATAAGAAACAGTTTTAAGGAGGACGGTGAAATGGCACGGAATAAGGTCGTAATCTGTGGAGTTAACACAGCCAAACTACCATTGCTGACAAACGAAGAAAAAAACGAGTTATTTATCAGGGTGGAACAGGGGGATACAGCTGCCAGAGAGAAATTGATTGAGGGAAATCTCAGGCTTGTGTTAAGTGTCATTCAACGTTTTTCCAATGCGTCGGAAAATGCAGATGACTTGTTTCAGGTTGGTTGTATAGGGTTGATGAAAGCGATAGATAATTTTAACCGAAGCTTAAATGTTAAGTTTTCCACATATGCCGTGCCGATGATCATCGGCGAATGCCGCCGGTATCTTCGGGATTACAATTCTATCCGGGTATCCCGTTCTCTCAGGGATATTGCCTATAAAGCAATATATGCCAAGGAGCGCATTTTGCGGGAAGAGGACAGGGAGCCGACCATTGATGAGGTGGCGAGAGAGATTGAGATGGAAAAGGAAACGGTGGTGATGGCATTAGATGCTATTGCAACGCCGGTTTCCCTCTATGACCCTGTGTACCAGGAGGGTGGAGACACACTTTATATCATGGATCAAGTCAGCGATAAGAAGAATAAGGAAGAGAATTGGGTGGAGAGCATTTCCCTGAAAGAAGCGATGCACCGTTTGTCCGAGCGTGAATATAATATCATTCGACTGCGCTTTTTTGAGGGGAAAACGCAGACGGAGGTGGCAGATGAGATTGCTATTTCTCAAGCGCAGGTGTCCCGTCTGGAAAAATCGGCTTTAAAGAGCATGAAAAATTATTTGGATATTTAATGTTAAATTGATTGTCAATCCTTGGAAAATATGCTATAATTCTGCTTGATTATTGATTGTGAAAATTTTAAGATATTGTGGCATAAAGGAGGCATATAGATAATGAAACATTTAATACTGGTTACGTCGCCACCTGCGTGTGGAAAGACGTTTATTTCCAAGCAGCTTGCAAAGGCATTGACCAATTGTGTCTATTTGGACAAAGATACATTGATTGTGCTGTCGAAACAGATTTTTAAGGTGGCAGGCGAAGAGTATAACCGTTCTTCGGATTTTTTCCAGAGAGAGATTCGTGATTATGAATATTATTGTGTGCTCGATTTGGCAATGGAGGCATTGGATTACAATGATACCGTGTTGATTAATGCACCGTTTACTGAGGAGATAAGAGATGATGAATACCTTGACTCTCTCAGGGAAAAGCTGGCAAAACACGGTGCGGAACTGGTGGTCATCTGGGTGAATACCAGAGTTGAGGTGTGCAGGGAACGCATGGTTAAGCGCAATTCCGACAGGGATACGTGGAAGTTGGAGCATTGGGACGAGTATATCGCAAACTGCAATTTTAATCAGCCGGATAATATCAAGGAGCTTATTGTATTTGAAAATTCATCCGAGGAAGAATTTAACGAATCGATTAAAAAGGTTGTAAAACAGTTAAGAGGCGAGTAAGAACAATTACCCCGAAACTCTTGCTGCGGAGATGACTTCTGAGGGTGGCTGCGAAGTGGCATACAAGCCTTTGGATGCTGCCCGCAGAAATAAGCGACGCTTACAAAAGGCGTCGTTTTCTGTCTGTTGACAGCAGAAGCACTCATCGCACGAATGGGCGGGGAAAGCGGCATAATTGATGGATAAACCGTTATATAACATTTTGAATGATGAGGAGTAAAGGATGGCGAACAAAAGAACAGTATTTGCAATTAACTGGACAGAGGTGGAAATGTTGACAGCAGGCCGTCATGACAATCCACACCATATACTGGGAATGCATGAGACGACAGACGGGGTCTATATTAACGCATATTTTCCCGGTGCTGAATCCGTAACGGCAGTCTGCAAGAATACAGCGAATACATATGAACTGATCAGTGAAAGAGTACAGGGATTTTTTTCCGTGAAAATTCCCGATGTCAATCCGTTTGTCTATTACTATAAGGTAAAGTATTCCGATGGTACAAAGAAGAAAATATTGGACCCGTATGTATTTGAACCTGTGATTGACCCGATTGACATCAGCAAATTTAATGAGGGCGTCCATTATGAAATCTATGAAAAACTTGGGGCACATCCGTGTATGCTGGATGGCGTAAAGGGTGTACTGTTTGCCGTGTGGGCACCCCATGCTGTCAGAGTGTCGGTTGTCGGTGATTTTAACCATTGGAATGGCAGGGCACATACAATGCGAAGGATTGAATATTCCGGCATTTTTGAGCTGTTCATTCCGGAGCTGGAAAACGGCGAGATATACAAATACGAAATTCTTACCCAATCAGGCGACGCTTTTATGAAGCCGGACCCGTATGCCAATGCCACGGAGCTTAGACCGGCCAATGCATCGAAGATTGTGGATTTGTCTTATGTGTGGAAGGATGCTTCCTACTATGAGAAGAAGGCACTGTTGAAAAAAGAAGTGCCGATGAATATATACGAGGTTCATCTCGGTTCATTTAAGAGACCGAAAGATGGCAGGGAGTTTTACAATTATCGGGAAATTGCAAAAGAGCTGGCAGATTATGTGGCAGATATGGGCTATACCCATGTGGAGTTAATGCCTGTGATGGAGCATGAACAGGACAGTACGTTCGGTTATCAGACTACTGCATTTTATGCACCTACTTCCCGTTATGGGGAACCTGTGGATTTTATGTATTTTGTGGATTATATGCACAAGAAGGGGATTGGCGTAATCTGTGACTGGGTTTCCAGTCAGTTTCCGATGAGCGGCAATGGCATGGCAAGATTTGACGGGCAGCCGTTGTATGAACCGGAAGACCCCAAAAGAAGCGAGAACCCCAGATGGGGGACCTATACATTTGACTACGGGCGCAATGAGGTGCGGAACTATCTTGTTTCCAACGCACTTTACTGGATATCGAAATATCATCTGGACGGCATTCGCATTGACAGTGCCGCTTCCATGCTGTATCTGGATTATGGCAGGTCGTATGGCAACTGGATTCCCAACCGCTATGGCGGCAATGAGAATCTGGATGCGATTGCTTTTTTTAAACAGTTGAATACTGTGATAAATGAACGTTTTCCGCATTGTATGGTCATTGTCGAGGAAGAATCCGGCTGGCCGATGATGACGGACGACATCGAACAGGGCGGAATGGGCTTTGACTACCGTTGGAATATGACATGGATGAAGGATTTGCTCTCTTATATGGCGCTGGACCCGCTATATCGAAAATATGAGCATAAGAAGCTGACGAACAGTTTATCCAATGCCTATGATGAGAATTTTATACTGGAATTTTCCCATAATGAAGTGGTGGGCGGTAAAGGAACCATTGCGGACCAAATGCCCGGAGGCTATGAAGAAAAATTTTCAAATCTGCGGCTGCTGTATGGCTATATGATGACGCATCCCGGCAAAAAACTGCTGTTTATGGGACAGGAATTTGCGCAGTTTAGGGAGTTTTCGGAGGCCGGGGAAATCGATTGGAATCTACTGGACTTTGATGCGCATACCATTTTGCGGGATTACGTGAAGGCATTGAATCATTTATACAAGAAAGAGCCTGCGCTTTATGAGCTTGACAACAATGTGGAGGGCTTTGAATGGATTAATGCCAATGCAGCCAACGAAAGTATTGTATCCTTTTTGCGGAAAACCTCCAGAAAAGAGGATACTCTGTTAATCGTATGCAACTTTACGCCGGCAGTTTATGACCGATATCGTGTTGGCGTGCCCTATGCGGGCAGCTATAAAGAAATATTCTGCAGCGATAATGCGATGTTTGGCGGAAACGGCACGAAAAACCGTCTGGTATGCACGAGCAGGCGAAGTGCCTGTGATGACCGCAGCAATTCCATTACGATCGGACTGGCACCGTTATCGATGAGTATTTTTAAGCTGGTGAAGCAAGATACGGCGAAGCGGAAGGCTGCCGGAAAGAGTGCGGCGGTAAAGAGTACGGCGAACAAAAAAACTGCCGGGAAGAGTACAACAGGGAAAAGTGCGGCAGTCAGGAAAGCGCCGGCGAAGAAAACAACCCAAAAAGAGAGCAAAGAATAAGTAAAGGGAATGAGAGCAGTGGTTTTGGAAACGAATGCAACGCAGACTGTCGAGGAGGCGGCAAAAAACATGGAGCAGTCCGCCGGACTGTTAAAGCAGACGCTGGATGACCTGGCCAATTGGATAATCGGCAAATCCGGCAGTGTTTTAGTGGCGGTAATCTTCATTGCCGTGGGCTTAAAGGCAGCGAATATATTATTAAAAATATTGCGGCGTTCGTTTGAACGCTCGAAGATGGAAACGTCGGTGGCAGGTTTTTTGCTGTCGGCGATCAGGGTGCTTGTCTATACGCTGGTTTTTATTACGGCCGCAGCTATTTTAGGCATAGAAGTGACCAGTTTTGTGACCATTTTGGGAACGGCGTCTCTGGCAATCGGGCTTGCCCTGCAGGGCGCACTGTCCAATCTTGCTGGCGGGGTATTGATTCTGTTGCTCAAGCCGTTTCAGGTCGGAGATTATATTATTGAGAATAACCGAAACAATGAGGGAACGGTGACTTCTATTGATATATTTTATACCCGTCTGCTGACACATGACAATAAGATGGTAGTGATTCCCAACGGCATTCTGGCGGATAATTCACTGGTGAATTTGACCGATAGGAGCAAGCGCAAGATAGAGGTCAAAGTTTCCATTGCCTATGACAGCGACATCAAAAAAGTCAAGGAGTTGGTATATGCGCTGCTTACCGAAGATATCGGTATTCTTCAGGACGAATCCAAAGATGTATTTATTGATTCCTTTGACGACAGCGGAATGACATTGGGAATTCGTGCGTGGGTAAAAACAGAGGATTACTGGCAAGTGACATGGAGGCTTCGGGAAGAAGTGAAGGCGGCTTTTGACGGGAACGGAATCGAGATTCCCTATAACCGTTTGGAGGTCGATTTACAAAAGCGGTAAAGGAAAGCCCGGAAGCGGGTACAGGAGAAAGAAGGATATAGTGATGAAAGCAAAGGATTATGGACTTAGCAAGCAGGACATTATCAAAATGTCAGATGATTATTTATTAGATATAGGATATCATTTTCCTATTGTCGTCGAGGAGGCCAAAGAGGCTGTTCTCGTCGATGCCGACGGTGAGGAGTATCTGGATTTTTATGCCGGTATTGCCGTGAATTCTGTCGGAAATTGTAATGAGGCAGTGGTAAATGCAATCCGGGAACAGGCAGGGCAGGTAATGCATACCAGCCTTTATCCGTATAATACGCCGCAGGCAATGCTGGCAAAGCTCGTCTGCGAAAATACGGGAATGGACAGGGTATTTTTCCAGAATTCGGGAACTGAGGCCAATGAAGCAATGATTAAGATGGCACGGAAATACGGAATTGAGCATTATGGTCCGGAGCATTATGAGATTGTGACGGCTAAGCGAAGTTTCCATGGCAGAACGTATGCCTCCCTGACGGCAACGGGACAGCCGGAATCGGCAATTCAAATCGGATTTAATCCGATGCTTCCGGGTTTTCGCTATGCCGATTATAATGATTTGGAGAGCTTTAAAGCTGCCTGCACGGAGAATACGGTGGCTGTGATGGTTGAACCGGTGCAGGGGGAAGGCGGCGTCTATCCGGCAGAGCGGGAATTTATTCAGGGACTCAGGAAACTCTGCGACGAACGGGGCATGCTGCTGCTGCTTGACGAGGTACAGACCGGCTGGTGCCGCTGTGGGGAGACGATGGCCTATATGTATTATGACATCAAGCCTGATGCAGTAACGATGGCAAAAGCCTTGGGCGGGGGACTTCCGCTTGGTGCCGTTGCCATGACAGAGGAGTGTGCCAAGTCATTAAATCCCGGTTCACACGGGTGCACGTTCTCCGGAAATCCGGTCTGCTGTGCGGCAGGCTATGCGGCTGTCACGGAATTGCTGGAACGCAATCTGGCAAAGAATGCAAAGGAAATCGGGAATTACTTTATGGAACAGCTTCGTACACTTCCGCATGTAAGAGAGGTTCGCGGACTGGGCTTATTGGTTGGGTTAGAGCTTGACGGTGTTGACGCAGTCCGGGTTAAAGTGAGGGCGATGGAAAAGAAGCTGCTGGTGACAGCGACTTCAAACCGGATTATCCGTATGGTACCGCCGTTGATTATCACCCGGGAAGACTGTGATAAGGCTGTTGAAATATTGAAAAAAGCAATTGAAGAAGTGGAAAAGGAATAAAATCCGATATATAGCGAATGGGAAGCGAGGCTGTCATCTGCGGTAATCAACCGGTAGACAGGCTCGCTTTGTTTGTGTCGATGGCAGCGACTAAGCGGTCCCAGGCGTCTTCACCGTCAAACCAAATCATTTTGTCGCCGTTTTTAATGACAATGTCGGCACCATTTTCTCCGACGGAAATATATTTGTCATTCGTGATGACTAAATCGGTACCTTTCTGGTTATCAATTTCCTGTCGTGCCATAATTTTCACCTTCCTTTGATAAATCTGATAAAAGGGGAAAATGAATAGATGCATTTACCTCTACTAACTATTATTATTATATTATAGCGAAATTCGTGTCAAGATAAAACAAAAAATCGTGATAAAATTGTAAATTTTTTTTGAACAAATCGGCAGGCTGACCGGTCAGGGCAATCGCTTAATATTTTTATCGCTGTCAAAGTTTCAATAAATAAATTTCTGCGCTCTGGCTCGTCATGTTATACTCGCGAACGAAATGGATTGCCGAATCCAACATTTCACCACGGTATATG
>JAMPAW010000210.1 GCA_023666975.1 Clostridium sp.
CCCATATATAATAACTGCTTATTGACTTCATCATCTCGTTCTCGATTACGCGCTATTTTTTTAACCCAATAATCACTGTTTTTGCTTTTTGCAAGTCGAATCTTCAAGACGTCCCAATCTTTTCCATGAAAAAATTCACCGTCACAGAATATAGCTATTTTGTCTTTCGTAAAAACTATGTCTGGTTTGCCCGGCAACATAGCGTAATTCTTCCGATACCGATAACCCTTTGTCCACAATGCATGACGTAAAGCAATCTCTATTTCACTATCTTTGCAACGAATATGCTGCATATTTTTTCTTCGTTGCACTGTAGATAAATTATCCACTTGTAATCACCCCTGAAAAATAACGTCATTATGATATTCAATAAAATTAGCACTAGGGCGGATATACCAATTTGTAAGTGCTTATGCAAAATCAGACAAATTGCAGTCTATCAACATAGCTCGGACTGTTTTTGATATAAGTATTGTTCTGTGCATTATATTTTATATCCTCTGTTGAATTTATGCGCTGTTTATTTATGGCACATCAACCATAAAATACGAATTATGTGTCAACTCTATATCTCCACAAAAACCTTCTTAAAAATTAATTGTGTAAATATATCCTCCACCTGTTTTGCTATCGCCTTGGATTCTATGACCGCACCCAGTTCAATGTTCCCCTGCTGTCCATGATAAGAAAGATTGGCTGAAGTTATCAATGTCTGTTCGCCATCCACAGAAATCACCTTTGCATGGAGTGCTGCCATTGCATCTTGAGCTTTTGGATAGTTATATATCTTCAGGAATCTCCCTTTGTAACGA
This sequence comes from Clostridium sp., assembly GCA_023666975.1. The sequence continues at coordinate 813 of JAMPAW010000210.1, forward strand.
CACAACTTATCAAAGCTACTTTGACTTTCAATATTGTTCACAAAGAATTTTGTAAAAACACCTTTCTGGCTCTTTGCGATTATAATATCGACCATATCGCCGAAATACTCAGACAACGAATATCCAGTTATCAAAATACTTTTCTGTGAATCCTCCAGCATATCGGAAACCGTATTCTTGGTAGTCTTTGCCTTAAAAGAGAATGATGGTGGCGCAGTCAATACAAGCGATGCTTTATCCTTTACCAATGAATCAAGCGCTCCTGACACCAATACATAGATATCATGAGCCTCCTGATCCGATACCGATGGAAAGTGCTTCTTAATTGCACGGAGTGAATCCGCAGAAAGGTCACCTCCAGCAGCAATGGAATTTTTCATTTCATCCAATAAAATATCTAAACTTATATTTCCAGTTGACATAGTTCTGATACCAACTCCTTAAAATAAGCTTCGTTCTCTCTTCCCGCAATAGGAACGACTAAACCTCTATCCAGCATACGGTTACCGTTCTCGCAGGCTGTTTCTGAAATCATACAGCAGGAATGGCAAGCTGCTCCGTTTGAATTATTGCCGGCAGGCATATTGTTCATGCACTCCGGGTCATTCGTACAAAGCAACGCCTCTTGGAATGCATCCTGCATAAGCATTCTCATCCTGCTCATTGTTCCAAGTTCAACCAGCCCTCCCAAAGAACCTTCTTTGTCCGCGCTTCCCGTGTAAAGAAGAATCCCTGACATCTTTTCCCCAAAATATATCCTCTCCCTGATTGCCGAAGAAGAATAACCAGATGACATTGACATCTGTTTTATAAGAAGATGCGAGAATGTATGCATCAATACATAGACGGCATTCCTCAGCACCGTGACCTTCCAGTCTTTTGCCTCACAAAATTCCTTATAACACTCCTCATATTTTTTAGAAAGCTTCTTTACAGAACGGTCAACCCATTTATCTAATGTCTCCCTATTAAATTCGATAAAGATACCTTCCCCATGTATTTCCGCTGCCGGAAGCCAGCGTTCCGACTTGTTCTTGTTCAGCAGAACAATATTTGCCTGGTCATCAGCGTCTGCATCAGGATCAGGAGCATCCACCCTCGTAAAGCCCACCAAAACTCTTACTTCCCGCAACCGTGTAATACGGATTACGCGGCCAAAATATTTCTTCAGATAAGAAGGCATATCGTCTTCCTCTGCCTTAAAGTGTTTCTTATTAGACGCGTAAGCAGGATCATTATGGTGCGTAATGGCATCATACTCCATCTGCTTGATTTCCTTGAATTCAGTGATGTTATCCATCCTCCGCCCCAAAGCCTCATCAAACTCTGCACGGGTATATGCCGAAAAATACTTCTCGTAAATCTTTGTGACGCCCTCTTCTCCAAACATATCCTTCGTTTCCTCGATGAGTTTGAAATGCTCATCAATAAGATTGTAAAGCGGATTTATCCACGGCGGTATGGAGATTGCACTGCGGCTTACAGCAAAGTAAACATTGGATGCACCTCTCTGTGAAGGAATTATCGGTTTGGGACATTTCTTATTCTTGGTATTCGGTCTAAACGCATGATGCCCGGTACAAATTAAGTCCTCAAAGTTTTCTTTCTGAGTAGCGCCGCTCATGCTACGCTTTGCTCCGCAAGAACACTCCACAAACATATCCGCCAAGGTAGATGTGTTACCTGTGGAGTACATCTTCATTTTACCAGGGCAATTTGTATTCCCGCGATGCACCCACCACTTCCAAGGGAAGTCATCCATATGTCCGTTTTCGCAGATCGTTATAAAACGGGCTGGATATGCAGGCTTATGGCAATCAGGACAGGTAACTCCATACTTCAAATATTTTTCTACATCAAAATTCTCACGCGCATCAAACAAACGTCCGCACTTAAGATTCGAGCAAACGTGGGTATATGGAAAAGTCACAACAGGTATATCTCCCATATAGGATGTCCGTGGCATATAGAAACAGTCCACTCCAAGATAAGATGCCAACCGTCCATCTATAATTTTCTTCCCCTTTTCAGCCCAGTAATTCGTATCCAATACCGTTACTGAGTCTTTTACGGCATCAACAATGGAACCTGGACCGAAAGTTGTAATTATCTGGTTAGGTCTCAGTTCACCTAACTTATTGTTATTAAATGCCATAAAATCAGCCCTCCGTATAATAATACATATTTGCAGCGTTCTCGACTTCTCGCATTGAGTTCAAGGTCGCTTTTTCCGAATCCGTACAGTTTTCGCTATAGTAGTTCATCAAACGATTATATCTATCCGTAGTAAAAACATAATACCGAAGAGACTTCTGATTATGTGACAACATCTTCCACCAGTCTATAAACTGATCGATTTCATTGTCTGCATCTTCCCGCACAGCAGGCTTAATGATATTCAGCCTATCGAGGATGACCGCTTTGATTTCCTTTATCTGGTCATCAGATAACGCATCAATATTTGCCGCCGCATCATTAGTCGCAAACTCCGGGTACTTTAGTCTGATAGCTGAAATTACCAAAGCATGAAGTACCCTGTCCCTTGCCCTTGCGGAGAAAGGTGTCGCTGTTGTTCCCTCAACAAAGCGATAAAGCTGAGAATGATATCCCGTGAAATTCTCATAATGGGACAAATCTCGCGGACGATACGGATTGTATATAGTCACTACTAGGCCTGGAAACGCTCGTCCGATTCGGCTCGTTGCCTGAATATATTCAGAATTCTGTTTCGGCTGTCCTGTCACAACCATAAGCCCAAGGCGGTCAACATCCATACCCACAGCAATCATGTTGGTAGCGACTGCGGTATCGAGACAATTATTCTCCCCATATGACGTTTCAAGCTGCTTCAGTTTTTCCGGTATCTTAAACGATGTCATACGGGAAGTAATCTCAATATTCCGTATCCTGTCCAGATAACGCGGATGCTCATATCCATACTTCTTGGTCAACCGCCACATCCTTTTAGGAATGTCATCCTGTAAAAGACGAACTGCTCCGCCAAGTTCTCGAATACTGTTGTAATAACCCACAAGCGTGTAATAGGGATCAATGATATCCTTAAACTCGTCCTGCTTTGAAAGTTCAAATGCCGTCTGAAGAATCACCGCATATGTCCGCAGCAATGTGGTTTTTACAGATTGCCCCGGAGCACAGACACCGACATATTTGCGGAAAGGATCCGTTTCAACCGGAATTTCCTTTATAAAGAAACTGTCGCCAATTTCAAAGCCATTAGGTGGGAACTGAGTTGTCTCTTTCCTTGCATACAGACATTTGGTCTGCTCCGGCGCATTTTTGATCGTTGCTGTGGATACCACATATTTCGGTTTTATCTTCTTATTGCCATCCTCATAACTACACAAATCTTCTATAATAGTTTCGTATGCCCCATAAATCGTTCCAAGCGGTCCGGTGATAAGGTGCAGCTCATCCTGAATGATTAGTTCCGGCGGAAGAAATGGCTTTACGGAAGTTGTCTCTGCCGCCGGAAGATTACCTGATTTTCTATGGCTGTTTTCATGCGAATCGCCAATGGCAACATAACCATGCCTGCTGCAATATCTGTCAACGCGTCCAAAAATTGCATTCGTCTTTGGATCCCAAGGGAGTTTTGCAAACTTATCAACCGTAGACAAAATAATTGTCGGACACTTTGAATAAATCTGTTCATCAACTAAATATACAGGTATCTGCATCTTATTCGGACCGTATTTATAGAAAATGCAGTCACGATCGCCGCAGTATATGTCAACAGATTTCTTCTCTGTATCAATATAGAATTCATTCTCTGTAAGTGGTTTTCCACAGAACGGACAGGTAAGAAGCTGCTTATAAATCAGGTTTCTCTGCTTTTTCGCTTCATAGGGCTTCTCCGAGTTTTCCTTGAGGTCATCAAACTTGTTCGGTGTAACTCCGCCTCCAACCCAGAAGCCAATACTGATAGGCTCTGTCCCAAACTTTGGGAACTCCTTCTGACGTATCATTTCTGCCGCCACAACCATCTTTGTAATACGATCTCTCTGCTGGGTTGTGAGCAGGCGAAGCGTGTAACGGAGTATCGCTGTTACTCCGCCGTCACGATTAAACTGATCGTCTGCCTTATTCAGACGACGATTCGAAATCGCAAATGCCATAAGTCCAAGATAAGCCTCCGTCTTACCACCGCCTGTTGGAAAATAGAGCAGATCTACTATTTGCCTGTCTCTATGCTCTGGATAGGCGATTCCTGACAAATTCATCAAGATAAACGCTATCTGGAACGGTCTCCAGCCGAAATCATTATCCGGGTTTTTAGGATCTACAAAATCACCAAAGTTACAAATAATATCACTGCCATCCTTCTTGGAATAGTTCATAATGTTCCTCTGAAGAAGCATTACCCTATTCATAAAGCAGAATGACTCAAATGCATCATCATTATCAATCAGCAGGGCAATTCCCTCCCGAATCCTTCGCAGAGCGGAATCACATTCCTCAATAATTTTATTGCCAACCTCAGAGGCAAATTCAACCTCCGTCATTTTCCGATCATTGCGCAATTTCTCAGAAATCCACCGTTCATATGTATCAGCTAATACATTTAACTTGA
>JAMPAW010000211.1 GCA_023666975.1 Clostridium sp.
TAAGATATCTTTATTTCACATTTTAAGTTGCATGTAAAAATGTTATCATTGTCTGTATATGTGTTGATAATTTTGGGGAAAAAATAATTAAAATCTTTTGCAAGAGATGTATGGGTAAGACAGGAAGTGCGGATTATCTGATTCTTCCCGTCTATTTCAATACATTCACCGGACGTACATCCGTTAATTCTTGTTGTTTTGTGGTCTAAGGAATTTTTGAGAGTGAATACCCTATCCTCTCCCTCTCCATCCTCTAATAATGTGATTGTAAGATTAGGATATATGAATCCCACTTCATCCGAATTGTCGTAGATATGGAAGGATAGATTTTCAGAACAGTCTTTTGAAACGACAATTTCGTCCCTATAAGCATAGGGAGCATCTGTATATAATGTCAGCTCCAGGCCGACAGCTCGGCCGCCTATTTCTATCTGCTTAGAAGAGAAGGTAGCGTTCCAATAAATGTGTTCATATCCGTCTTGAAATACCTTAAATCTATAATACTTATCCTTTCTGCACAGCCACCTTTGCAATGCAGAAACCTCTTCTACGGATAAATTTCCATCATTCAATTTATCGCCGGGATTTTTGCATATTTGAAAGGTAGAAGAATATGCAGAATCATAAGTAGATGCATATAGATGAAACCTGTTACCGCAAGATGAATTGGATTGATGAAACGTAATATCTGCTCCGGAAGAAACCGTTTCTAAATTACTGTTAAAACTACAGATTATCATTCCATAATCCGACAGCTTTTGGCCGTCGAATTCAAAGTCTATTGCATACATAACGACACCTCCTTTTTATTTTTAATTACTCGATTCAATATTTGATAATTGTTGTTTTATAACATTTAATTCTGCCCTGAGACTTGCAATTTCTAACTTAAGATTTGCTATTTCTGCTGATATGGACATGTCTTCTACTTTAATCTCCGGAGCCGTAATGGGAACGCTGCTTACCACATTATCAGAGGCTATATCTAGGATACGATTGTCATCATCAATATTAAAACGTATATGTCCATTCGATGCCTGGGAACGTAAATACATATTATCATGAGCGCTAATATAAGTATTAGATTTTAAATCAGGATTACCACTCTCATATAAACCCCTTCCAAGATGAAGGTTGTTTTCTGAAGATAAGCCTAATATAGAACAAGCTTCGCTTATATGTTGAAGTTTTTCGTTATTAATAGCTGAACGAATATATGTTGCATTACTCAACATACATGAGTTACCAATAGATAGCTCTTTCGCAGACAGATGTTCTTTTACATTCATGTCTCCCTTTATAACTACTAAATTGAATCTTTGAGAAGATGTCTGATCCTCAAGTAATGTTGTTCCATTTGCTTTGCCAATAACAAGATTATAATAGCTATGCCAAAAATCGCCAGAATCTTCATCCGGTTCAAGTGATATCATTTTTGTGTATTTACTCGAATCTTCCGAGGAAAGATAAAAATAGATATTATCTCTAACTCTAAAGTTTTCTGCCGTGCAATTACCAGTCAGAGTAACATTTTTAGCAGTAAGTTTTCCGGTGTTGGTAACTTCAAAGCTGTCATCTCCATTAGCTTCTTCTACTTTAATAGAACTTCCCGTAATAGAACTTGCCGTGATAGAACCGGAAAATGATGCTTCTCCCTTTGTATTTACTCCGACAACTACGTTTCCTTCTGGATTCTTTACCGCAAATATATACCCACCGGTTTTTTCTTTTGATTGTGTTGGGTCTATTGTTACAGAACCATTTTTTCCATCTGAAATATATAAATAACCGCCTCCAATTCGGGGAGAAATAACAGATTCTCCTGTGATAGTGGTGGTTCCAAGACAATCGCTCACAGATGTTTTAAAATCAGTCAATCCATTAACAGCATCTTCCGGTAATTTATTATTTTTCCATGTAATTTTCCCACCATCTAATGTGATGCCGTCTCCATTAATGACTACATTTCCGTCTGTATTATAAATTCTTAATTCTTCTCCGGCAATCAAATCACCAACCACTTTTTTTGCAATGACGCCAACGGTATCTACAGTGTTATTATCAATGTCGGTGTAATGAATACGCCCAATTCCGACATCTACATTTCTCCAGGCATCAGACGTAAAATATAACCCATTGGATAAAAATTTTAATTGATACGGCTCATATTGACCCTCTATTTCTCCATCAATTTTTCTCAACAAAATACCATGCTCGTCCATTAAAACTTCCTGCTTATCATTATTGGCAAACTTGGTATTCGTTGCGTTCAGCCCGTTCTGAACCCAATGATTTATAATTGCATTTGAATGAGCTGATTTATCTACCTGATGGACGACAGAATCATACGAAGAAGCCATAGAAGAAGCCGAACTTATAATATCCTGTATATCATTATATCCGGTGGCAGTCTTTTCTGCCGTAGAAAATTCTACCTGGATGGACTGCAAATCGTCAAACGTAATTTGGTAGGAGAGGAGCCGTAACTTATAAATCTGGTCATCTATTTCCATTCTTATCCAATTACCTACGGAAAAAGAATCCTTTAACGGTTTAAATTCATCCAGTGCCAAAAGATTGTTCATTTCTGTAGATATGGTATATTGTGGGTTAGATAATTTATATAACTCATCTGACGCAGCCTGTAATAATTTTTTTGCATTTTCAACTATCTCAGCATTTGTCAATCCGTCAGAGATATAGTTACTGTTGGAATACTTATCCTCCCTGCGATAAGAACAGAAGGTATGGTATAAATCGCCGAGATAACTTTTAATATCCAGAGCATCCTGCGTATTCTTTCTCAAACCATATATTACGCCACATGGTTCATCCATTGTTAAATAATCATAATAATAAACCTCTTTTATTGCTTTGATTTGCGCTTCCCTTAATTCTATTTCAGTGTCTATACAGTATTTTTTTGTATCATCCTTTTTGGGGTCATCCGGTTTTCCATAAATTCTGTCATAATAAAAATTATGGTATGTATCATGCAAAGTCTTTGTTTCTTCCTTACCATTTAACTGCATCGAATCGATAATGTCCAGACATGTCTGACAGATGTTCTTTATATGATTCAGTTCTGCAAGAGAGTAAAGGTGCAGCTGTTTCAAAAAATCCTCATCTGACAAACTCATACTTGTAATCTGTTTTTCGGATAAAGCGTCTTTTCCTGAAATGGCCTGATGTATTTTCTGATTTACATACTTTTCATAATATTCACTACGTGATTTGGGTATGGTAAGTGTGAGGTCTTTCGTTGTCTCGCTTTTATATTTCCCGTTTTCATCCGTTTCGGTAAGACTCGTTAATGTTATTTTGCCCTTCCATTTTCCATCTAAATCATTCGTTGCTTTCTTATACGAGACGGTTGTTAAGGAAATATCATAATACGCCGGACTGTAATAAAGTTTTGCATCATTTTTTATGGTATTTTCAACGGTAGTCTGCGTCGCTGTCTGTGGGCTGGATAATACCATCATATTCTTATACTTCCCATCTAACCCGGACGCAAAGCCTTCTACAATGCTATTTAAAGAATCTGATATTCCCAGGCCATCCGTATCCAAGGTGGGCAACATACTATCATTGATAAAATCATATAAATCCACCGCATGATATAACGCATTGGTTAAATTAGAATAGCCATGAATCTCCGATGATAACTCCGGACAGACGTTATCCGGAAACCATTTCTTTACAAAGGACACCACATCATTGTAAGCTTTTACAATATTGTTATTAATATGATAAATATGGTTTTCTGCATAATCCTGATATGTCTTATCGTATTCTTCTAATTTATTTACCAATTCTTGCGGCATATCATGCTTCATGGCAGCGGAATTCCGGAAGATATACTGGGAGCCGTTTGGATTCACAGAACGTATCGCAGAATTCATAACGTCATCCCCACCCTCTACATAAAAGCAATTCTTCATAGAATCCGCATTGGTTTCCAGAGAAATAGAAGAGGCAAGATTATTCCTGCTGATAAATACAGTGGTATCTTCACCAACATTATATAAATCATACACATCAATTTCCCTGTTCAGAGAGTTAAATTGAAAAATACAATGAAACTGCTCTGATATTTCTCCCACTAATTCGCTATATATATCCGTTTCTGAAATGGAAAAGGAGCGTTGTATATGACACAGACTATCCGCCACCGTATGTATCGTATAATGAGGCGCCTTATCCTCCAACAGCCTATGTAAAAGCGAGGAAGATTTTAAAATCTTCTTTTTCATTTCCGGAGAGTAATTATGATATCCACTCCAATCGTAATTTTCCCAATCCTCCGGATTACGATAAAACACGGTTGGGAATTTCGAATCATAATCCTCTCTCAGGATATCGTTATCCGTATTGATTTCTATATTTCTTAAGATAATCTGAGATAACTCACCTTCACAAAGGGATTTGAGAACGCATTTCTTTTCGATATCATTCCCCTCGTCAACAGACACCTTCATATAAAATCTGCTTTGGAATTCCGGTATATATACTACTTTATGGTCTGTTATTTCCTCCCAATATGGTGTTATTTCTCCATCCTTCCTTTTATGGACGGTAAAGGATACTTCGTTTGCGCCATTAAAATGCTCTGTATAAACGATACTGTCAACATGATTTATTTTTCCAATCGTATCAAAGTTCCTGTTCTGTAAAATAATAGTAGGAGCGTCTATTTCATTCTGCTGATTAAATGTAAGCTTTGGCATAAAATTCACCTCCGTTATGAATGAATCTCATCATGATGCATTTGCTTTAACAATTTTTCATATTCCTTCTTAAGTTGTTCCAATTCGCCGGAAAGCCTTCGATACTCTTTATAACTGTGTTCCAGCAGTTGTACCTTTTCCTGTGCTGCGTCGATACGATACATTCGTATCTGCTCCCGCAGTTCCTTATTCTCCCTGACAAGCCTGTCTATGGTTTTTTGTTTTCTCTGTATTGTCATATTCATGAATTTCATGATTTCCTTACCTCCGTTACTGTCATAAAAAGCGGGCAAACCCATTATTTCCTGTTACATAAAATGTAACGGGGCGTTTTGTTACGCCCCGCACCTGTTAATACCTCCTGATTCCCAGCGTGTTGTAATTGGGTGATAAAGCTCCAATCGTAGATTCCTTCAATAATTTTTGCACGGATACATCATTCTTTACAACATCCTTTAAGGAAGCGGCAAACTCCTTCGGATTCGTTACGTCAGGCAGTACAATATCTCCATTAAAATTAACATTTCCACTATCCTTACTGCTTACAGAGCTTGTCCATGTAATATTACTGTAATTAGGAACTGTATAGTTCCACTCAAAATTGCCGGGCAGTCCCTCCTGTGCTTTTAGTGTCTCTACCATTTTTTTCGGGTCTATTATGAGACTGT
>JAMPAW010000212.1 GCA_023666975.1 Clostridium sp.
ATGGTGTAGTAGTGGTGTAGTAAGTGCCTTATTTCACCATGAAACCATTGATTTTACAGGCTTTTTCGGAATATTTCAAAATGTTGCCGTGGCAGATGAAAAGTATTTTTGCCATGTTGGTTTTTCCTCCTTAATTGCGCTGATTTGCCGTGTTTTGGCACGTTTTGCGCGGCTTATATTTTTCAGAAAGATTGTTAAAAATATCACAGATTTGGCAAAACGGGGCAAAATGCGGTATATTGAGGCCGTGAAACGTAGTCAAAACGTAGTAAAAGGCTAGGTGTTTTACTACTCAACTCTCAAATTTTATCATTGTATCTTTTAATTTAAGATATTTTCCTATCTGTACTGCAACATTTTCCAGCTCTTGCATAATTCTACTCTTAACCGTCAAATAATCAGTATCAAAATATTTATTAGTCAAGCCAAACATTTTATCCCCGTATATTATCTCATTTTCCTTTAATGCAATGCCTAATTTATAGTGTGCCATTGCATTTCTAAATTTCTGAGATTTCCATTCTTCATTTATGGCTATTTTCACATTTATCCTTGAATTTAGTTGCGACATAATATGCAATAAAGAATAATAAAGCAAATATGCAAAACGCATCTTTGCTGGTATCTCTTCTAATATCCAGCGTTCTACACAATAAAGCGCAAAATTTATTTGACATAAAATAGAAAAAAGCACAAACTTATCACTAAACTGATTTCCTACCGGTGACTTCACAAATCCACCATAGTCGCAAACATCATACTTTATGGAACTATTGATTCTATATTCTTCCATTGCATCTAAAAATGCTATATACTTACCTCCAATAGTCATCATTTTTTTCACATAAGGACCATTATCTTTATCATATGAAAATAAAGGGCTATAATAATAGCACAAAATGGTATTTCCGCATACGACCCCGTTTGCCATATCTACCCCAAAAATATCATATAATCTCATTTTCTTTGCAATTGGCTTACATATATTTCCAAAATATTCATAACTTATATTGTATGCATTTTGAAACAGTTCATAAATATCAGTGTAATCCTTCTGCCACAACTTAATGCTGCCCCTCATTTTTTCATAATAAATCTGTTCCGATTCGTCAAAAAGCGGTATCTCAAATTTAACTTTACTTGAATTATTGACGGCTTTCATCCAATCTTCCACACCATCAATGATAACTCCCATATAGGGCAACAGAGATGGAATATAATTTGACTTATTTGGATTGATATTATTTATAACCGTATACAAATATCGCAAATCACTTTTAATTAAAGATAATGCTGCTCTTTGAATAGGCTTTAAATTAAAATCCCCCACATTGATTCCCTTTCTGTAATAAACTGTGATGTATTTACTATACTATAAAAAGCAGTATAACACAATAATTGTCTTTTTTTGAAATAGTTTTATATTATAGCAATCTATCATCCTCACTATGCTCCTGCATAAAACTTATTACATAAAATTTAAGAAAACAACAAATGTTTATTTTGCAACAAATCATGTATCATTTGTCTAAAAATATACGTTATGTAATCAAATAAATTTCTATTCGGAGAAGCTGCAGCATTTAACATCATATTTGGAGTTTCCGGGTCAATTAATGGCATACATCTTCCACAATAAAACTCATTTGTTTTGGCATGTCCTTCATGAAGAAAAGAAGACCTCTTTCCATATCCTTTATTAGATATTTCTTTTGTCAATCCTTCATTCACATACTTAGCACACAAATCCTCTACTTTTTTTCTAATTTTATACTTCAAATTACCACATTCAGGACAAGTTTCAGGTTTTTCTGCACCTATAACTGATAAAGGCTCCAGTGCTGAAATCAAAATAGTATCTATCATATCAGCATATCCCGGAATATTATATTTAGAATCTTGTAAGCTGTCATTCAGCATTATCCGTCCACAATATAACTCTTGCGCTGAATTTAGCACTAATCTCATAGTTTTTTCATAGCTATCATTATCCAATACCACTCGAAAAACATCAAAAAAATCTGGTATTAATTCTACCGCTTCTGGTGAAGCTCCATCAAAAACATAATCTACCCAATGCAGATCATAATTTGACCAACTATTTTCATCATATCGAATATCATCTAATATTTTATAATTTCGTATCATGCCAAACTGAAAGTTTGTATAAACACACAATAAATATTTTAAATAATTAATCTTTTGTGTAGCAACATATTGCAAATCAAACTGCCCAAAAGCCCTGAGGCTAAATGAAATTGATGTTATGTTTTGACCTTTCTCTTTGCTATAAAATGTTTTTACTTTAATGTTTTTCCGACACATTAATACAAACGAAATATCGTCAGTTAGGAAATCCACCTTGATATTGTAAATTTCCAAACTATTACGATTAACGATTGCTTCCTTAAGCGCATCTTCTACTATATTATGGACTTCTGCATTCGGTGTTGAAATATAAATATTATTGATCTTACCTTTCACTTTATAATCAAGCCACATACTACCGAAGCCACTCATTCCAACATAAATCAACTTTCCCGTTCTAGAAGGCTGATAGTTCCATCCTATTTTCATTTTTTTCGACAATTCATTATAAAATTTTCGTAAAAACAAATTACTATCCTGCACACTATTTGCTGAAACATTTATTTTTATATCCGCATTTTGCCACTCCATGCCCACCATTTAAATCTTCACATCCATTCTTCCAATACTCTATTTACATCCAACAATTTATATCAAAAAAACAAATCTATATTCTCACCTTGCTTAAAGTACAATCATGCTATAAATATAAACATCTGAAATATTTAACATAAAAACTACACATCTATCCTTCGCTCTATAAATTATATTTTAACATAGATACAATCATTTGTGGAGTATAAAATACAATCATAAAAACGCCCCGCCGAAGCAGAGCGCCTTATTATCTTAGATCGCCCGGAACATCTTCTGCGATACCGGCTTTTCCTCTTTTGTCTTTTCCAGTTCCTTCCTGGCTTCTGCCAGCTCCTCCATCCGTTTCAGCTCATCCGTTGCATCCTCCAGCCCAAGGTGCGTGTAGGTATTCAGCGTCACCCCGATGTCGCTGTGCCCCATAAGGTACTGCAGCGTCTTCGGGTTCATGCCGGATTTCGCCATGTTGCTGCAGTAGGTGTGGCGGCACACATGCGGCGTGATGTTCGGTATCTGCACCCGGTAGATATCGTTATACCTCTTGACCATGTGGTTGAACCGGTGCTCCCAGTGCATGGCCACAAGCGGGTTGCAGTCCTTATCCAGAAACAGGAATCCCGTGTATCCGTCTATCACTTTCTCATACCTTGGCGGCTCCCTGTCCTCAATGATGCCCTGGAAGCACCGTGCCACATCATCCGTCATGGGAATCTTCCGTGTGCCTGCGTTGGTCTTGGTCGATTCCACGACCAGCTTCATGTCGGAAGTCCTCTGGAGCTGGTGGTCTATGTTCAGCACCTTATTCTCAAGGTCAATGTCCCGCAGCGTCAGCCCGCAGAATTCCGATATGCGCAGGCCGGTATGGAAAAGTATGTAGACCACCTCGTAATACTTGCAGTAAACATTGTCGTCATGCACGAATTTCAGGAACTTCCGCATCTGGTCCCTTGTGATGGCCTCCCGCGTCACGCTGTCGTTCACCACCACCGTTGCCAGCTCAAAGCCGAACGGGTTCTTGTGCAGGACGTCATCATCCACCGCCATCTGGAAAGCCGGGCGCAGGACGCCCCGCACCGACTTGATCGTGCTGTGCCGCCTGCCGTCCCCCTGCAGCTTGATGAGAAACAGCTTCGCATCTGACGTTTTGACCTGTGAGATTCTCTTTTCGCTGAATGTTTCCTTTTTGAGCAGGTTCTGCACAAATTTATAATTAGTAAGCGTGTTCGGCTTAACCCCCGTCTTGGTCGCAAGGTACCGCTCAACCAGCTCCGCAACCGTTATGTTCTTCCCGACCGGGTCTGATAATGTGTCGAGGTCATACCCGATCTGCTTCTCCAGCTCCCGCAGCGACAGGCACGGCTTCTTGCCCGCCGGCAGCTTATCGGTCGGCTCAAGCCTCCAGCTGTAGACAAAATGCGGCTTTCCGTTTATGTGGTATTTGAACTGGTACTTCCCGTCCGCCCGGATGGATTCCCCGCGGCGTAGGACGCGGTGCTTCGGGTCACGCCGTGCCTTTGTTTTTCCTGATGCCATTCTTAAGCCCCTCCTTTGCCTGCGGATTCTCATCCAGGTATTTTTCAAACTCTTTCCGGATGACCAGCCTGCGGCTGCCGTAAAGCACCGTGAACCGTTGTTTTTTCCCTTCCTTTAACAGCCTGTAGAACTTCCGCCTGCTGAGTCCGAATAATTCAATCGCCTCCTCCGGGTTTAAAAAATCTTTTTCAGACAGTGCCGGTTTCTTCATTTCCAATCCCTCCTCATTCCTTATAAAATGCGGACTTTCCGCCCATGACATATATCACTCAGATGCCACGGAAAGTCAACTGCTAACGGCAAATAAAAGGATTTCATACCGCAGAGAATTCCTCAATGAATTTCTCAAATTTTGCGCGTATGATGAGGTACCGGTTCCCGCTGCAGACCGCAAACCTCCCGATGTTGTCCTCTGCCAGCCTCCGCACCTTTTTCGTCCCGATGCTAAAATATTCCGATGCCTCCCGGATGGACAGCATGAATTTTTCACTGACCGGCACCGTTATATTTTTCCCCTCTCCTGCCTGTTCCACTGATATCTGTTTATTTGCCATGACAAACACCTCCTGATATATGCCACCGCAGAGACAGAAACCGGACGGTCTGTGTAAAAATTTTTATGATAAAATAATGCCCGCAGAGGATTGCAGGCCTCTGCGGGCATTACCAGGAATACGGTTATCTTATATTCTTTTGTAAAATGTCATGCCCCGTGCCCGTCATTCCAGGTTCAGTAGCTGCAGGAGCAGGTGTGCGCCGATCCTCATGCCGTTCTTGATATAGGCATAGGAGCTTTCCGAAATCGTGCCCATCAGCTTTGCGGCACGCTTTTCCATGAGGAGCGATATCTCCTCATCCGTCAGCTTCCGGGCCGTTCCTTCTCAGGATGTCCTTAGTATACGCTTTCAGCTCTGCCATGATCTTTTTCTCATTCCCGGACACAAAGCCCGGCCCGTCCTTCACAGTGTCGGTTATCCCGTTTTCAATGATAGTGTCCAGGTCGATTGCCTCATAAAAATTTTCTTTCAGTGATGCCATCTCCATTCTTCCCCCTTTCTGCTTTTTCTGCGCCTTTCGGCGGCAGTGCCATTTATCATCTGCTGCCATGTCGAGCGGTCTACGATGCCATCTTCTCCATGGTACATTCCCGGAACAACAATTCCTCCCGGCCCGATAAA
>JAMPAW010000213.1 GCA_023666975.1 Clostridium sp.
GTCATGCTGTATTGTATACATACTGTTAATCTCCTCCGGAAACCAATCCCAAATCTCTTGACTGTACCCTTTGGGCAATCTCCGCTAAATCCTTCAACATTCGATTCCCTTCATCCAGGTCGTCATAATTCTGAAGCAGCGACGTATCCAAAATATAATTGCACACCTCAATTAATTATTTCACATTAACTTCAAATTTAAATTTTGACAAATACGCAGATACGCTTTTATCTATGTAACCTTCCTCTTTGTATTCGCTGTTCACTTTATCCCATATATGGGCATACAAATCAACAATTTCATTTTCCTCCAGCTGATCAGCCACACCGGAATATGCCCGCCCGCTTCCGACATAATGAGTCATTTTATCTATCATATTCGCGTTAGGATAGACCTCTATCTCTTTCGCGTCTATCTCTTTTCCCGCCCTGTCTTTGATAAAAGCAATTCGAATATAGCCTATTCCCTGTTTCGTCTCCAGTTCTATATATATTTCCGCCAAAAAATAATTTTGAAGCTCCTTCTGCATTGCATCTCTGACTACCTGAATAATTGATTCTACATTTTCATTATCCATTTCCACGGATAAAGACAGCTTTTTCTCCTCAATATGATAGGTCTCCTCTTTCAGCCCTTCCCAGATCCACAAAGGAAACAGTAACACTCCAAACATAAGTGTCACAAATATTGTAATGAATATTTTTTTACTGTTTTTCATTATTCCTCCACAAATTTCTGAACAATCCGTTCCTCATACTCCTGCGTATATTCCCGTTGGCGCTCTTCAGCATATTCCCGCCTCTCAATAATCTCGCCGGTATTCATATCTATTGCATAAAACTGAAGATTTTGTTCACCCTCGTAATATTTACAGGATTCGCTTTCTTCCACATCTCCGGTATAATCCTGAGAGTATCTCTGCACCGCCAATTTGAATATAGCATACGTTTTCTCATCTGTCATTCTTATACACCCGGCATTCTCAAGCTCGAAAACATAATACGGTTTGTCCTTTTCACACCACTCACGCCATGACTCCTGACCCCTGGGCAAAGTGATATCATCTGTTGACTGTCTGCCTCTTTCCAAATAATCATATAGCAGTTCCAGCGCTTCCTGTACCGTCAGAGCGCTCTCTTGTATTTCATCATCGCTCACCCATGGCTCTTTCTCCTTCACATAGGCGCAGTATTCCTCCGTAAGCTCCCACTGACAAATGCTGTCGTTATACCGCCGTTGCTCAATTACCTCTCCTGTCTGCATATTCACCCAATAGTAATTGACCCGTTCCGTGCGCGTAAAATAATCCCCTGTAGAATCGTATAAATCGATTGCATATAAATAAGAACGGTATACTGTATTATCGGAAGTTATGAGATAACCCTGTTCACTGATTACTCTGTCATGCTCGGGATGAATTTTCTCATGCCATACATAGCGCAGGCGGCCTCCGTTCTCTGCCGTTCCGCGCAGCTTGATATCGACAATTTGCTGTTCATCATCAACCGCATAAGCAAAAACAATATCCAGACCTTCCTGTATCGACAGCATAGACAAGCTCTCCGCTTCGACATCCGATCTATTTGCAAGCATATCACCGGATTGATTTTCGTGTCCCGCAGCTTGCCGGAGGTTAATACCGCACACCAATAGAGCACCCAATATTATTATACCTGCTATTCCGCATATAATATATTTCCTCTTCATTGCTTACCGCCTTTATTACATGATGTAACGCTATAACTCTACATCTAAACATTTTCCTTCAAAATAACATTGTCACATACGATTTTTATGCACACATTATCAATCAGCTTTATCACATAGCACTTCCACTTAGCGTTAATATCTCTTGTTCCGCCTCCCCTGTTTTTTGTGTTGTTCCGCATACTTACTTTCTTCAAGGCACATTCAATAAAATCATTATCGCCATCCTCATATATTGAAGCGACAATATTTTCATCCCACTGTCCAATATATTCCAAGGCAATATAATTCTTAAACACAATTCTTTTCTCTTCACCGTTTACTTCCAGAATTGCTGTGATGTCATTATATTCAATAATAATTTTTTCGACTGAACTATCATGCCATGCTTCATTGCCGCAATTTACTAATTTCATTTAAATTTATGATTCCCTTTCCCCGCGAATCGGTTAATCGCTTTTGCGATGCGCAGATCACTGCCAAAATTCCCATTATCGTCTAAGGGACGTACATCCGTGAAAGCGTAACATAAACTCTTCGAATATTCTCTTAGCCGCATCTCCCGCTTCAGGCATTAACTCCTCAATTTTAGAAACGATTCTCGAATCAGTTCGTATCAAATCCAGGCTCTCCCCGCTTATAAAACCTCTTAAAGAATCCACCACAGTTTCAAACAATTCACTGTCATCAGTTTCTGCTAATTTCAGTAATACTTTTAATTGATTTAAATCACTTTTGTCATGCATACAATATGCCAAACGTTTTTGCCACTCTACCGTTCTTTCAGATACTGCTTCCAATAACGCTTTCCAATCATTTCCCTCAAATTGGCAGAGCATATTTTCCGCAATACCAGCCCCCTCGTCATACCAATAATCAACGGCAAAATCCTCTAATGCAAACGCGAAAATATATTTGTCAAATTCATCAAACATTCCTTCTCCCATCTCAAACGATTTAACAACGGTGTTTATTTCTTTTTTTCAATAAATCGCGTTGGAATAATATATACACACTTCAAATCCAAATTTTGATCAAGCCCGCACAATATGTTTTCGTTCACTTCTATTGCAGTCTCTTGCTCTTTCACTTCTTCACCGATTTGTATTATTCCGTTTCCCCTGTCATATTTTATAGACATTTTTTTGAAATATTTTTGTGTCTGAGGTATCTTTTTGGTCAGCTCGTATATCTCATTTTGATTACATGTTGACAGGTCAAAATTATGTAATAAGTAATCAGCTTTATCACATACCGGGAGGTGAATCTTACTTTTAACCGCCTGTATTAATGGGAAAAAACCTTGTATGCAGAGCAGCTTTCCCGTTTGCAATTCGAAAACCATTTCCAATGTGTCTATGGCTAACGAAAAAACAGGGGCTTCAATACCTTGATTTTCACAATACAAGCTATGTGTTGTAAAGTCGTATATCATTTCCGCCATACTTAGTTTACTCCTTACCGTGCGATGTCCCTCTGGCCGCAAACCGGATTCCCGTGCCGTTGTAGTCGCAGTTCTGATAACAGTAGCAGCAGTCCGAGAAATCCTCGTCTGTCACGAACCACGGTTTTTATATATTCTTTTTAACATATTCAAGCTTTTTTATTTGTGCTTTTGATAAGTAATTAATATGTTTCTCAAACAATTCCCGTGCTTTGTCATACTCTCCGTTTTTCCAACACTCTTCCGCTTTTTTTATATCAGTTTTCAGATAATAGTCTTCTAACAATTCTTTGTGTATATCAAGTCTATACTGATATATTCTTTGAAAATCCGCAGCATCTGATATGTTGATTTTATTAAAAACAGTTTTAACTGCATCTGCCAAATAAGCGACTCCCTTTTCAATTTCTTTTATGCTTGATACTTGATATAATCCTTTAAAGTCTTTTATGTTTCCATATCCCAATCCATCCTGCAACGTAAACATACGCTTACTGTTGTCAACGAACCGGCACGTCAATTCACATTTTACTGCGGAAAAAATCACATCTATTTGATTATTTTTTCCCGCAAAGCTTGTAATATCCTCTGATTTATCCTCTGAACATATATACCCATACTGTTGTAAAAAGCCAAAATGTTTTTTGACAAATTCATTAAATTGATTCATTACACTCCTTATTCTGGCGGATACCAATACCCGCCCATCCGCAGGAAATTTTCCGCTCCGTCAAACGGATCCGAAAAGTCGATCAACCGGTCAGGGTCCTTCGCTGCCCTCTTTGTAAGCCAGCCCTGTCAGTCGAATGCTTTCATCTTTTTAAAGTAATGTAAATCTCCTCATCTGCCGCGCCAAATCCGCTTTTATACTGAGTTAATCCTATCTCTTTTTCCCATACAAACATTTCATAAAACCCCGTATCTGTCAAGGTATTATAGCTCCCATAATAGCACTGCTGTCCGTTATATTCAATATAATCCCGCATTCCGTCCTCTCTCAATTCCTCCCTTGAATCTTCCTGACATATTATGATGCCATTTAACAGAAAATCCTGCTCTTTCGGAATCTCATGACCTCTGTATAAATATATTTTATCATCCGTAACATAAAAGAACCCCAACTCTAAACGGGATTTAATGTAATCTTCTTCAGCATCCACTCCCTCTATTTTTAATTGATATACAATACCCTGTTTTTCCTTCGCAACACATATAATCTGCAATTCCACTTCTTCTAACAAATCATACGCATTATCAAAAGAAAAATTGGCATCGTATATTTTACCGGATGCATCATCTGCAAAGAAAAATTTATTTTCCGTTTTGGCCGGCTCCGTTCCATCGCTTTGATTACATCCGCCGAAAAAACAAATTATAATGATCAATGGGATAAATCTTTTCATAGCAATGACCCTCCTTATTATTCTTCTCTCCTTTTTCATACATATATGTTCAAAAAAGCTATTAACAAAACTTTGCTTACATTTCTTCATACATAGTTATACATAATCCCGATTCACCCATTAATTCATAACCCAGTTCAACTACTATCTTACGATCAGGAAATAAATCTTTTACTCTGTTTTTCCAGAAATAAGATAATAAATTTCCAAATTGCATAATAACATCATCATCCAGCAGCTTTCTTGAATCATTTAAGAAAAAATCGCCGATACTCCAGGAATTAACACTCATCTCTATCTTTTTCTTATCACCACCGTATTGTTTTTCCAGCTGCCTGATACCCTTTATAGATTCTTCCACACTCCAATTCCAAAATTGTTTAACAAATATATACTCCTCTACCTGAATAATCTCAGGACAAAATAAAAATGCGGAAGCAATCAAGCCGTCAATTTTACATTTCCAGATCGCATACTGCACTAAATCCGCACACCAATCTGCTTCATCAAATTTATGTACTATGGCGCCATCTACTACGCTGTTAAATAATTTAACATTATTCTTTCCACGGTTACATCTGCTCCCAAATGATTTTTCAATTATCTTTAACATATATAATCCTCTCCCTATCAGGCTCCACATAACACATTAAAACCCTCTGTTATCAAGACGCTCAAAATATTTGCGCTCATACATTTCCATAATCTTCTGCC
>JAMPAW010000214.1 GCA_023666975.1 Clostridium sp.
CGACAGGTTCGGCGACGGCGATAATCTGCCCTATGTTCTTGTGACAAAGGGCGATATGGAGCTTGAGGACGGAACAACCTACAAGGTCGCATTTGTAAACAACGGCTACACCGAGGAGGTGAAAACCGCTTACGGCGCGGTCAACGAGGTGGGCTCTCTTAAAGAGTTTGTACGCAATTGGCTCACGGAGCAGGGAACGGTTTCCCCCGATAAGATCATTTGGGAATGACAACGGATGATAAACGGAAAGCACTGACTACACCGGAAGGAAAATCGGGATTTGGAGGTTGAGTTATGGCAGCCAACATTATTTATTTGATCATTTCTGCAATTGTTTTGCTTATTTTTATTGTGCTTGGCGTAGATCAGTTTCGGTCCAAAGTTCCGGTTGCGCTGAATACCGGAGAGGTTCCTCCAAGAGAAGACGAACTTACCGATATGTCGGAATGGAATCATAAACATGGAAGAAATTTGATAATATACGGATGTGCTTTGTTTGTAACAATGTCTGTCTTTGTATATTTTCTTGAAAAATTTGACGGCGCTGTGTTTCAGACGGTTGTATTTTTGGCAGTAATATTCGGCGAGACAGCTTGGGTTGAGATTCAACATGGACTGCTCAAAAAGAGACTTATCAAAAAATATAGTATTAAGACTTGATATTTTATGTGTAATTGGAGATCTATCATATAATGAAACAGGAGTACAGCGGCAGATATCGTAAAAGCGAAATAAAACACGCTTTTCTAACAGGCATTATTTCTTTTGTTATATTTATTGTGACATTTTTGGGATCAAGTGCTTTATTTCAAAAAAGTGCAAATGATATAGGTGATAATTACGAGACGGTTCGTGTTAAAGCCACTGAAAAAAATGAAAGCAGACCCGCGAGATCAAGAAGAACAAAATACTATATCCGTGGTACGGCGGAAGACGGATATGAGGGTCTCTTTTGGGTGCCCGGTGAGCTTTACAAAGAAATTGAAACAGGAGATTTCTTTAATGTATATAAATACAAAGACTGCTACGGTTCAACACTTCACAGCCTTATAAGTGAAAATGCAGGTGCAGTATATGTGATTTTGGAGTTGACTGCAATCATGGCGTTGCCCGCAGGTGTAATATTTGTGGGGATTGGGATTGTGCAGAAAATTAAGGGGAGGCGAATCTGACCACTTTGCCGTAGACATATTGCCTTTCTCGACAAGAGGAGCATCCGCTTTGGAGTGGGTGCTTTCCTTTATTTGCATATGGTAGCATTGTTTTTGGCAGATTTCAAGTATTTTTGTGTAAAAATAAAACTTGCATCTGGTATAATAGGGTGCTATAATATCTATGGTAGCACCCTATTATGCCGGAAAGGAAATGATAATATGCCAAGAATTTATTCCAATTACTCTAACAATGATTTCAACATCGTTGCCGACCTTGCAAAAGAATTAGGATTCAGCCTCTCTGCCTTCCAGCACTACTGTGTAATGCTGTATGCTGACCATAGGGGTAATACATCCCCGATTACCCTTTTGATTCAGAAAATGTTTCAGAACTTAAACAATTTCAAATCCGGGGATACTTTTATTGTATCTGCGCTTCTCCCCTCCGACTGGGCTTTTCTATCAAGGAACGACAAAATGACTTTAGCAAAACAGCTTTCACTTCATGTAAGAAACAATTCAAACAAAT
This sequence comes from Clostridium sp., assembly GCA_023666975.1. The sequence goes on from JAMPAW010000214.1 coordinate 1,684, forward strand.
ATGGAGTTTACAAGAAAGCTGCCGGGAAAACAAATATATACAAAGTAATTTAACTTTGCTCATGTAATGGGAGGAACGAAACATGAAAAATGAAAATATAATTCTTCTTAATAAAATTATCACTGCTAAATCAAATGAATTGGGCTTTGGAATAATGAAACCTGAACATTCAGGCACTGTTATATCCTTGCTCCGGGAGGATTGGCATCTCTTTATAGAGATACACAATCCGCTGGTGCCTTCCTTATCACTTCAGATGAGTATATGGTTTGAGGATAAAGCGGTACAAACCCGTCTCTTCCCCTCTCCCAGTATTATTAACAGTGGTAATGTGTATCAATTTCTCCGATTATCCAATGTGGCTAATCAACGTCTGGGCCGTAGATATGATTTGGGTAGATTCTGGGTTGATGAAGAAAGCTTCGACTTGGCATATGAGCTTATCTTGGAAGAATATCTTATAGAGCATTATACGGAGGAAGTCGGAAAGCAGTTATTTGAGATTCCCCTCGCCCACTTTAGAGATTGTCACATCCCGTTGATGATGCTGGCAGGGAATGCGTGGAAAGCAGATACAGCTATAAGTTATCTGAAAGAATTGTGGGAAAATGGTTATGTCGATAATCGGAAATATGATCTTTGGTAAGGTTTAGTAACGGAGGATAAAATCATGAGGTATTTTGGATTTGCGCTGAATACCGGTACTGAAAAATTGAGAAAAATTCTAAAATCAGGCTTAGGGAATATGATTATCAAAGCCCTGTTGCAGCAATGAATAATTATATGTACAAGCACCTGAAAACGGTATCTGCTTTTTGGCTTATAAGGATGATGTGATTGTCATTTTTGCAGGTTATCCGGATCAAATGAAACCTCATAAAAAGGAATCGATTGGTTTTTGCGTAGCCCGGATTGTTTTGAGTATACGAGGAGGAAATAAAGTGAGTTCTGTATATGCAATGAGCGATATCCATGGATGTTTGCAATCATTTGACGAGGCATTGAGTCTTGTTGATTTATCGGGAGATAATAAACTTGTTCTTTGTGGGGACTACATACATGGAGGACAAGATAACTATGGTGTGTTGGATAGAATTATAGATTTGGAACGCAAATATGGTTCTGATAAAATCATTGTCCTTGCCGGTAATCATGAGGATATGGCAATTGATGGGAGATGGCCTATTGGAGAAGATCGCTTTTTTGGTTCAGGTGTTGACAATGATGACAGCGATGATAGGTACATTTTATGGATGCAGAATCTTCGGAGATATTATGTGGAAGGAAATACCATATTTGTTCATGCAGGAGTTGATGAAGAAACCGATGATTTATGGGAATGGGGAACGGATGATTATACTTTCACAGAAAAATATCCTGCTCAAACAGGAAAATTTTGTATGAATATTGTTGCCGGACACATAGGCACAGGAGTGATTGCAGGAGATCCAAATTTCCATGATATCTATTATGATGGAGAAAGCCATTATTATATTGATGGAACAGTGTTGGATAGCGGTGCTGTTCCGGTTATTAAGTTAGACATTGATAGCAACAAGTTTTATCATGTGACCGAAACGGGTGATTGGCTGATTTTGCCATATGATGAGGAAAATTAATTCCCTCAAATTCGGGGGAATTAAAACTACCACAGTTCGAGGCTGTCCTCCGCATCTACCCACATTTGCAGGTTTCCGTCAAGTGCCAATCACAGGATATATCCGTCAAAGGTGGTTACGTCAACGCTGTTGCACATACAATAGAATCAAAGAGTTGATTATATTTTCGAAGAAATTGAGAAAGCATCTTCTGATGGAGTTCTGATTGTAGGGGTGGCCTTTTTCCGGTATACTAAAAGCAGAAAAAGGCTGAAAGCCTATAGGAAAACTGTTGCCGGGAGAAGTTATCATGAAATTACAGGATAGAGATTACAATATTATATTGAGCGAAGAAGAAAAGCAAGCATATGAAGCAGACTTAGCATATGCAGCATTAAAGGTCCAAAGAGCGCAAGGGGATTTCCACGACATTCCCATCCGGATAAAGAGATAAGAGAATTTATCTGGCATAAGAGGTCTTTGTTCCCTAATAACTATTTACATTTTTCTGAATATAAAAATGAGTTGGACTTTGAAGTGGAAGCCGATAAATTCAAAGACATAATTTATAATTGTAAAAATGAACTGGAAATTCAGGAGTATATAAAGCAAAATAGGAAATGGTTCATTCCGGGCTCTATATTTGTAGACTATAATTTTGGCCATCATGATGCTTATTTATTTCCGGAGCAGGAGTTGGAAAACGAATTTGCAGTTGATTATATGTTGATAGGAAAGAGTTCTGATGGATATAGTATCGTTTTGATTGAGTTTGAAAAGGCAAATACGGAATATCTTTTACAAACACGAAATACTGAAAGCGAGAGTGTAAGAAAGGGGTTGACTCAGATACAAGACTGGAAACGCTGGATGGATAAAAATAGGGATTATTTTTTGAGGAATATCGGTCTTTTACAGCATGGGATAGATATACCTGTTTATCGAATCCATTATTATCTTGTGGTCAGCCGGAGGGATTTTATGACACCGGTGGCTTTGGAAGTCAGGAGCCAAAGTATGTATGAAATGAAAAATACGAAAATAGTAACTTTTGACAGATTGGTTGATAATGTTCTTAAATTAGTAAAGAACCATAGTTGGTGATTATCAAATTATTTTGAGGTGAAAGCATGGCGGAAATAAAAAATGGGGATTCGGTGCAGCACCATTTAAGCCTGAAACATACAGTAAAAATGAAACTGCCATAAAAAGTGTTTTGTATTTTATTGATAAGCAGTCAATTAAAAAGAATGTGGATATCTGTAATGAAATTAGTATAGTAAAAGGGTTATTTAATCGGATTATACGTCAGGATCAATGGGATTGGTTTACGACATATATGTATTTTGATTATCCGAGTTATAAGGATTGCTCAAATATAGTAAACCTATTATCGGATTTGAGAACTGCGATTAAGAATGGCAGTCTGGAAGAAGCAAAAAATGTTTCATTACATATTAAAAAGGGAAATTTTATCATATATTCAAATAGATTCCTCGAATTTGACATAAATTCGGATGATACAGACGAATATATTTATATTTTGTCTAGGAGAGAAGAAAAGGATTTGCTTAAAATTGGGATGACAACAAGGAATGTGCTAAAAAGATGCCGGGAAATCAATTCAGCAACCGGAGTAGTATTTCCGTATTCCCCACGAAAAGTATTCAGGGTAAAGGAAAGCAAGGAGGCAGAAAGAATTGTGCATCAGGTATTAGAAGAATATCGGATTAGGGCAGATAGAGAATTTTTCAAGTGTGATTATTCAGAGGCATGTAAATTAATTGAAGATTGTCTGCAGGAAAATGAATTGCTTTATTACAAATATTGAAGATGTGGCGGAGTTGCTTACAAATGAATGAAGGTAAACATTATGCAGGAAAACAGAGATTATGATATTGTGATTGCGAAAATACCAAGAAAGACTAACTATTAAAAGTCAAGTCTTAAAGTGAAATTTTTTGCATGGATT
>JAMPAW010000215.1 GCA_023666975.1 Clostridium sp.
GATTTTTCCACAGCAAATTTCCTAAACACTGTTTCGGAAATTCTATCCTGATATGTTAGGAAAAAACGTCTTGCGTTCTCCAATGTGTCTACCGAAAAGCCTCTTCCATACTGCTCAGTCAGAGCATCTGAAAGCCTTTTAATCACTCGCTGACCATATTTTGCCCTGCTTTCGCCTTGTTGCTGTTCTTCCACAATCCATCTCCCTATGGAATAAAACGTCATTAACTGAATGATGTTAATCTGTTTTGCGGTGATTCCCCGTGCATATTCAATTAAATCTATTGAATTTTTGCACAGTTCATTCAATGACATGTCCGTATCTTTACCTTCTGGCAATTGATTCCCCATATTTCAATCTCCAATCTTATACTTTATATTCGGTTATTACATATTCCTTTTCCTAATTGCATAGCAAAATATGTCCTATTGGCTTCCCCCGCTGGTGACTTGTAATATTTATCTCAATATTGATTTTTTCTTTGCATATATTCTACACTCTATTCTTGTCGGTTTCAATAACCTTAACTCAAAATACAAGTCAAAACCGCCAGACAAATTTTGTACTTGAAAAAATTAAGAAAACTCTATATAATACTTATAAATACAAAGAGGTGTTCTTTCCATTATTAAGAGCACCTTTTTCTATATAATGGTATCTAGTGTACTGTATCATTGATAATTAGGTAAACCCACTTGTCTATTTGCCCATCTGCTGCGTTAGATTTTCTAGCCGTAGCCACCGCTACGCCGTCGAAAATCCGCCTTGCAGATGAACAAATATCCTGCGTGGTTTTATCAAATATCAATGAGACAGTACACTAGTAAGAAAGGGGAAGTAATGATATGGACAATATTGATAAGAAGATACTTCATCTGCTGCAGGAAAATGCCAGATATCCGTTAAAGTATCTGGCAGGTAAGGTATTTTTATCTTCACCCGCTGTATCAGCGAGAATAGACCGCCTTGAAAAGGCAGAGATTATTACCGGTTATCATGCCACGGTTGATCCGGTCATGCTTGACTACCACGTCACCGCGTTCATCAATATGTCATTGGACCCAAAACAAAAACCGGTTTTTTATCCTTATATTGAAGCATGTCCCAATGTATTAGAGTGCAACTGCGTCACAGGTGCTTATTCCATGCTGATTAAAGTGGCCTTTCCGAGTACTATGGAATTGGATTCCTTCATCGGGCAGCTGCAAAAATACGGAAAAACCGAAACACAGATTGTATTTTCCACTCCGGTTAAACCCAGAGGCATCGATGTCTATGCTACCGGTATACAGGAAGATACGGAGCCAAATGAGAACGACAGCCAAAAGAAATAACTATTCCTGTCCGCCTTCCGCCGGAGCCTCGCCACCATTCTCCTGTCCGCCCTCCGCCGGAGCACTATCACCCTGCTCTTGTCCGCTGTTCTCTGGGCTTTCACTGCTTCCCTCCTGTGGCTGCTCTGCCGCTTCGGTCGTCAGCAAATCTGCACCCGAATCCGTCTTCACATTTCTCCTGCTGATGATTTCATAGAATTCTTTCAGCGAAGCATCCTTTTCTTTTAGTTCATTATTCTTCTTTTCAACGGAACGGTAAATTTTCTGAATGTCCTTATCTCCCTTTATCTTTTCGATATAAGACTGGGTATCTTCTGAAAGCGCACCGTTATTAATGAGATATCCTCTCGCACCGTTGACAATATATAAAGTAATAATATCATAGGGTGAAGAGTTAACCCCCGCTATCGTAAGATTTGCCACGACAAATGCCACATGGCTTCCCTCATCTAATCCTGCTTTTGTATACACGGTTATATTACTGTACTCTGTGATAAACTCTGCTTTTTTTCTGAGGCTTTCCGCATCATTATATTCTGACGGGTCTGTCACCATATCCTGCAGGGCCAGATTATCACAATTCGTAATCGCCGTCAGATAGGAGCCGATAAACGCATTCAGCTCCTCGTCTGCATCTTTTTCGTAGGGAACCATCGTATCATGTTCTTCCTCTACGTCCACCTCCTGCTGAAGGACATTTTCCTTGTCCTCGACACTCACTTCCTTCGGCTTTGGCGTCGGCAGCTCAAGTACCACGCAGGCAAGCACACAGCACAGTATAAACAGACTCCAGCCCAGTGTAAGTTTCAATTTGGGACTGATTACCACCGTGCTGTCGCCTTTGCGAATCTGTGTATCCTGTAAATGAAAATGTTCATATGATTCTGAAATCTTATCAAATATATTTTTTTTCATCGTCATCTCCCGTTATCTGTTGTCATTTATCCCTTTATGAATAATCATTGTAACAAAATGCAAAAAAAAATGCAATATTCGTTTGCACTTTTACAAGATTTGTAGTATTATATTAGCTGTTGCACCAGTAGCTCAGTGGATAGAGCAATGGCCTCCGGAGCCATGTGCGGAAGTTCGATTCTTCTCTGGTGCATTTTTTATTTAAAGGGGAAGCACTATGCACTATCATATCTATTGTAATCCGGCAGGATTTGGTGTCAATTATCAAGAAGCCATCAACGAATTTACAAAAAGGCTTTCTGCTTACTGTACCGCTACACTGAAGCTGGATAAACATCTGTCCCTTTCCAGAAAGATTTCTCTGGAAAATCACCGTTTTCTGCAAATCATTTCCGGTCCCTCTTCCTATTCGTCAGAGGAATTTGCAAAAGTGATTGACCGCTTTCAACATTGCGGCCAGTCAAACGTTCATATTTTCATCGGATACCATGAAACCGAATGTACATCGGCACTGTCCGGACTGTGTGAGAGTATGCTGCTCACCAAATGTTCTCTGTCTGCCTGCAGCCTTCCGGCAGGCACCCTGACACTTCTTTTCTATGAACAGCTCTATCGCAGCTATACCATTCTTCAGGGAAAAACCTATCACAAATAAAGTGCTGTCTGTATCTCCTCACAAAGCACCAGCCTCATGATCTGGTGAGGAAAGGTCATCTTGGAAAAACTCATGCGCAGATTAGCCCGTTTTTTTATCTGCTCCGGCAGTCCCAGTGAACCACCGATAACATAAGTAATCGTATCAAATTCCTGTTCCGCCGCTTTTTCGATATAGTGCCTGTGCTCCTTTGAGGAAAGCTCTTTTCCCTCAATGCAGAGTGCGATAACATAATCCCTTGCCGTAATTTTTTCTGCCAGTCTGGCGCACTCTTTTTCCAGAAATGCCTCCCGCTTATTTTCCGGCAGGCGTTCCGGCACAGGTAAATCCGGATATTCGATCATTCTGACTGTATGCTGTCCCATCTGAAGCTTTGTACAGATTCCGTCAATCTGCCTTCGATAAAATTCTTCTTTTATTTTTCCAATACATAAAATCTGAAAATACACGTTTTTTGACCCTTTTTTCTAAAAGTTTTCAAATTGTTTTTGCTGATGTCATAATTTGTTCATAATTTTCTTATATATTAAATATAGAAAGTTTTTTCACTTTTTTCATTAATTCTCCCTTATACTTATAAAGAAAGAGACCATTCAGATGGTCTCTTTTCCGTTTACAAATTATTATTTTTCATGTCATCAAATTCCTGATAAATCTCTTCTGACGGTGCCTTAGTGAGCAAAGATACAATGACAATCAATAGCAGGCTGATGAAAAAGCCGAGTGCCAGCGAATAAAGACCGGTTACTGCACCCAGTGTCTGTCCGCCCACCAGTGAAATGTAATCCCATATGATTACCGTTGCTGCACCCGACACAATTCCGGCAATCGCTCCCGGAAGGTTCACCCGTTTCCAATAGAGAGACAGCAGCACAATTGGTCCAAATGCCGAACCGAAGCCGGCCCACGCATTGGAAACAAGCCCCATAACAGAACTGTCCGGATTAAGGGCAATGATATAGGCAAGAACAGCCACAACTACCACGGTTATACGGCTGACATTCAGTACGGTTTTATCCTCGGCGTCCCTTTTAAAAATCCCTTTAAATAAATCTTCTGCCACTGCTGATGCGGTAACCAGCAGCTGTGAATCCGCCGTGGACATAATGGCCGCCAAAATTCCACAGAGCAGCAAACCTCCGACAAAGGCGAGATTTAAGTCTCCGATAAATACTTTCTTAATTGTTTCAATAAATACGTTCTCCGCAGAAATATCCGTCGTCTCCCCCAGAATCGTCGGGTACAGATATGCCCGTCCCACAATGCCGATAACAACGGCAAAGCTTAAGGAAATGGCAACCCAGATAATCGCAATGATCTTGGATTTTCTCAGTTCCTTTTCATTGGCCACAGCCATAAAACGGACAAGAATGTGCGGCATTCCGCAATATCCCAATCCCCATGCCAGCTGGGAGATAATGTATATCGCCGAAACCGGTTCTCCTGAATCATGCATAACGTTCAGATAGGAACTGGCACCGCCTGCCACGCCTGACGTATTCAGTACACTGATCAGATTGTCAGGACCGACAAAAATGTACGCAATAATCGGCACAATCAATACCCCCACCAGCATCAGCGTTCCCTGAATAAAATCCGTGGTACATACTGCCATGAAGCCGCCCAAAAAGGTGTATATCAGAATAACCACGGCACCAATGGTAAGTGCCACCCGATAATTCACGCCAAATACGGAAGCAAAGAGTTTGCCCCCTGCCGTCAATGCCGAGGCCGTATACACAAGGAAAAAGATTACGATTACCACCGAAGAAGTCACCAGCAAAACCCGCTTTTTATCATGAAAACGGTTTTCCAGATAAGCCGGAAGGGTCAGGGAATTGTTGGCACGAATAGTATACCGGCGAAGCCTTGAGGCAATAAACAGCCAGTTACATACAGTACCGATAAACAAGCCTACAGCAATCCATGCCTGCCCGGTTCCGAATGCATAAATGCTTCCCGGAAGTCCCATCAACAGCCAGCCGCTCATATCGGAGGCCTGTGCAGACAATGCCGCTACCCAGCCATTTAAATTACGTCCTCCGAGAAAAAAATCTTCCGAACTCTTTGTGCGTCTCGCATAAACTGCCCCGATTACAACCATGATCATCATATATGCCGCAAAAGCGAGCAGTATCCATATTATTGAACTATTCATCTGTTTTCTCCTTAAAAATACAAAATATGACCTTTATTGGTCAACTCAATTTGATATACTAACACAGTTCTCCAAAAAAAGCCAGTTATTTTTCAGGGCAATCGCATAATATTTTTTATCGCTATCAAAGTTTCGATAAATAAATTTCTGTGCTCTGGCTC
>JAMPAW010000216.1 GCA_023666975.1 Clostridium sp.
ATCAAAATTTATTTGAGTTGTATTAATTACGTCATAAAAATATGGTTTCTGTTCACCATTAGAATCGAATTTATAAGATTTTCCTGAAGATTGGGTTTCACTTGCTTTTATATTTGCCATGCTATTTAACACATTTGCAAACCCCTGTTTCTTTTTATTCATAGCCACAGCGTTATCTATATTGATTTCTGCACCAGCTTTGGCTATAGCAATAGCATCCACTAATTTTTCTTTCTCTACAATCACCCTAACTACAAAATCTACAATATTCATAGGAGTAAATTCTACATCATAAGGTTTCTGTACCTCAATAGTTTCATCCTCAGCTTCATTATTTACTTTGGAACGCAAGTGATTCTGTGTGGTAGTGGTCACAAACCCCTTGTTCCTAAGATACATATATGCTGTTTCCAAAAGTTTATCAAGGTAATTTGCATATCGATAAGATTCTTTTAAATTCATAATTTTCTCCTTTTATTAACTATGTTATCATGCTGTAGTTGCTATTTCTTTTTTTGATACTATGAATGATCAATTTCACATCTGTTTTATATACCATTAAAAGAAAACAACATTTTTCATTGAAAAGTGTTAAAAGCGCCCTAAATATAAGCATTTTTTAACTTTTGGCTTTTATTCCATTTTTGCGTTTCTTGCTATTATTAGTTTGCTCTAATTTGATTTTATAAGCACATTGATTACAATACTTACTGGAATAATCATTGGGTGATTTTATTTTATATTTTCTTCCACAATGAACACATTGTTTATATCCCTTTTTAAAATTACCAATATACTGATTACCAATATTACGAAAATCTTTTATTTTATAAACAATATCGCCTGAATCATCTAAATTAACTCTAATATTCATATTATCAACTTTCTTCCCAAATGATATATATCCGTTTTTATATAATTCATGTAATAATTCATTCCGCTTTTGTGAAGTAACAGTAACATTTGCAAGTTTAAATATCTCTGATAGCCCTTTTGAAGTCTTTTTATTGATCCATCCATCACAGTCCATATATCTTGCAACCGCAAAAAAGGTGAACATCAATTTCTTTTGCCTGTCATTTGGCAAGGTATTAATAATATCTAATTCATTCTCATAAATGGGGATATACTCTCTTTCCTTAAAAGTAATATCTATATCACCATTTAACAAAGCATTACAAATAGCAGTAATTTTATTATGATATAAATATTCCTGGTAATTATCCAAATTAAATTCTAATATTTTTTGTTTAACAATATCAGATAATTGTTTCACTTCTAAATTTTCAGAGTAGTAGTATTTAGCAATCAGTGTTATAAAATACCCCATGGACAAATCATCCGGATTCTTTTTTGAGGCTAAAATATTTCTGATATAATCTTTTTCATTCAGTATATACAGTGTTTAGTTCCTCCAATCTCTTGCAAATTATTTCTCCCACCGTGTCCCAACAAAATTGCTTATTACCTTTATAGCCATAAGAAATATCAAGAATAATATTCATACGTTCTTCATCATTAGGGCAGATTTCTTTTGCATCATGATTAAACTTCTTGTATAAGAAATGTCTATTTCTATTAGCATCTCCTTTATCGTGAATTTTACATTTTTTATATTCTCGTACACATTCACAATAGTACTGCTCTAATTCTTTAAGTTCTTGTCTGTGTTCCTCAGTGCATCTTCTTTTATATTTTAAAATATTATAGTCAAATCCTGAATTACTATGTAGTTGAGATTTATATCCATCTAATTGTTTTTCAACATATTTACAAATTTGATTCATAGAACAATCTCCGGTTCCAACAGGCATTTTAAACTCATACCAAAATAGAAATTTTTTTTGTTCGTCTGACAATGTTTTATTATTTAAATATAAATCCTGAATAGAGCAGTTGTATAATGCATAACACTTATCATTACTTTCATTTATGTAGTCTTTATAAGCGCGTTTGACTTCGTCGTATATATAAACCATAAAATATGGTTTGCGATAAGCACAAATAGACTGTAAATATCTGTTATCTCCACAAGCCCTCATATTGTACCAGCGACTAGGCATGGGAGTAGCGACAATTCCCTTGATCCGATCAAGTTCGTTTTGCTGGTAAAGCTGTCCGCATCCAATTCTATATTCCAATTCTTTGTATTCCTTAGAACCCTTTTGAAAATGTGATTGGACTTCCATCATGGAGGTGACATAATTTGTGATGGTGCCAACCTGATTTCCCATTCCATTCTTGTTAGTCCTTTTTACTTCTTTTTCTGTAATGAACATTTTAGGAGTATTACGCTGCACACACTCAATGGCGGGGAGTTCCTTATAACGTTTTTTCAACACATCGTTGTTTGTAGAGAATAGAATATCGCTGTCCCAGTCACACCCGTTTTCGGCCATGCAAAAGGAATCCCATGCATTAATAATCATAATGACATCCATATATTGATACCAACGCTGGCAGTCAGGCGAATTATTTACTTTGCACTTCCGTATATTGTTGTGGCTTGTCATCGGGCTTCTGAACACAACCACATCATTTTCGTTCTTATTGATCCAAAATTTTGAGTAACATTCACCCGCTTTAAGAAGTCCGGTTACTTCTATCCCACAGACTGACTGCATTAGTGCAAAGGGATCTCCGCTGGCAATCTGGTAATTGCCTTGTACAAGCAGTTTGCCGATTTTAGCATCATTCATTTTCTTTTTGATGAACCGATGCACTGAATCAATGATATATGGATCACCAAGCATATATTCGCTTGCGTATAACGCGCGTTGCCAGGAATTAACATCTGTATTCTCAGTTATACCTAAGAATTTAACAGTGGAAGAGTAGTCACCACACATTGCATCTTTTAGATATTCTATTGTTGGTGCGCAAAGTTCTGCTATGTCATCATTTGTAAAATCATATGATTGTAAATACTGATAGTTAAGTTCGCGTTGTTCCTCCAATATGGGAGGAGATATTTTAGTAACTGAAAATTCGTATCCGCATTCCTTATATGCTATTTCATAACTTTCAATATTGTCATATGCCATCCACAGTTTGAGAGAAGATTCCGTTAAAATCATTTCACATTTTCTGATATCTTGAATATTTCCCCATATATCTTCTATAAAATAGTTCCCATGATTAAATTCTTCAACAAATTCAACAATTGGAAATGGGTATAACATTCCTTTTAGCCATGCATTTCTCAGACAAACACCGCTGGGAACATAATCTAACCCTAAAAATTCAGATACTCGTTTCATGTAATCAATAGTACAAAGATTGAAACCGTCTGATACTGTATTTTCCAGTTGCTTATGTAACACCTTTTCCATAATTGGCTCGTCAGAATCGCTCCCATCATCCAATGAGATTACATCTGCAAAATATTGCGTAATACAATCTCTTACAACCAAAATACCATTGGGTATACAAATTGGCTGAGAAGCAGAACAAGTTAATGCTTTATATGCCTCGTATTTTGCAGGGACAAGAGGTATATCTTTATTCCTTTTACATTCACAAAGTTCATTTAATTCATCTATGTATTGAGAATTGCAAAACAGAAGAGTGTTATTTTTTAATCCACCTGTTGTTCCGATAAATCTACGGTAATTTATACCGTTTACTGTTACTCCTTTATTACAAGTAGCTCGTTCAAAGTCGGATTTTTTTTCAATTATTACTTGCATAAATATTTTGGAAAAATCAATTTCTCTAATGTTTTTCTTCAAAATTTTATTCGCCATTATGCGAAATTCTTGTGCTTCAAATAATGCTACCAACTCTTGAAACTTAAATGCATCATTTTTTGTAATCGTTAAATCCCAATTGTAATATTTAAGTTTATTTGTTCCGAGCTTAAAGATCTCATATTGAGGTATGCTAATACCAGCCATGTATCCTCCTTTATCAATAATTTTTAATTCACAAAATATACGGGCACTTTATCAATATCATTAATCCTGGCAATACGCACCGAATTATATCCATCGATCAAATTGAAGTCTTTATCTAATAGAATCTTGGACTTAAACTCACCAGTATGATGCCAGTATCGATTTTCCTGTGGAAATTTTACTTTTTCAATCAGAATCTTTATCCATTCAGGATTAACCTTAATATCTCTTGTTTTAACCCAATACTCATATCCTGACTCATAAACCACAAGCAGTTTCCTGACAGATTTAATTATATATCTCACATGTATTCTCCATTGTTTTAACTTCTACACCTAACCATTTTAATAATTCTTTTATTGTGTAAGTGCATTCATAATGGATATACTCTCCGTTAGAATTTTTAATATATCTTTCTCCATCGTATATACCATCACCACAGATAGAACAGTAGTGCGCCGCTTTCTCAGGTATATATTTTGGACAACGTGGATCATGCCCTGTACTTCTTCCACAAATATCACATCGCATCATGCAGCACCTCCTAATTCCTGTTCCCTAATTCGTTCCTGAGCATATCCGTCATTTGTTGTATAAAAAATATCCCGAATACCAAGATCTTTAATTGCTGCCATACAGGAAGGGCATGGTCTGGCCAGACCAAACGGCTGATCCTTCCTGATCCTATAGATATAAAGTTTTACTTTTGAGAAATTGATATCCAGATGTTTTATAGAATTAAGACAACTGATTTCAGCATGTAATTTGGGTAGCATAATATCAGACTGCTTACGATATCTATTATAAAATTTTTGCGTTGGGTGAGTCTTATTACAATTACATCCGATACCAATAATTGTTCCCTGGTATACAGCCACACATCCGATATGTGTCTTATGATAGTCTGACACCATAGCAGCCTGTCTTGCCTTGTCAAAATATTTAAAATCAGTTCTTGTCATCATTGGTCATATTTATCCGTTCCTGCTCAAACAATTCATTGCCTCGATCAAAACAGGCTAATTCATATTCATATCTTTTAACAAAATAATCAAAATATTTTTCTCCATTCTCATCTGCAACCATAGCGGCCTGGTAAACAACCCTACAAATACTTTCGATAATGGTTTCTCTAGTTCCGGATATGTACTGTGTATCAACCTTTTTGGAAGACAATTTCATTCGATCCTCTATGTCTTTTCTGTTTAACCATATGGAAAGAGAATACTTTTCTTCGCGTTTATCATAATAGTAAGAACATT
>JAMPAW010000217.1 GCA_023666975.1 Clostridium sp.
TAGATATTGACAGAATCGGGGAGACTGTGGAGGATATTCCCGTTATAGCCGACAGAAACAATGTTGTCGAGGTGGTTCGGCAGAGCGCTGTGGACGTGATTTTCCTGCACAGCCCTCAGACAAAGTACAGCGACCTGGAGAATCTGATCCAGTCTTTTTTGGCAATGGGTATCATTTGTCATAATTGCATGGAACGGTTCAGCATCGATACACCCTGCAGCAGTGTAGGAAAGTTTGCGGGACTTCCCGTGATGACCTATCTGAACAATGAGATCGATTACCGGCGGAGGATTGTTAAACGGGTGATGGATATTTTAGGCGGAGGTATCGGACTGCTTTTTACACTGATTCTGACGCCCTTTGTGGCGCTGGCAATCAAGATCGATTCCCGCGGGCCAGTTTTTTTCTCTCAGATCAGGATCGGAAAAAACGGCAGGCGGTTTAGAATGTACAAATTTCGTTCCATGTATGTTGACGCCGAAGAGCGGAAAAAGGATCTGATGGAGCAGAATGAGATGCAGGGGCTCATGTTTAAGATGAATAAGGATCCCCGGGTTACCCGGGTCGGGAGATTTCTTCGAAAAACGAGCATTGACGAGCTGCCGCAGTTTTGGAATGTGGTCAAGGGAGATATGAGCTTAGTAGGCACGAGGCCTCCTACTGAGGATGAGTTTGGGCAGTATAACATTTATTATCGGAGAAGACTCAGCATCACCCCGGGGCTGACCGGTATGTGGCAAGTCAGCGGACGGAGCGATGTCCGCAATTTTGAGGACGTGGTGAAGCTGGATCTGAAATACATTGACGAGTGGTCCTTGCGGCAGGATGTGAAAATTCTGCTTCAAACGATAGGAGTGGTGCTGTTTGGGAGGGGGTCAAGGTGACTACATCTGTCACCGATTCATGATATAATAAAAATGCAAGAACAGAAAAGAGGGTTTCTTTTGAGTATAAGAGTAGATGTCAGTAAATTTGCGAAAATTGAGAGAGCTTCTGTAAGAACAGGTGATTTCCTGCTGTTTGTAGGAGATAATAACAGTGGGAAAACTTTGATGATGGAGCTTCTGTATGGGATTATAAATATAGTGTCCGAGTGGAACGTGGAAATCGGTTGTGCTAAAAGCGCGGAGCAGGGAGATATAACTTATATCCGGTTTTCTCATGAATGGTTTGCCGAAATAGAAAGCAGGGTGAACAGCTATCTGCGGGACAATAAAAAGAAATTTCTTTTAGACTGTTTTTCCGTAGAAATTCCTGTGGAGGAAATAACAATACATTTTGAGTCTGCAGAAGAAGTATTCTATGTCGGTACGGTTGCGGAAACGGCGTATCTGGAGAAAGAGTATGCCGATGGCACCAGAGAAAATATTGCAGGTCATGTAACGGGAACGGCGGATGAGATGAAATTACAGCTTGCTCGGTGCGCCCTGCGGGATATGTTGGGACTGCCCGTGGGAAAAGGGCAGTTGTTCCTCCCGGCAGCACGGGCCGGTCTGCAGATGCTCTACCGGAATTTTTTTGTGAATATGCAGGGAAAGGCCGGAATGCCCCTGCCGGTTTATGATTATCTGAAATTTCTGCAGACTTATTCATCCAGAACACAGTTCAGTGAAAATGAGGCGGATTTAATAGAATTTGTGAACCGTGAACTGCTGGGCGGAGAAATTGAATATCAGAACGACAGGTTTATGTACCGGGAGGGGGCTTGTTTTATTCCTTTGAACATGGCTTCGTCAATGATACATGAGTTATCACCCTTCAGCAGTGTGCTGAAGTCGGAAAGCAGCTACGGATATCTGTACTACGATGAGGTAGAAAACAGCATCCATCCCATTAAACAGGGAAGTGTCGCAAAAACGTTGATTAGATTCTGTAATCTTGGCAACAAGTTGATTGTTTCAACTCATAGTGATACTTTGGCGGGAAGAATGAATAATTTAATCTTAGTGTCGAGGATGAAAAACGTAATCCGAAAAAACGATATCTTGGAGAAAATAAATTGGAGCATGCAGGATATGCTTCGACCGGAAAAAACAGTAAATATATATGAATTTAAAAAAAATGAAAAGGGCAGTGTGGTTATCGAGGAATTAGAATTTTTTGATTATCCGAGGATCGGCTATGACTTTGGACGATTTAATGAAAATATTGATCTGTTGTACGATGAATCAAACTGTATCATAGGATAGTTGCCAAATGAAAGCACAAAAGCTAAAACCGGGAAAGACACATAATAGAACAGCGATGTATTGGTTCGACTATTCCAGAGATATCATTGTGGAAGAAAGACAGACCGATACATTAGACAGGGTCATCCTGCATTATACGGTAAGAGACGGGGACAAGGCTTATTTCAGTGAGGAGTATATACCGGAAGGAACTCCGCAGGAAAAAACTAAAAAACCGGATGTTACCGCTATTTTGGAAAACGTTACCGAAACAAAAGTAAAATGGTATATTTTTGATTTGAAAGATACGGTTATTCATGCTAAAACGGCGCTGAAGCTCTGTAACCAATGGCATAGCGGGATAGAACATATAGAAGAGCAATACTTAAGCGAATTGGACGGATACAGCGTGGAAGGGTCTTTGGGGGTCATAACCAGATATTGGAGCAGGGAGCTGCTACAAAAAGAAAAGGATACTTATGAGGAAAAAATCAACCGGACTGATGAAAATACTTTGCTTACGGCGAGGAAAAGCATGGCAAAACGGAATGAATACCGCCAAAGGGTTAAGGCCATTCAATATATTTTGGATGGGATATTTATTGATAATGATGTGTCCGGAGAGGGGATATTCTATGATATCCATTATGTATATATGACTACGACCGACAAAATCACATATACTGCAGAAATGACTATAAAATTTTGATAAACGGCGGGAGGAATTATTGTGTTTGAAAATCCGATACTGAAAGCATGGCTTAACGAATACAGCAAAGAGAATGAACTGGCAGAAAACGCCATGTCCGATAACGAGAGAAGATATATCGATTATATCTATTTTTCACAAATTCAGCCGGACAGGTTGGACAGGGATTTCGACCTGTTAAATCAGATATGCGATGAGGTGCCTGAAGGGCGGGGGCTGATCGGCATCGCCATAACGATGAATGGGCAGTTGCTCTCTACGAAAACAGACATTGACGATATTTTGCAGAAAGACGGTCAAGGTAAGTTTGAGGTATATATTTTGGCCTATAAGGGAACATTTTCCGCTGACGAGTTGATTAATGAAATCTATCATAAACGGCAGGACGGTTACAGTTTTTCGGAGATTATCGGTTATTTTCAAACGCAGAAAATCGTTGCCCGCTGGGAGAATCTTCCCAGCGTAAACGTCGTTTTTGTGGCGGCGGATAAAGCTGAAATTCAAAATATCAAGAACAAAGGATACTCCGTGAGTATCCAGCAAATTGATGAAGAGAAGCTATATGCTATTGCTCAGACGAACAGGAAGGAATATCAGGCGGCTCTTGAATATAAAGATTCTATTGAATTTGGGAAATTGGAAAATGCGGGGCAGGTTTATGTTGTGCTTTGCAATGCAGACAGTCTGGTTCGGATCCTGACAAATGACGACGGATTGATTCGGGCAAGTATATTTGACGACAATGTCCGGGATTATCAGGGAGATACGGACGTAAACCAGGAGATGGAAGCGACCCTGTCAACTAATCCTGTAAATTTTGTCCTGTTTAACAATGGAATTACGATTGTATGCGATAAGCTCGAATCAAAAAATAAGGAATTGATGATCAAGAATCCCCAGATTGTAAACGGCTGCCAGACATGTAATTCGCTTTATAAGGTAAAAAGAAAAGGAAGGGACTTGTCTCAGGTTCAGGTAATCGTGAAGGTTATTGAGGCCACCAAACCGGAGGTAACCCAGGGAATTGTCAAGGGAACGAACAGACAGAATATCGTTTATGAAGAGGCTTTTGAAACCATTCGACGGTATCACAAGGAGTTGGAAGACTTTTTTAATGTTACGCAGACAGAAGGTTTTTACAAAGTATATTATGAAAGGCGTTCGAAACAATATGCGAGGGACAATGCGGTAAAACCGTATCAAAAAATCAGCTTCAGAGTACTGATCCAAAGCATGATGGCAATGTATATGAACCACGTTGAAATCTCGCATCGGCACGAATCAAAACTTATCAGCGATTACAAGGATAAACTGTTTGTGGAGGGACAGTCTTATTATCCTTATTATGTGGCGGCGCTTTTGGCCTCAAATCTGGAGTACATTATGAAGCAGAATCATAGTCTTAGTGACATGAGACCGTACAAGATGCATCTCCTGTTCCTGATCCAGGAATTGAACATGGGGCCGGCGCCGGATATAGATGATAAGGAAAGGATAGAGGATTATTGCAAAAAGCTGTTGAAGCTGCTGGGTAAAACGGAGTATAAAACGACGGTTTTGCAGGCAGCAGGCAGATTTCGGCAAATAATGGCGCAGTGGGTTGCCACAAAGGGATCCAATTACAGATATTTTATAAAAGATAACCCTGAATTTAAGGATTTCATGTTAAAGGAATTGCGGGGACATACTGCCATGAAGGTTAATTCCAATGTATATACCGGAAAGGTTATGACTGTTACTACGGACAAATATGGTAATTTGTTTGGTTTTATTGCATACAAACCAGAAAATATTTATTTTAACGAACTGGATAACCCAGATATGAATATTTCTTATGAAGGGAAAAAAGTATCGTTTCGCCTGGCCGAGACAGCCGGAAAAATCAGAGGAATTAACGTGAGGGTTTTGTGATTGGGAAAAAGCTGAAAAGTTTGCGGTAGCCTTGTCCTGGTATGAGGAATGCAGTATCCTTTCAGGCTGGAACAGGCTGCCGAGCATTTCATCAAAAATTTAGAATATACAGGTGAAAAAAAGATGGGAAATGATATACTTAAGAATACGGAAAGGAGATTTTATGGAGGATTTCCGGGAGCTGTTGAACCGGAGGAAGCTGATGACGGGAAGAGAGGATAGTGAGCTGGCGGATTCTGTTCTGGAAGTGAGTATCAGCGCAAATAGGGAAATAGTTGACGAGTTGATAGGAGATGAGAGTATGTACGAAACATTGATGGAGATTATGGAGCCGAAGTTGAGAATAAGGGAAGAAAAGGTGCGCA
>JAMPAW010000218.1 GCA_023666975.1 Clostridium sp.
TACAATACAGCATGACAGAACGGCAGAATTTTTTGAAAAGCTGCAAGAGTTTTTTCCTTCCACAAAGGAAGCGTATATCGAAAGCGTAAAGGAGTATGGAGACGTATTGGAAACGGTGGTGATAGAAGATATCTTTATGCCTCCGATCCTGAAATTATTAAGTGAAAATAGGGAACGGCAATTATTAGAAAGTGTATTCGGATATATTGAAGAAATCTTAAACAGCAATGATTCACACTTAACAGATGTATTATCCGTTACCGTTCTGGAAATTCTGGGAAATGACAAGCTGATTTTAGAGACTGCGAGACAATATATGGGGCCAAAGACCATAGCGCTTCAAGGAAAAGCGGATGAAGATTTGGGAAGAAAACAGTTAAAATTTTGACGGCGGATGTCAGTGCTTTGGAAAGTCACATATTGCAAAAGAGCATGAGGAAATCAGTGATGGATAAGAAACAGTTAAATCGATTGCTAATCGGTAGATTCCCTGAATTGGAAAAGAAATATCAACTTCAAAGCTGTAAAAAATTTTGGGGGAAATATACGGAACAGGCAATCAAAAAGATGCAATGATTTGCAGATTGCAAAAAGGTACGGTTATTAATATGAAATATGATGAATTATATAAAGCTTTTAAGGAAGAAATTCCGGAGGGCTCCACTTTTTTGGAAATAAGAGAAACAGAAAATTTGATAGACGAAACCGACGGAATGCACATAGTATTCGGTATGGCTGTAGTTCCGTATATTCTTCATATTGTCCGGAATCATAAAATGCCCGAAATAAACAGCGTATTTTCATTTTTGGAAAATATGGCAATGTGTGAAGATGCAAAAGTTAATGAAGTTTTAGATTTCACAATATTAGAACAATTGGCTGACGAAGGATATGATACACTGGAACAATGTAAGAAATATATGGAGAAAAATACATTGAAGCATTGTGAAGAAATAGAAAAATATTTTTGGATTTGAATCCTGACATGTTAATGCCCCTAAGAGGATTTACAGTGGTAAAAACGCGGATGAAAGAGGTACATAGATGGAAGCGTTAATGATATTGGATTTTAGCTGCTATTCAGAAAATATAATAGATATTCTCACGGTGTTTCAGCAAATCGGGTGGGATGTTTACAATGCAGAGGGGAACGTTGAATATCTGCCCGCTGGCGATAACGGCGAATACGCGTGGCAATGTAGGAAAATATCAAAATCAGAGCTATATAATACGGTTTCAGAGAAAGTAAATCAAAAGGAACAAGTCGGCATAGCGTTATTTTATAATAATAGCGATATCGGCGTTCATTTGCTGGCAGAGGCAGCGGATCGGATTTTATTGAGCATTGCGGTAAATCGTAAAAAGGTTAAAGGAGCGCATACAGATATGGTATGGTATTTGGAAAATATCATCTATAAATTTTTTGATACGGGTGTGAGATTGATGTCCTATGAATTGCAGGAGTATGAGGACTGAAAATTCAAAAAAAATCTATTTTGCGGACAATGACGGAAAGGAAATTGACAGGAAAGGGAAATTCTGCTGTGCCTTTGGCTGCGAGGCAGGAAGCCGGAATCGGAGAAATGTATGGAAACATTGGTGAATTGTGGCATTATTATTGATATTGAGATCATTGACAAGGTGGTGGCAGGAAATCAGCTATATGAAATATTTTTTACTGCCGCAAATCAGGACAAATATAAGCTTGCATTCGATTTTGTATGGGATTACAGGTGTTCCATTGAAAACGGATATTTGGAACGTTTTTCGAAATTCTGCCATAAAGAAAAGAAAGAAAGCAGTATCCTTTTAGTACAGGATTCTGAGTATGTCAAATATTTTGAAGAACAGGTATCCGGTACGCGTCCGACAGACAAACTGAAAAATTATATTTTGTTTGACCGTGTGGATACGGTCATCGAACTATTAACCTTAGAGGAGCCTGTGCTTATTAGGGGATTTGGAGAGGAATAAAAACTTAAGGATAGATTATGAATAATACAAACGTCAGGGTAGAACTTAGAATTATGGGGGATGAATTTGATGTCTCGGCCATAAGCAAAGAATTGGGCGTTGCACCCACCGAGACCTGGAACAACGGCGATTATATACGCAATACAAAAAGGAAAAGATCGTATACGGCGTGGATATTCAGTACAGGTGCAGAAGAAACTTTAGACATAAACACGCAGCTGAAAAAGATTGAAGCTGTCTTTTTCCCGAAGGAAGCCACACTTTGCAGATTAAAGGAACAATATAATTTGGAGTTCAGCATTGATATTGTAATCGTTATCGAAAATCAATCTCCGCCCGCGATTTATCTGGATAGTCCAATGATTCATTTTGCTTCGCATATTGGCGCCGGTTTTGATATGGATACCTATGTAAATTAGGGCAGGCAGAACGGAAAAAGGCGGGCGCTTTCCGGCGCAAATGCATGACGGAAACGGAGAAAAGAGAGGACACGATACAGCGGTTGTTTTGGAAAGGAGCGGCAATGAAAAAAGCGGTTAGGTGGGCAGTCGGTTTATTATTCATAGCTGTAATCGCCGCAGTGGGCTATTCCATATTCCGGGAAGAGTGGTATTCTTATGATAAAAAAGTAATCTCTGAATTTATGGATTGTTCACAGAAGGACATAACGGAAATATATAACGAGGCGGTTCGCAGGCTGGAAGGTGAGCTCAGGAATTATGACTTGACAGAGGCGGTATTTATCATAGACGGCGACTTGGAACAAATTGATTTCCTGTTTTACAGGCCGGGATTTTTTTATGATGTAAACACAAAAATGATAACGGTACTGCCTCGGGAAAATCTTATACAATCCGTGGAAGAGTACAAAGGCAATTTTAAAGCTTCCGAAGTAGACGATCCGGTGACATTGATCGACGCGGAAGAATTAAGCCAGATTTACCGCGAGAACGCCGGCGACGGAGAAGTTAAGAAGATAATATATGACGGCGACGGTGTGCGGGTTTATCCTTCTGTGAGCCCTTCCGCATACGGGGCGGATACAGGCGAATTGCAGTGGAAGTGGATTATAAAACCGGATGCGTATGAGGATCTGGCTTTTGTTGCTGAAGATAGAATCGCTGTGAAAGATCAAAGCGGGAAGTATGCTCTTGCCAATATGCAGGGCGGGCTGCTGACCGTGTTTCGGTACGACAGTATAGATTGTTACCGTGAGGGAATAGCGGCGGTGCGATCCGACGGGTTATTTTTTTATATCGACGGCAACGGTGACGCCGTCAGTGAGAATACTTACGAGGGTGCATATCGGTTTGGGGAAGGTGCCGGAGCCGTGAAGCGGGAGGGATGCTGGGGGTTCGTTGATAAGGCGGGAGAGATGCTGATACCGTGTCAATATTCGGAGGTGCGATCCTTTCAGGAGGAAAGAGCCGCGGTAAAGACGGACGGCAAGTGGGGATATATTGATAAAGAAGGCGTACTGCAGATTTCGGAACAATTTGAGGAGGCGACGGATTTTTGCGAAGGAAGAGCTGCGGTAAAAGCGGATGGCAGATGGGGATTTGCTGACAGAGAAGGGAATTTGATTTGCGATCCGATCTATGAGGAAGTTCACTCCTTTCAGGAAGGGTATGCCGCCGTGATGTCAGGCGGGAAATGGGGATTCGTTGACCTGCGCGGCGACTTATGTATTGCATGCGTTTATGATGCCGTTGAGGATTTCAGTGAGGGAAAGGCGGCGGTAAAAAAGGCGGATTACAGGGACGGCCTTGATGCGTGGGCTTATATTGACCGGCAGGGCCGGACGGTAATCGATTTTTACCCGTACGATGCGGCAGGAGACTCATTTTATTCTGTCGGAAAGTTTCAAAATGGCTATGCGTTTGTCTCCAAAACATTGTGCGTCGTCATCGACGAAGAAGGAAACGATGTGTTCCGGGACTCATACTTTTTTATCAGCGCGCCCTGGTATAATCCGGAGTATAATGTCATTCCGGGCTATGTATATACAGACCCTGAAATGACTGTCCGCAAGTACGGCATGGCGGGAATAAACGGAGAACAGAGAATTGAGCCGGTGTTTGACGGGATCGATTCCATGTCGGGAAAGTATATCATTGTGTCCGAGTATTGCGACGGGCGTCTCCGAAAGGGGCTGATTGAGGTGGGGATGCCGGATAAAGGCCGCCTGACGGTCGGCGGCTCCGGCGCAATTATTGCATCCTTTCCGCGATCATAATATCCATACAGTGCCGGTGAGGGATTCCGCCGCTGTTGCAGTTAAAAATAGTTTCCTCGGTCTTATGCAATTTCCAGTCGTGATAAAACAGAAAAAGCTCTCCGGAACGCCAGCGGAAGCGGTTGGTATTTTTGTCGGGCGGAACTTCAACAAACGGCTTATCCACAAAGACATTGATTGCGTGGATGCCGTTTTTATTTGTATGTTCTTTCAGGTTGGCTGTGATTTCTTCCCGAATTTCCGGCTTAATAAAGTGGAATACCCCGCTGCTGAAAATAATGTCGTAGTGTTCGGAAGCATGGAAATCAGTGATATCGCCTTTAAAAAAATCCACATAGGTATTGCATTTTTCGGCAAGCTTTTTGCCCTTTTCTATTCCTGTTTCAGACAAGTCGAAGGCGGTTACGATATAGCCGTTCCGGGCAAGAAAAACAGCGTCTTTTCCCTCTCCGCAGCCAATATCCAGCACTTTCAGCGGGGTAACGGGCGGCCGTAATTTCATTATTTCATAGCATAAACTGTTTGGGGTTATTCCCCAATAATAATCCGCCGTGTCGTATCTTTTATCATAATCGGAAACCACAGGAGACTTATATCCCAAAAGGGAATCAATACTCGTATTCAATGCGCTTGCAAGCATTGGAAGTATGTCCGTTTCCGGATAATTCGTTCCGTTTTCCCACTTTGATATTGCCTGAAAAGAGACATTCAGCTTATCTGCCAGAGCCTGTTGGGTATAGCCTAAAGCTTTTCTTTTACTCATAATCACCGATCCGATATTCATAGAAACCTCTCCTTGCTTCGTTTATCTCTATTTTACCATGATCATGTGCGCTTTAGCGCACATGGAATCAGAAGTTG